>DBUL01000207.1:26319-26492 GCA_002307905.1 Rhizobiaceae bacterium UBA1291
ATGGCCTGTTCGGCATCTTCGGCGGCCGTTTTGTCGCTGAGACCCTGATGCCGCTGATCCTCGACCTGCAGGCGGAGTGGGAAAGGGCAAAGACCGATGCGGAATTCCAGGCCGAGCTCGCGCACCTCAACACCCATTACACCGGTCGTCCGAGCCCGCTCTATTTCGCCGAG
>DBUL01000258.1:0-17515 GCA_002307905.1 Rhizobiaceae bacterium UBA1291
GAGCCGACCTCGGCGCTCGACCTCGGCAACCAGGCGAAAACGCTGGAACTACTGGATACGCTGAGGCTCCGGCGTGACTTCGCCATCATCTTCACCACCCATGACCCCAACCACGCGCTGGCGGCCTCCGACGACGTTCTCCTGATGATGCCGGGCGGCGGCGAGATCCACGGCCCGGTTTCGCAGATGATCGAGCCGGACAAGCTCTCCGAGCTCTACGGCGTGCCGATGCGCTGGGTCGAGGTCAACGGTCCCACGGGCGAGACACGCCGGGCGATCCTGCCCGCTTTTTCCGGAACAGAGGCAGCATGAGCACGATCTATCTGAAATCCGCCTATGGCAAACCCTCGCCGGGCATCGTCGAGGCCGTGGCGCGCGGCGAGGCCGTCATCGTCGAACAGAACGACCTGACGCGGGAGATCCTGTCGGCCCACACGGGCCTGATCACCGGCCAGCAGCTCGACCAGGACGCCATGCTCGCGCTCAAGCCGACGCTCGAGGCCTTTCTCGATCGCGGCGGCCGGTGGTTCTTCAACGGACACATGGTGCGCCCGCTCGTCGACGGCATGGCGCAATACCGGCCGATCGCGGAGCCGAAGCGGGCCGACTTCGACCTTTCCGCGGTCAACCCGCACCCGATCTACTACGGTATTGATCTCAAGAAGCTGGAGACCAACAAGGGTGTCGCCGGCTTCTACGGACGGGGCTGCAACCCGCTGCCCGACGGTGCGGTCGCCGTCAATGGACTGGGGCCCGCGAAGGTCCCGGTCGACTGGGTCTGGGCACGGCCGAGGGGCGGGCGCATCTTCTCCCATTCCGGCAACGACCTCGCCGGCATGGGGCTCGAATGGGGACTGGCGCCTGAGCTATCGGCGCGTATCCTCGCCTGGGCGAACGGCGGCCTGTGCTTCGATCCCTGGCCGGCAAACCCGGCCAGGCCGGAGGAAATGCTGCCGCTTTCGGAGCCGGATGCGTATGGCGGCCATCGCACCTCGACCCGCGCCGGCCCGCGCATCGTCGCCCCCTCGTCGGGCACCTATTACAATATCCGCAGCCTGGAAGGTCCGCTCTACACGCAGGCCTTCGACGTGATCTGCACGCCGGAACAGCTCGGCGACGTGCTGCGGCCGGATGACATTCTCTGGGTGCCCTGCCGCACCCCCGCGCAGCGGATGATCGCGCAGAAGGACGTCGTCGCCCGCCATCTCGAGTTCGGCGGGACTGTCGTTGCGCTCGGCGAGAGCCGGTCGGACCTCTGGCTGCCGGCCGTGGACTTCACCGAGACACCGACGAACTGGTGGTGGTGGCTCGACCCGTCGGCCGATCTCGGCGTCCGGGTGACCGAGGCGGCCGCCTCGCATCCGTTGATGCAGGGCATCGGCGACAAGGATGCGACCTGGCATCTGCATGGCTGGTTCGTTCCGCCGGAAGGCGCGACCATTCTTGCCCACGACGGCGAAGGCCGGCCGATCCTCTACGAGGACAAGGTCTCGACGCCCGGCACGATGATCCTCTCCTCACTCGATCCGATGTTCCATCACGGCTCGCATTTCATGCCGGCGACGACGCGCTTCCTCGACCGGTTCGTTCCCAACCTGAAGGCCTATGCCCATGTCTAATTCGATCACCGTCCTCGACAACGGACACCCGATCAGCTTCACCTTCGACAGCATCAACGCCTATCACGGCGGCGGTTTCCCCGGCGGCGTGGCGCATGCGCTGAAGGCCATGCAGGCGGCCTTTCCGCTTTTGTCGGATACGCCGCTCGAGCGGCGCGAGGTGACGATCCTCACCGCCTTTTCCGGCCACGGCGGCCGAGACGCGCTGGAAATGGTCACGCGCGCGCTGACCGAAGGGCGGCTCACCGTCGACAGATCGATCGGCGGACACGACGTGATCTCCGAACCGCCTGGGCCTTACGTCTTCCGCTTCAGCTATCGCGGCAAGACGGTCGAGGCCGTGATCAAGCCGGGCCATGTGCGCGCCGAATTCGTCACCCTCGGCGCCAAGGCCAACAAGACCCCTGAGGAAATCGCCCGCCACGAAGAGCTGAAAGCCGAAATGGCCAACCGCCTGCTGCCGCTCGCCGGGGGCGAAGTCTATGCAGTTAGGGTGATCTGAGGGTGGACCTTTCCGCCCGCTCGCGGCAGAGAGGTCCCCCGAGCTCCGGCCGCGCCTTGAAATTGATGCCCATTTGAGCTACATCCTTCTCAATAAAAGAAGGATGCTCACAATGGCAGCAAATGCTTATATCCGGGCGCGGATCGATTCCGCATTGAAGGACGATGCGACCGAAGTGCTCGACAGTCTCGGACTGACGGTTTCCGATGTGATGCGCATGATGCTGACGAGGCTCGCCCGCGAAAAGGCTCTCCCGATTGAATTGACCCGACCGAATGCNNCGCGCCATCAAGGCAGCGCGGCGGAACCGCTTTGCGACGGCCGAAGAACTGATCGGTTCAATCGAGGCTGGAATCGGTGCGCCATAAGCAAGGCAAGAGCAAACCGGCTTCATCGAAGCGGGCTTCGCTTCCTCGCTGCTCGGACCATACGAAGCAATTCGTCAGAGACTGGAAAAGTCTCAACGATTCCGGGCGATACGACATGGTCAGATTGAAGGAGGTCATGGGCCTTCTCGTTGCGAATGATGCACCTCTTCCGGCGGAATGGAAGGATCACCAGTTGACCGGGGAGTGGGGAGATCACCGCGAGTGCCACATTGGCGGCGATTTCCTCTTGATCTACACGCTGGACGAAAAGCAGAATCTGGTTGTTTTCACACGAGCCGGGACGCACTCCGAACTTTTCAAGTAGAGGTCACTCACGGCCGCAGATGAATTCGCGCCTGTCACACGACTGTCATGGCCCGCGCCTATGTCCGGCCATCCCTTTCATGACGTGTCGAAAATGCCCTCCCAACAATCCTCACCCCTCCTCCGCTTCGGCCTGATCGCCGATCCGCAATATGCGCCGATCGAGCCCAATACCCGCCTCAACCGTCACTATGCGCAAAGCCTCGGCAAGCTCGAGGCGGCCATCGCGCGGTTCAACGGCGAGGATCTCGACTTCGTCGTGACGCTCGGCGACGTGATCGACCGGGACTGGGAGAACTTCGACCGTATACTGCCGCTCTACGACACGCTGCGCCACGCGCATCACATCCTGCCCGGCAATCACGACTTCGCCGTCGCCTCCGACAGGCTGGCGGACGTCCATGCCAGGCTCGGCATGCCGGCGCCCTATCACGATTTCGCCGTCAACGGGGTCAGGCTGATCCTGACCGACGGCAACGAGATCTCGCTGTTTGCCCCGCCACTCGACGATCCGCGCCGGGTCGAGGCGGCCGAACGGCTGGCCTTGCTCACGGCGGCGGGTGCTGCCAATGCGCAGATGTGGAATGCCGGCATGAGTGTGGCGCAGGTCGCGTGGCTGGCCGAACGGCTGAAGCTGGCGGAAGAGGCCGGCGAGCGGGCGATCGTGTTCGGGCACTATCCGCTCCACCCGTCGAGCGACCACAACCTGTGGGGCGCCGAAGAGGTGTCCGCGCTGATCGCCGCCTCGCCTTCCGCGATCGGCTATTTCTGCGGCCACAACCATGTCGGCAATTACGGGCTGCTGAACGGCACCCATTTCGTCAACATCAAGGGCATGGTTGACACCTTCGACGAAAACGCCTTCGCGATCGTCGCCGTCCATGCCGACCGCATCGAGATCACCGGCTTCGGCCGCGAGAAAAGCCGCGTCCTCGCCCTCTAGAGCGTTTCCTGGCTCGATTGAAGCATTCTGTTGGCTCAAACGGAGTCGGATGGTTGCCCGGCCGGCGCGCGTCGTAGCCACGCCCTACGGCCAAGCCGGCCGGGCGATCAGGCGGCCCGTTTCAGCCAACCCGAAGGGCCGAGCATCTTTCCGCCAGGGCAAAGGCGATCGGCTCGGCCGTACCATGGGGTATGCCCTTCGCCAATCGCCTTTGCCCTGACGAAAACCTGCTTCGGCAGAGTGCTTCAATCGAGCCAGGAAACGCTCTAGGCAGGCGCGGCAACGCCGCTGCTCGTCCAGCCGCTGGTCCAGAGTTCACGCAAGCCATTGCCCTCGCCCAAAAAGAAATCCGCGAGCGGCCGGCAGTCTTCGACCCGGTCGGCGCGGAAATTGCGGATCGCCTGGCGCAGTTCGCACCAGGCGACGATGACGGCGGTCGCCGAATAATAGACCAGCGCCAGCGGCCGCACCGTGCGTTCCGTCGCATTGCCCCATTCGTCGCGATAGTCGATGAGCAGCTTGCGCTCGTCGCGGATGGCGGCGCGGACCAGGGCGAGATCGATCCCTTCCGGCACTGGGGCAGCCGAACCCCAGGCATGCAAGGCCTTGCTCTCAAGCACCTGGCGCAGCGGTTCCGGCACGGCGCCGGCGATCTTGGCATTGACCCGCCGGGCCGCCTGTTTCAGCGCGGTATCAGCCGTGCGCTCCAGAAGCGCCAGGCCGAGCACGATCGCCTCGGTCTCTTCCACCGAAAACATCAGCGGCGGCAGGTCGAAACCGGGGCGCAGGATATAGCCCAGCCCCCGCTCGCCTTCGATCGGCACGCGCATGGCCTGGAGGGCTGCGATGTCGCGATAGATCGAGCGCGGGGTCACTTCCAGTTGCCCGGCGATCTCGGCGGCCGTGACGACGCGGCGCGACAGCCTGAGGATCTGGATGATCTCGAAGAGCCGCGACGCCTTTCGCATTTTCCTCTCCCCGACTGAATCGCTACTGACACAAGGATGTCAGTTAGCCGGGCTTATGGAAAGGCGAAACCGGCTGGTTTTTTTAGCCGGAAGATGCAACTCCGCGTTTCGAAACTTCCAAGGATACTGACATGAGTTACGCTGACACCCTCTGGCTTTTCCTCGTGCTGATCGCCGGCATCATCATCGTGCCGGGCATGGACATGCTCTATGTGCTGGCGAGCGCGCTGTCGGGCGGGCGGCGCGCCGGGCTGGTCGCCACCTCGGGTATGATGACGGGTGGCGTGGTGCACACGCTCTACGGCACGCTCGGCACCGGGCTGTTGCTGGCGCTCGCGCCCAGGCTGTTCACGCCGATCCTGATCGCCGGGTCGCTCTATATGATCTGGATCGGACACACGCTGGTCAGAAGCGCGATCACCGTCGATACGGTCGAGCGGATGGATAGAGGCGCGCTGTGGCAGACCTTTCGCCGCGCCGTCGCCACCTGCCTCTTGACCCCCAAGGCCTATCTGTTCGTCATCGCCGTCTATCCGCAGTTCCTGAAACCGGTCTACGGGCCGATATGGCTGCAGGGGCTGGTTCTCGGGGTGATGACGATCATCACGCAGGCGCTCGTCTATGGCAGCGTGGCGCTGGCCGCCGACCGGGCGCGGGCGACGCTGACGAGTAATCCGGCGGCGACGATCTGGGTCGGCCGGACTGCGGGCGGGATGCTGATCGCGGCGGCCGCGCTCACGCTGTGGCACGGGCTCGGCACAGGCTGAGGCGTCGGGGAAACGCAGCAATTCATGATATTTATCATATAATTGGAGGAAGGCCCCCACTTCACCTGAATGTGACTTCATTCCTGTCGTACAATTTTGCAAACATCATCCGGCGCATTTCTGCAATCCAGCCGCCGGTCCGCCCGGCCCGCCATCATGGAGAAACCCGATGAAGCTGAAACTTGTTATGGCCGCCGCCATCGTCACCGCGCTCGGAATGACCGCCGCGACCGCCGCCGACGAGCCGCAGGTCGTGCGCCAGGAAATGATGAAGAAGGTCGGCAGCGCGGTCGGCGCCCTCGGCGCGATCGTCAAGGGAGAAAAGCCGTTCGACGCGGAGGTCGTAAAGGCTTCGCTGACCACCATGGCGGACGTGGCCAAGGATTTCCCGAACCATTTCCGGGCCGGAACGGAAGTGGGTCTGGACACCGAGGCCACGACGAAGATCTGGGAAACCCCGGAGGACTTCAAGGCAAAGTCTGACGAGCTCGTCAAGGTGGCCGAAGCCCAGCTCGCCGCCATGCCGACCGACCAAGCCAGCACCGGCGCGGCCATGAAGGCCGTCGGTGCGACCTGCTCGAGCTGTCACGAGACCTACCGCCTGAAGAAGTAAGCCCGAAGAGACGATCCACCGGCGCCGGCCCCTCGCATCAGCAGCGAGGTGTGCCGGCACCGCGTTTTCCGCAAGCAGAGAAAATCGAGGTTGGAGGTCGCCATGGCATCGAAATGGCCGAAACGGCTAGGCGCATTGGTGGCGCTCGGCGTGGTCGGCGGAGCGGGCTTCCTCATCGTCACGGCACCTCAGCGCCAGCACGCTTCCGTCTGGGCCAATCTCGGCGAGGCGGACCTCGAAAACGGCCGACGCATCTTCTTTGCCGGCGGTTGCGCCAGCTGTCATGCCGCAGCGAAATCCGAGGGCGACGCAAGGCTCGTACTCTCGGGCGGCGCGCCGCTTGCCAGTCCGTTTGGCACCTTTTATGCGCCCAACATATCGCCATCCCCGACCGCCGGCATCGGCGCGTGGACGCTTGCCGAATTCGGCGATGCGATGACGCGCGGGGTCGGGCGCGACGGCGAGCATCTCTATCCTTCCTTCCCCTATGGCTCCTATGCCCGCATGGCGCCGAAGGACATCAACGACCTCTACGGGTTCATGAAGACGCTGCCGGCAAGCGACGTAGTAGCGCCCGAGCACGAACTGCCCTTCCCGTTCAACATCCGCTATACGCTCGGCGGCTGGAAGCTGCTGTTCTTCGACGAGCAACCGCGCGTGACGATCGCTGAAGCTGACGAAAAGGTGAAGCTCGGCCAATACCTGGTCGAGGGCCCGGGCCATTGCGGCGAATGCCACACGCCACGCCACGCGCTCGGCGGCTTCAAGGACGGTCAATGGCTGGCCGGCGGCCCGAACCCGGAAGGCCAAGGCACCATCCCCAACATCACCCCCGGCTCGAAGAGCATGGGGGCGTGGTCGGCCGGCGACATCGCCTCCTATCTCGAGACCGGATTTACCCCCGACTTCGACAGCGTCGGCGGCTCGATGGTCGAGGTGCAGAAGAACCTGGCCGAGCTTTCCGCCGCCGACCGCGAGGCGATCGCCGCCTATCTGAAGGCTGTGCCGGCGGTGAAGTGAGCCTTGCGCACGGCAACGGACGGCATCGTTCTTGAGCAGGGCCGCCCCTCACCCTGACGTTCGCCCCACTCGGGGGAGAAGGTGCCGGCAGGCGGATGAGGGGCAGAACGTCAGACAACCGCCTTTTCCCTCCCGCCCTCCAGCATCGCGCAAGCCTGCACCGCCAGAGTGCGTTTCGTCACAATGGCCAAGGACTGAAGCATGAGCCTCGAACGCCGGAAGATGGAAAACGCGCTCCGTTCGCTGCTCGACAGCTTTCCGGATCCGGCCCTGCACCGCTGGGTCGACGAGACCGTCCGGGCCTTCGAGAAGCGGCTTTCCAACATCGTCGATCCGCGCGAACGCGACCATGCGCAGCAGGCCGCCCTGGTGCTGATCAAGACGACGCTGCAGCAATGGTCGCAGCATCCGCCGGTGCGGCATTAGGGCGTTTCCTGGCGCGATCGACGTGCCTAGCGGTGTTCGGCGGCAAAGGCCGAGAGTTCGGCTTCAGCCTCGGGCGTCCACAGATCGAGCGCTTTCAAGACTTCAATGGCAAAGGTGACCGGTGCCGAACCCGGCGCGGTGACGATGCGCTTGTCTGACACCGCCCGCGGCTGATCGCGATAGAGATCGGCGCCATGGTAGCCGGGATACTTGCTGTGCGAGGCGCGCGAATTGCCGGTATGGGCGACGTCGTCGAGGATACCGGTTGCGGCGAGAGCGCTGGCCGCGGCGCATATGCCGGCGACGACCTTGTTCTCAGCCCGGAAGGCCTTTGCCAGCTCGGTGAAATCGAAGGCCCGCCCCTTTTCCCAGGCATAGCCGCCGGGGATCACCAGCGCGTCGAAGCGCTGCGGGTCAATCTCGGCAAAGCCGATGTCCGGCGTGACCTTGAGGCCGCCCATCGAGACGACGGGCTGGCCGTCCGGCGAGGCGGTCAGCACATCGCAGCCGAGATAAGCGCGCGCGGCGGCCATCAGGAGCGCGGGCTCCCAATCAGCGAAATCGGTTTGCAGGGCGACAGCGATGCGGGACATGGGCAATTCTCCTTGTAAACGAAAAAGCCAGGCGTGGCCGCGCTCAGGACAGCGCCTGCATGTAGCGCATGCCGGTGACCGGACGGGGCACGAAGTCCATGTGTTCGTAGAAACGATGGGCGGCGAAATTGCCGGTCGCGGCACTGACAGAAAGGTAATCGCAGCCGAACTGGCGGGCAAGCTCGCNNCCATTGCCGCGCTGGCCGTCGCGCACGTAGAGATGATGGAGGTCCATGCCGCGCTTGCCTTCCTGCGCCCTGTAGAGCGGCACGAGGATGGCGTAACCGATCAGGCCCTCGCCGCCGTCGGCGACCAGCGCGGTGATCCATGGCAGCGGGCCGAACAGGTCGCGCTCAAGCTTTTCCGGCGTCATCGCCGAGGCGTCGCCTTGATGCAGGGCAAGCGCCGCGATCATGGCGTTCAGTTCCGGCAGGTCATGGGACTTGGCGGCGCGGATGACCACGACGGGCGGTCGCGGCAGGGTGATATCGGTGTCTTCGGTCATTTTTCGCTTCCCTTTTTCGTTTGCGCCGTCAGGGAAAGCTTTTGTCTTACAAAACAACAAGGCCGCCTGACGGCGGCCTGTTGACATGATGATCTGTCGAGCCGCCGGTTACCGGTAGGCCCAAAAATACGTGCAGGAGATGGGTGCGCGTGCGATGATCATGGCGGCTTCAATGCGCCGATTTCAATCGATTGTCAATGGGGACGACCGGGCGGACCGCGGGGTGGCTGGCATTGTTCAAGCGACCCGCATCGCCGCTTTCTCCTCAATGTTCGTTGTCGCACAGCCCGTGGTCGGACAGCGCCCGGATGACGTAGCAGTCGCCGACGGTATGGTTGCCGCAGTGGGCAACGATGCGGTCCAGTTCATGCTCCAGCTTTTGCAGCCGGGCGATCTTCTCGCGCACCTCGACCAGCTGCTCGCGGGCGATATGGTCGGCGCGCTCGCAGGGCTCGTCGGGATGGCCACTCAGCGCCAGAAGTTCGCGGATCGCCTCGATCGGGAAGCCCAGATCGCGGGCATGGCGGATGAAGGTCAGGCGCTCCAGTTCGGCGCGCTCATAGCGCCGCTGGTTGCCCTCCGACCTGTCGGGCGCGGCGATCAGGCCCATCTGCTCGTAGTAGCGAATAGTCGGCACCTTGACGCCGGTGCGGCGGGAAAGTTCCCCGATCGAGTACATTTCTCGCAATACCCTCTTGAACCTCTAGTCGCTATAGAGACTAGGTAAGACGTCGAACGAGAGCAAGACGAAAAGGAAACGACCAGATGAGCGCCAGCCACGGCCACAGCCACGCCCCCTTCGACGGCATGTCCGACACCTACAAGCGCCGGCTCTGGCTGGTGATCTTCATCAACGCGGCCATGTTCCTCGTCGAGATGACGGCGGGCCAACTCGCCCGCTCGCAGGCCCTGCAGGCCGACGCGCTCGATTTCTTCGCCGACGCCGTGACCTACGGCATTTCCCTCGCGGTGATCGGCGCGTCGCTGAAGGTGCGCAGCACGGCGGCGGCGGCCAAGGGCATCAGCCTGTTCCTGATGGGGCTGTGGGTCTTCGGCTCGACCGTCTGGCGGGTGTTCTACGACGGCATGCCGGAGGCGCCGGTGATGGGCGTAATCGGCTTCATGGCCCTGGCCGCCAATGTCACAAGCGTCCTTCTCCTGATGAATTACAAGGACGGCGATGCCAATGTGCGCTCGGTCTGGCTGTGCTCGCGCAACGACGCGATCGGCAATGTCATCGTCATGATCGCCGCCGTCGGCGTCTGGGGCACGGCAACCGCCTGGCCCGACCTTGCCGTCGCCTTCATCATGGCCGGGCTGTTCCTCAATTCCTCGGCCCAGATCCTCTGGCAGTCCTGGAACGAGTGGAAGGCCGGCGGCGCCGAGGCGCTGGCGAGGAAGGCCGAGGAAGGCTGCACGTCCTGCAGCACCGACCGCCATCAGCGGATTGAACCGCACGCGCATGCTGCAGCGGACGGACACGACCATGCACATTGACCGCAGACGCCAAAAACCCAAGACCGGCAAAAGACAAAGGGCGCCATCGGCGCCCTTTCTGCATTTCCCACAGAGCAGCAGGCAGGCTCAGCCCTCCTNNCCGTCCAATTCGTATTCGCGATAGAGCGCTTCGACCTTTTCGGCGACGGAGGCTGCGGGCGTTTCATCGGCGGCGACGGAGAGATCGGCACCGGGGGTTGCGGCAGCCTTGCGTCCGCCTTCGACGATCCACAAGGCCGTTGCCAGATTGGACGACAGAAGCGTGCTGCTGAAGGCGCTGTTTCCGCTGCTGCGTGGCTTGGCGGTCGCAGCAGAATCCGCCGAAGCATCTTCGCTTTCCGTCGCGCTCGGTATGAACCGGCTATGATATGAATAGCTGCTAAGGCCGCTATCGATCCTCATGGCAGACACTTTCGTTCCAATAGTTAACCATTTGTTAACCATTGAAGCTTGCGCGAGGCTTGCGCCGCAGCGCAGCAATCACCCGATTACACCCCTCGCCTGCTTGACAATATCCGCCGCACGTGACGCTGCTTCGTGACGCATGTCACATTCCGGCTGATCACTTGGCACTCATTGCCGCCGAGACCCGTCAGCCGAGATGCCCGAACTTGCTTTCTTCGTCATGGACGGCCAACAGCCGGGCGCGATCATCCTCGAAGGCGAGTGTGGCAAGTCCGCGCTCCAGAGCGGTCTTGGCCATGGCCCGCGCAGCCTGGGTGAAATCATAGCCCTCGCCGGTCGCAAGGGCTGAGAGCGCGTGTTGCAGGACCAGTCCGACTTCGACCATGCCGGCGCCGTCGCGCGTTATGGCAAGAAAGGCGGCCTCCACATAGTCGTCGGCATTGATCTTCTTGACGTGGACACGCGGGCAGTCCGGCTCCAGCGGCTCCACGCTCTGCTTGCCCGATTCGTGACCGAGAATTCGGGTGAGCTGGCTGATGACGTCGATCGCCGTTCCGGGATCGTTGATGCCGCGCGAAAGGGCATGCGAGGCAATTTCCGACAGTGCGGTCAGCCCAAACAGCGGATCCTGCTCGAAGTTGCGGGCATAGCCGATGGCAAAGGCACGGAAGAGGTCATGCTTCAGGTCGTCCAGAATGGTCGTGCCGGTTGTGTCCGGCAACAGATAGAGAATCGGCCGGTTCGGCGAACAGAAATCGCCGGGTCGCTGGACGACATAGAGCTGCATCTGGCAAGTTTCCGCCGCACTCGAAAGCAGTGCAATGTCGAGATGGCGCACATAGCCGGTCTGTGGGTGGAAGATCGGCATGGCGCTCGCAGGGATCTCGTCCAGAGGGCGGCCGCCGAGACAGGGTTTACTGCGCTCGTTGACATAGGCTGCCTCTGCAGCTTCCGCCACCCGGCGGATGGTTTCTCCGACCTGGCCGAGCCCCGCCAGATGGCCAATCCAGCGCAAGAGCATGGTGACGACCAAGATCACGACCGCGAGTGTCCCGGCAAAGAGCACCAACCTTGCCCCGCCAGTATAGAGACCGGTGTTCAGCGCGATAAGCCCGACGAGGCTGAACAGGAAAGCGCCGAGAAAGGTGGAAAGCGCCGTTTGTGCCGTTTGGTCCTGCAGGAGCAGGCTGATCGCCCGTGGGGTGCCGCTGGTCGCCGCCGCGGTGGTTGCCGAGACGAGCGTCGACAGTGAAAAGGTCGTCACAGCCAGCATGCTGGCGGCAATGATCGTCAGAATGCTCTCTACGGCGCCCGCGCCGACCAGGTTGGAGAGATTATCCGGAAGAATACGGCCAATCGGGATGCTGAGGACCGCGGTCACCACCGCGATCAGCGCATAGAGCGTCGCCCGGAACCCCAGCCTTTTTGTCACTTGCGCTGCCAGCCACCAGCGTCCGCTCATCATGATCGAGGATTCCTTTCGGTTGCCGCCCTGGTCTTCAGTGCCTGCGCCAGGTCATGCAGCCTGGTGACCGTGTTGATGTTGCGGGAGGTGCCGTTCTTCAGGATGGGCAACCTGAGGCGCGAGCGGCCGGACCCGATGGGGTAATGGACGAAGATCTCGCGACCGAGCGCCACCACCTCCTCGCCGTCGGGCGCGACGAGGCCGTGAAGCGCATCGTCGGGAACGGGTTCGGCGAAGAAGCTGACCAACACCCGGTTGGGCTCCATGGCGGCGAAGGGATTGGCGTCGAGGATTGCGGCCAGTTCGCCCGGCCGGCGCAGGAAAACACCCGGCGGCTTGCCGAGCCGTTCCGCCAACGCCGCATCGAGACGGGCGGCGATATCGGCCGCATCGCCACCGTCGCGGAAGATGACGTTGCCGCTCTGGATGAAGGTCGAGACATCGGAAAAGCCAAGCCCCTCGCAAAGCGCCTTCAGCTCCGCCATCGGGAGTTTTCCGGTGCCGCCGACGTTGATGGCGCGAAGGAGGGCGACGTAGACGGGCATCGAAATACTCCAGCTGCGACCATAGAGAGGCCAGAGCGTTACTAGGTCACTCTCAACTGGTGAAACGTCAAGATCACATCTTGCAAGCCACCTTCACCGCAAACGCATATTCAAACGCGATCTCCTCCAGGCGCTGGAAGCGGCCGGACTTGCCGCCGTGGCCGGCGGCCATGTTGGTTTTCAGGAGATAGGGGCCGGCCTCCGGCGCCTTCTCGCGCAGCTTGGCGATCCACTTGGTCGGCTCCCAGTAGGTGACGCGCGGGTCGGTCAGGCCGGAGAGCGCGAGGATCGGCGGATATGGTTTTTGCCCGACATTGTCGTAAGGGCTGTAGGCGGCGATCCAGTTGTATTCCTCGAGCGTTTCGATCGGGTTGCCCCATTCACCCCATTCCGGCGGAGTGAGCGGCAGGGTGTCGTCGAGCATGGTGTTCAGCACGTCGACGAAGGGCACGGCGGCGATGATGCCGGCGAATTTTTCCGGCGCCATGTTGGCGATCGCGCCCATCAGCATGCCGCCGGCCGATCCGCCCTCGGCGATGATCCGGTCGTAAGCGGTGAAACCTTCCTTCACCAGATGGTCGGCGGCGGCGATGAAGTCCTTGAAGGTGTTTTCCTTCTTTTCCATCTTGCCGTCTTCGTACCAGGCAAAACCCTTGTCCTTGCCGCCGCGGATATGGGCGATGGCATAGACGAAGCCGCGGTCGGCAAGCGACAGGCAATTGGTGTTGAAGCCGGCGGCGATCGATATGCCGTAGGCGCCATAGCCGTAGAGCAGGCAGGGCGCGGAGCCGTCGAGGGGGGTATCCTTGCGGTAGAGCAGCGTGACCGGCACGTCCACGCCGTCATGCGATCGGGCAAAGACGCGGCGGGTGATGTAGTCGTCCGGATTGTGGCCCGAGGGCACTTCCTGGGTCTTCAACAGAACGCGCTCGCGGGTCGCCATGTTATAGTCGAACAGCTGGGTCGGCGTCGTCATCGACGAATAGGAGAAGCGGATGACGTCGGTGTCGTATTCGGCCGCACCCTGGAGGCCGAGCGCATAGGCCTCCTCGGCAAAGGCGATCGAATGCTCCTCGCCGGTCGCCCGATCGCGGATCATGATTTCCGGCAGGCCGTTGCGGCGCTGCAGCCAGATGAGATGGCGGGCGAATGCCATGTGATTGAGGATCAGGCGGCCGGGAACGTGGGCGACCACTTGCTTCCAGTTTTCCTTGCCCGGCGCGGTCACCGGGGCTTCGACGATCTTGAAGTCCTTGGCGTCGCCGTCGTTGGTGAGGATGTAGAAGACGTCGCCGCCCTCGGTCAGCGAATATTCGATGCCCTCGACCCGCTCGGCGACCAGCATGGGCTCGGCGGTGAGATCCTTGGTCGAGAGGATGCGGTATTCCGAGGTCTCGTGGTCGTGGATGTCGAGATAGATGTAATCATCCAGCAGCGAGCCGCCGACGCCCATGAAGAAACCCGGATCCTTTTCCTCGTAGACCAGCCGGTCTTGCGCTTGCGGCTGACCGACCACGTGGTGGAAGACCTTGGAGGGGCGATGGTTCTCGTCCTGCAGGGTATAGAACAAGCTCTTGCCGTCCGGCGCCCAGGCGCCGCCGCCGCCGGTGTTCTCGATCACGTCGGCGAGGTCCTCGCCGGTTAAGAGATCGCGGATGCGCAGAGTGAAATATTCCGAGCCCTTGTCGTCATAGCCCCAGAGACCGAAGGCGTGGTCGGTCGTGTGGTCGATGCCGGCGAGGCGGAAATAGTCCTTGCCCATCGCCTCCTTGTCGCCGTCGAGCAGCAGATGGCGCTGGCTCTCGTCCTTGTGGTTGGCGTCGCGCGGAATGCGGAAATAACGCGGCTGTTCGCCGCCGGTGACGAAGGCGGTGCCATAGGCGAAGGGGCCGTCCTTCATCGGGATCGAGCTATCGTCTTCCTTGATGCGCCCCTTCATCTCGGCGAAGAGCTGTTTCTGCAGCTCTTTGGTGTCGGCCATGGCCGCTTCCATATAGGCGTTCTCGGCCTCGAGATGGCGGCGAAGCTCGGCGTCCAGCAGGGTCGGATCCTTGAACATGGCCTGCCAGTTTTCGGCACGCATCCAGGCATAGTCGTCGGTGCGGGTGATCCCGTGGCGAGTGTCGGAGACGGGCTTTTTCGGCGCGACGGCGGGCTTGGGCAGATTGGCGAAAACGGACAAGGGGAGGCCTTCCTTCTTCGAGGAAATCAGAAACGATCCTTCGAGAGATAGAGAGGCCGAGCCAATGGATCAAGGCGCAATCTCGCCTCGGCCATCAGCGGTAGACGTGCAAATCACCCGCTCGAACTGGAACTCCGATCCGGTCCCAAGCTTGATCTTCGGCCCGGCCAATTGTGGCAGACTTGTCTACTGATTAAGAATATGTCCAAGATGGCACACTTGCCAACCAAAACGTGCATAATGCAGGCGCATCACGCGAGGTGATTATTTAAGGGATACGTAATATTGTAGCATCGGGGCGAAGAAGTCGGATGACACGATGACCAAAGCCAAGACGGGCGAGACACACGCCAAATCCATGGTCGAACCCGTGGCCGGAACCATGGCCGGGCGGCTTGCGGCGCTGGAACTGGCACTCGATAATCTGCCGATATCTGTCGGGCTGTTTCATATCGACGGCCGCGCCATCTATCTCAACGCCCCGTTCCGCCGGCTGCACAAGATTACTGTAGAGAAGCCAGGCACCTACGGCTTTGCCAAGTTGGTGGATTCCGAGCTTGTGGCCGAGTGGGCGGACGATCCCCGCCATTTCTTCAAGCATCTCGTTTCCACCCTAAAGACTAAAGGCGCCCTCACCAGCCAGACCGAGATCGGTGGTCGCATTATCGCGATCCACGACATGCTTCTTCAAGGCAACCTCATCCTGTCCACCCAGATGGATGTCAGCGATCGGGTGCGCGCCGAGCAACAGGTCAATTATCTGGCCAGCCACGATACGCTGACGGGTCTTGCCAACCGCGTGACATTCAACACCCAGCTCGAAAACCTGATCGAGCAAAAGAAGGCGATGCGCGGCCGCTTCGCCGTCATGACGATCGACGTCGACCGGTTCAAGGACATCAACGATACGCTCGGCCATGGTGCCGGCGACGCCATCCTCAGGCATGTCGCAGCCAAACTGCGCGAGAATACCCGCATCGAGGACTTTGTCGCCCGCATCGGCGGCGACGAATTCGTCGTCGTCTGTGCCGACAGCATGACCGAGAGCGAGTATGGCGAGCTTGCCCGTCGATTGATCGACGCCGTCAATACGCCGATCACCTATGCCGGGCACGAATGCCGGGTCGGCGCCTCCATCGGCATAGCCATGCGGGAAAAGGCCGATGTCAGGGCCGAGCAGCTGCTGGTCAACGCCGACATCGCGCTTTACGAGGCGAAGCGGCACGGCAGGAATCGTGTCGAGCGCTTCACCGACCAACTGAAGTCCCTGACGATCAATACCAAGAAGACCGCTGACGCGATCCTGCGTTCCCTGGAGCAGAACGACTTCGTCGCCTACTTCCAGCCACAGTTCGACGCCCATACGCTGGAGATCAATGGCGTCGAGGCGCTGGCACGTTGGCAACATCCGGAGGATGGCATCCTTACTCCCGACCGCTTCCTGGTGATCGCCGAGAGCCTGAATGTCGTGTCCCAGATCGACGCTGCGATCCTCGAACAGGCGCTGCTGCAACGCATCCGCTGGCAGGCGAATGACCTGGCCATCGACCGGGTCTCCGTCAACATTTCCGCCCAGCGGCTGTTTGACGAAAGCCTGCTTCAGCGGCTGGAACAGCTCGACATCGTACCCGGCAGCCTGTCGTTCGAACTGCTGGAGTCCATCTCCTTCGACGACAAGGGCGCCGCCGTCACAGACAGTATCGAACGGATCAAGGCCCACGGCATCGATATCGAGATCGACGATTTCGGCACCGGCTATTCGTCGCTCTCCTATCTCCAGGCTTTTCCCTTCGACACGCTGAAGATCGACAAGTCGTTCACTTCCAAGCTGTGGAGCGACCATCACGCCAACGAGATCGTGCGCGCGGTGATCGGGCTTGGGCGCGGACTGAACATGCCGATCGTTGCCGAAGGCGTCGAGACGAAGGAACAGCTGGAATTCCTGAGAAAGGAGCAATGCCAGAGCATTCAAGGCTATCTGATCGGCAAGCCCGAGCCGATCGCGGTCTATGCAGACATTGTCGGGCGTCCGCAGCCGGCAAAGCGCCCCCCGCGGGGCGCCAGCAGCCGTGAGCGTCACCGCACGCGCGTGGTGCGTGCCCAGTCCATATAGAGTTCGAGGGCCTTGCGGGCGACCGGGCCTTCCTGCAGTTCGCGGCTGTCGAGCTTGTTGACCGGCGCGACCTTGGAATAATTGCCCGAGGTGAAGATCTCGTCGGCATCCATGAAATCCTCGATCGACAGCGTGACTTCGCGCACCTCGTGACCGGCCTCGCGCAGCAGCGTCATGACGCGCGCGCGGGTGATGCCGGCGAGGAAGGTGCGGTTGGCGGCAGGCGTGAAGACCACGCCGTCCTTGACCAGGAAGACGTTGGACGACGCCGTCTCGACGATGTTGCCGTTCATGTCGCGCACCAGCGCATTGTCGAAGCCGCGCGCGCGTGCCTCGAGGATCATGCGGCCGGAATTGGGATAGAGGCTGCCGGTCTTGGCATCGGTCATGGCGCATTCCGGCGTCGGGCGACGGAAGGGCGACAGCGTCAGCGAATGCGGCTGGGCCGTGTGCATCGGCGCCTCGAACAGGCACAGGGCGAAACGGGTCGAGTCCGGATCGGCAGCGACGACGGAGCCGGGCATGCCGTGTTCGGCCCAGTACATCGGCTTGATGTAGATCGCCGTCTTGCCGTCGAATTTCTTCACGCCTTCCCAGGCGAGCCGCTCGATCTCCTCGGCCGAAACGGTCGCCTTCATGCCCATGTTGGCCGCCGAGCGG
>DBUL01000258.1:17534-17772 GCA_002307905.1 Rhizobiaceae bacterium UBA1291
CATGCGAGACGGGGCCGATCAGCGGCGGGTTGCCGGAGATCCATTCTCCATCGACATAGGTCCAGGTGGTGGTGCGGGCGGAAGTATCGACAGCCATTGGTTTGTCCTCGTTTCTTGTCTTTCGCTTCTCCCGCTTTATCCGGAAAAAGCAGCACTGGGGTGAATAAATCGATCAAAAATACTCATGCCCCAATCGTTCCGCACTGCGCTAGGCTTCGGCAAACCTGCCCTGCCCTCC
>DBUL01000101.1 GCA_002307905.1 Rhizobiaceae bacterium UBA1291
TTGCCCTGGCGCATGCCCTGGGTCGGATCATGCGCTTCAAAGAAGAGCTTCAGCAGGGCCTCGAGTGAGACGACCGTCGGGTCATAGACGACCTTCACCACTTCCGCATGGCCCGTGAGCCCCGTCACCGTTTCCTGGTAGGTGGGGTTGGGCGTGAAACCACCCTGGTAACCGGCGGCGGTCACAAAGACGCCCGGCGTCTTCCACAGCAGACGCTCGGCGCCCCAGAAACAGCCCATGCCAAGATAGATAGTCTTTCAGCCCTTCGGATAAGGCCCTTTCAGCGATCGCCCGGACACGAAATGGGTCTCAGCGGTCGCGAGCGGCTCCGCTCGCCCCGGGAGCGCGGTCTCGGCCGTCGGCATGGTCATCTTCTTGTTGAACATATCGATCAGGAACATGGAAACTCCTCGCAGGCGGGCTCTGCCGCCCGGACACGACTGCACAAGGGTCAGGCCGCGAAACGTCCGGCCGGCGAAGGCTTCTTGTAGCCGACCATCCACAACAGCAATGCCAGCCCAAGGAGCACGGCAAAAGCAGGCTGCGGCAGGAACCAGGCATCGAACATGCGCCAGATGGACGTTCCGATCTTCTCTTCGACGACAGCACGGAAACGGACCAGCGACGTTGGGTTGATCTCCACCCAGGCCAGTCGGACCGGTGTCACGACGATCTGCGAAGCGGACACTGAGGCGATCGAATCCTTGGCGGCAGCAATCACCGCAAGACAAAGTGTTGCGAAACTCGCCAGACGGAAAACAAAACGCACCATCCGATCCCCTTGCATGCACTCCACGCGACAAGACACGAGCCCCTTGCATGCAACCCGGGCATCGACGAAGACCAGCTAACAGGAAGGCTTTTGGCCAGGCAAGTCAAAAATCCGTCAGATTTCGGTTGATCGCCAGGAAATCCTCGTTATATATCGCGCCCGACCGGCCGCTTCGACAATGCGATGTGCTGGCCGTTAAGGACAGGTGGCCGAGTGGTTTAAGGCGCACGCCTGGAACGCGTGTATAGGGGCAACTCTATCGAGGGTTCGAATCCCTCTCTGTCCGCCATGCAACATTTTAAAATATTGTTTTTAAAATAAGATTTCAGTTTCCTTTGGATTGGCCCGCCACTTGGCCCGCCACGACAGACTTGTCGAAGCTGCCCTCCTGCGCTTTGGAAAAATATTGAAATCGCCTCGTGTCACATGAGACCACATCGGGCGAAATGAGATTCATCATAACCAGCTGCGCAAGACCTGCAGATCCTCCGAAAGGGTCAACCATGTCTTCAATTTTGCAGCTCGTTCTCTTTGAAAATATCGAAGAGCCTGATACGCCAGCCGCTGAACTCGGCAAGCCAATGCCTGCGTCTCCCGTTAAGGAGGCTCNNAATTCATTGGCAACTGTGCAGGAGAATATGGCCACTTGTGCCAAAGGCTCCTGCGAGCTGACTTGATCATCCGGTCTGTGCGCAAGAGGCCGGATCGCTCAGGCTCGAGCACGTCCCGACAGGACGAGCGCTATCTCTCGGTGCGTGATGTTGTCGACCGATACGCGATCAGCATCCAGACTGTCTGGCGCCACACGAAATACAATCCGGCCTTCCCGAAACCGATCAAGATCCTGAACGGCTCAACCAGATGGCGGATGAGTGACGTCCTAGCCTAACGCCGGTGTGCGGTTGATCCCAGTGTCGCGACCAGCCCCTCAATATCGAAGCGCAGGTCTTCGATGCAATCACACTTGGCGCACCGCAACGATTGAGCCTTCGCTCCGGTCCTGCCGTCACTTGGCTAGACGGCGTTATCGTCATCCGATTGTTCAGCCGTCAAGGGAGCTACCGAATGTTCCTGGAAATTGCGGTCACCTTCGTCGATCAAGGACGAGGGCCGGGCATAGGCGGTGAGCTTGGCGATATCGGCGATGTCGATTTGCAGCCCTTTGATATTCACACCGTGGGCCGACAGCGTGGAAAATCCGCGCGACAGGTTTTCCGCCGTCATGCCGAGATAGGCGGCCAGGATCCGCTTTTCGAACGGGATGGTGAGGCGTCTTTCTCCGCCCTGATTGCGCTCTTCCTTGAGCAGCCAGTTGGCCAGCCGTTGGGTGCCACTGCGCAGCTTCTGATTTGATAGTTCCTTCACGACGCGCCGGTAGGCGCTTGCCAGTTCGAACACCACCGCCTTCATAAAATCGTGATCCTCCCCCAGCAGTTCCCGGATGAGGCTTGCCGGAACCATAAGGATTCTCGCGGGCGTCAGCGTCCTTGCCGACTGGAGACAAACGTCGTTGTTGATGACAGCCGCAAGTATGAACAGATTTACAGGGCCCAGGATTTCAATTACCGTTTCATCACCAGTTGCAGACGACGACATTTCTACAAGTCCTTCGAGGACGATGTAGAGGAAATCTGCTGGCCTATTCTCCTCGAGGAGTCTCGTTCCGGCAGGGAATGATTGCAGGAAGCTGGGGGCGATGGCCCGTGCGAAGGTGCATTCCTTCACCCCTTCGAAAATATTCAGACATTTTAGTTTCTCGATATCTTCGGGTCGCATACGTCAGGCCTGCCTCGTTGCGGCAGATATCAATCCATGCGGCGAAAAATGTCAAATGATGACGCCAGATAAGCAACGTCAAAATATAAAAATAAGCAAATCGAGGCTTCATGAAAGACAACCGAAAGAGAGATAGATAAAATACAGTCCCATTGATTCAGATCAACAAAAATACTCTGCAACTGACCTCTTATTGCTTTCGAAATAGAAGTAATCCGAATCAGGAGCATGGCTATGCCAAATGCAATGGATGCCAGTCCGCAGGGCCAGAAAACGGCTTTGACGATGAGTACCGTCGCCTTCACCGTCTGTTTCGCCGTGTGGACAATCTTCGCAATCATCGGCATTCAGATCCGTGAGGACCTGAATCTCTCGGAAACCCAGTTCGGCCTCCTTGTCGGGACACCGATCCTCACCGGCTCGCTCATCCGCGTCGCGCTGGGCATCTGGACAGACCGCTACGGTGGCCGTGTGGTTTTCACCGCCACGATGCTGGCGGCAGCGGTGGCAACCTTCTTCCTGACCTTTGCCACGACCTATCCGCAGATGCTGATCGCAGCGCTTGGCGTCGGCATCGCCGGCGGATCGTTCGCGGTTGGCGTGGCCTATGTGTCGCGCTGGTATCCGCCGGAAAAACAGGGCACGGCGCTTGGCATCTTCGGCGCCGGCAACGTCGGATCGGCAGTTACCAAGTTCCTTGCACCGATGGTGCTGGTCGCCTTCGGATGGCATGCCGTAGCCCAGGTCTGGGCCGGGGCCCTCGTGGTCATGGCGATCGTTTTCTGGTTCACCACCACGGATGACCCGGTCCTCGTCGAGCGCCGCCGCACCGGTGAGAAGCCGAAAAGCACCTGGATGGAGCTCGAGCCGCTGAAGAATGTTCAGGTCTGGCGCTTCTCGCTCTATTATTTCTTCGTCTTTGGCGCTTTCGTCGCGTTGGCGCTTTGGCTGCCGCAATACCTGATCAAGGTCTATGGCGTGGACATTCGCGCCGCTGGCATGATCGCCGCTTTCTTCTCGGTGCCCGCCAGCCTGTTCCGTGCCTATGGCGGCCACCTCTCTGACGTCTACGGCGCGCGCCGCGTGATGTACTGGACCTTCCTGGTCTCCGTCGCCGCCACCTTCGTCCTCTCCTATCCGCCGACCGACTACGTCGTTCAGGGCGTCAATGGGCCGATCGCCTTCCATGCCGAAATGGGCCTGATCGGCTTCACCGTCACGGTCTTCATTCTCGGCTTTTTCATGGCGCTCGGCAAGGCGGCGGTGTTCAAGCACATCCCGGTCTATTATCCGGGCAGCGTTGGTTCGGTCGGGGGCCTGGTCGGCATGATCGGTGGACTCGGCGGCTTCATCCTGCCGATCGTCTTTGGCATGCTGCTCGACCTGACCGGCCTGTGGACCAGCTGTTTCATGCTGCTCTTCCTGATCGCGCTCGGCTCGCTCACCTGGATGCATTTCNNCTTCCCGGAAATGCAGGGCATGGGCAAAGGCGGCCGCAAGCCGGTCAAGGAGGGTGCGGCCGTGCTGACCGACTGGCGCCCGGAAGACAAGACTTTCTGGGCGGAAAAGGGCCGCAAAATCGCCCGCCGCAACCTGTGGCTCTCGATTCCGGCGCTGCTTCTGTCCTTCGCCATCTGGCAGGTCTGGTCGGTCGTCGTCGCCAAGCTTCCGCTGGTCGGATTCACCTTCACCACCGACCAGCTGTTCTGGCTGGCGGCACTGCCGGGTCTGTCGGGCGCCACGCTGCGCATTTTCTACTCCTTCATGGTGCCGGTCTTCGGCGGGCGCCTGTGGACGACGCTCACCACCTGGTCGCTGATCATCCCGGCGCTCGGCATCGGCTATGCGGTGCAGAACCCCGACACCCCATATGCGATCCTGCTCCTGCTCGCGCTGCTGTGCGGTTTTGGCGGCGGCAATTTCGCCTCTTCCATGGCGAATATCTCCTTCTTCTTCCCGAAGGCGGAGAAGGGCAATGCGCTGGCGCTTAATGCCGGTCTCGGCAACCTCGGCGTCAGCGTCGTGCAGTTCGTCGTGCCGCTTGCCATCACCGCCGGCATATTCGGTGGGCTCGGTGGCGATCCGGCCATGATCGCGTCGCCGACCGGCGAGGCCCCGCTCTGGCTGCAGAACGCCGGATTCGTCTTCGTGCCCTTCATCATCCTGGCAGCGCTCGGCAACTGGTTCGGAATGAACGACATCGCCTCGGCCAAGGCCTCGTTCGCCGAGCAAGCCGTGATCTTCCAGCGCAAGCAAAACTGGATCATGTGCTGGCTGTACACGGGTACCTTCGGTTCCTTCATCGGCTATTCCGCCGGCTTCCCGCTGCTGACCAAGACGCTCTTCCCGGACGTCAACGTCCTGCAGTTCGCCTTCCTTGGACCTTTGGTCGGCGCCCTGTCGCGCTCAGGAACCGGTTGGCTCGCCGACAAATACGGCGGCGCACGGGTCACCTTCTGGGCCTTTGTCCTGATGATGATCGGCGTCTCCGGCGTGCTGTGGTTCATCGGCATCAAGGAACAGCCGAATGCCTTCTGGGGTTTCTTCGCCTCCTTCCTGCTGCTGTTCTTCGCCACCGGCGTCGGCAATGCCTCCACCTTCCAGATGATCCCGGCGATCATGGGCAAGGAAATGGGCCGGCTGATGCCGCAGGCGACACCGGAACAACGCCGCCTGCAGGCCGAGAAGGAGTCGGCTGCCATCACCGGCTTCACCTCGGCGATCGCCGCCTTCGGCGCCTTCTTCATCCCCAAGGGGTANNGTACGGCACTTCGATTGCCATGACCGGCGGTCCCGAGGCGGCACTCTGGGCATTCCTGATCTTCTACGTCACTTGCCTGGCGATCACCTGGGCCGTCTACACTCGCAAGGGTGCGCTGCTCTACGACATCGAGCGCGGCCGGGTGAACCCGACTGCCGCAACCGCCTGAAATCTGGAGGACTACATCATGAGCCATCTGCTCGATCGCCTGAACTTCCTGGCGCGCAAGAATGCCGAAACCTTCTCTGACGGCCATGGCGTCACCACGACCGAGAACCGGGACTGGGAGGATGCTTATCGCAAGCGCTGGCAGCACGACAAGATCGTGCGCTCCA
>DBUL01000187.1 GCA_002307905.1 Rhizobiaceae bacterium UBA1291
GATGATCTGTTCTTCCGTGAAACGGTTGCGCTTCATTCTCTGGTCCTCTCAATGGGCCAGAGCTTACTTCAAAATGGATTAGTTCAACGGGGCAAGGTCAGCCGAAGCTTTGCGCAGAACCTCGTTGGCCTGACGAAGCTCGCGGTTCTCCCGCTCAAGAGCCTTCATCTTCTCGGCCACATCGCTCGGCAGGCCTGCTCGTTTACCGCTGTCGACCTCGGTCTTCTTTACCCATTCGTGCAGCGTGGCTGGCGAGCAGCCAATCTTGGACGCGATAGATGAAACGGCAGCCCAGCGTGATGGATGCTCGGCTTCGTGGTCCAGCACCATACGGATGGCACGGTTGCGGACTTCAGGTGAAAACTTGTTCGTTGTCTTGCTCATGATGGCTCCACTTTCTCAGAAGTTGGAGCCTCCGGCAAACCCGGCGCGGTTCACCACCATTCCGGGTCGCTGGTGCGCAGAGCGTTCAGCAATCCATTTTTTCAACGGGAGGGAAACCATGAAGAAAAACAAACAACTGTCTGCCGTTGTCGCGGTTATTGCGACAATGCCGGCAACTCTTGCCGTCGCCCAGGAGCCCGCCGGCATACCGCCGCTGGAAACGCTCCCGCCGCAGGCGCAACTTTACTTCAACCTGGGAAGCGCGGGCCTGCTGGCCGAGATGAACAGCTACGAGAATTTCAACACGGTCCAGGGGCGCATCGGGCTTTCCCGCGCGCAGATCGAGTTTTCCCGGTCCTCAGGCATTACCAGCGGCTACGAAGACAGCTCGTTCGTCGCCGTTCTGCCCTTCGAGGTGATGTATGCGCTGCCCGGGTCCGATGGCCACTCCTATCTCCGCTTCAACGGCTTTGTGAACGACATCACGGGCGCAAGTGGGAACCCGACCCAACTGGATTCCTCGGCACAACGGCTCGATGTCCAATACATGTGGTCCCCAAACATCAACACGCTCATGGGCATCGGTCCGTACTACGAAAAGGCAAGTGTTGATCTGCTGCACAATGACGGCACCATCAGCCGCGACGGGTGGGGTATCAGAGCTGATTACCTCCAGAAACTCACCTCGAACTGGGGCGTGGCCGCACGCGCGGACCTGAATTTCGGCGAAGGTGAAACCCGCGTTCCCGTCGCACCCGGGGTTACCTATACACTCGACCAGAACGATACGCGCGCCTATTTCCAAGGAGATCTTGTCGGCACTTATACAAGCCGCGATGCCAACTGGATCCCCGAAGGCTGGGTGTTCCATCCAACCATTTCGGCAGTCTATCAGCGTACGGAATTTGACTCTGCAACCGATAGCTTTGGCGGCACGGTGAGCGGCACGGTGGGCGACAGCGATGCCTATGGCTGGCTCGGCGCCAGTGCTCGGTTCGAAAGCACGGAGTTCCGTCCGGGCAAGCTCGCCCCATATTTCGAAATCGGTTTCCAGCACGAATATGTCAACGATCTCGATCTTCTACTCGATGACCAGACCCATCTGCACACCGTCGTTGGTTTCGCGACGAACCTCGGCAATGGCGGGCGCCTTGATGTGGAATACGGGCGTCACGATGGGCTGAACGGAAAGCGCAAGGACCAAGCCGTCACGGTCCATATCGGCTACGCCTTTTGAGGAGGCCGGAATGCCCCGTATCACCTATCAGGACCCGACCGGACACAAACACGTGGTCGAAGTTGCCGTAGGCCTCACGGTGATGGAAGGAGCCCGGGACAATGATATTCCCGGGATTCTGGCAGATTGCGGCGGGGCTTGCGCCTGTTCGACATGCCATGTGTATGTCGATCCGGCGTGGATCGGAAAGCTTTCGCCGAAGGATGAAATGGAGGCCGACATGCTGGAGTTCGCGTTCGAGCCCGACCCGCAACGGTCGCGCCTGACTTGCCGGTTGCGCGTCACCGGGGACCTGGACGGTCTTGTCGTGACGATACCGGCCCAGCAGGCATGAGGGAGGGCCGGACCATGCGTGAGGACCTGCGGGATCTCAGCCCGAAGGAATCGGAGGCCGGCAATATCGTTATTGTCGGTGCCGGGCATGCGGGAACCCAGCTTGCCGCCTCGTTGCGGGAGGAGGGATTTGCGGGGCGCATCGTGCTGATTTCACGCGAGGCGGAGGCGCCCTATCACAAACCGCCGCTGTCGAAATCCTTCATGAAGGATTCCGAGGCTCCCTTGCAACCGCTGAGGGGCGAGCGGTTTTTCCACGATCATGACATCGATCTTCGGCTCGCAGTGCAGGTCGACGAAATCGACCGGGCGGCGAAGCAGGTGATCATGTCTGACGGTGGACGCCTTGCCTACAGCAAGCTGGTGCTCGCGGCCGGTGCCTCGGCGCGTCGACTGACCGTCCCGGGCGCAGACCAGACCGGCCTATTCCATCTTCGAACGGCGCAGGACGCTCGGAAGATGCGATCGGCGATGCCCCGACATGGGCGCGTGGTGGTGATCGGTGGTGGCTTCATCGGCCTGGAAGCCGCAGCCATGCTGAGGGCGCGCGGCTCCGCGGTCGAGGTCGTTGAACTTGCGCCGCGACTGCTGGGCCGGGCTGTCAGTGCCACCACGGCTGAAGCCATTGCCGAGGACCTTGCCCTCCAGGGTGTCGTGGTAAGGTGCGGTATCGGCGTTGACCGGATTCTCGGGGATGGGAAGGTCTCTGGTGTGCTGCTTGAAGACGGAACCGAACTTCCCGCCGACATGGTGGTCGTTGGCATCGGTGCGGTTCCGGAAGACGATCTTGCTCGACGGTCCGGGCTGGGTTGCGACGGTGGCATCGAAACGGACGGCCTGCTTGTGACATCCGACCCATCCATTTTCGCGATCGGTGATTGTGCTGCCTTCCACCAGGCACATCTGAATGCACGCACACGTGTCGAGTCGGTGCAGAATGCCAACGACCAGGCGCGTGTCTTGGCGCGAACCCTGACCGGCAATCCGACTGTCTACGACGCCGTGCCCTGGTTCTGGTCCGACATCGGCGCTTTGAAACTACAGATCGCCGGCCTTGCCGTCACTGCTGACGAGGACATCGCGGTATTCTTGGCGATGGGTCCCTGCGGTCGGTCTGGCGCCTTGCAGGGGGGGCGGCTCGTCGCGGTGGAAACGTTGAACGATCCGGGTGCCCACATGCTTGGGCGCCGCCTGCTTGCAGGAGGTGTCACACCGGACCGTGCGGCTATGGAAGCCGGCGACAGGGCAGCTCTGAAGTCGGCCTGTGCGGCATCTCAGAGCATGTCGGATTGATCACTCCGTCTTGAGGGTTGACGCCTCTGGAAGGCAATGCCGAAGCATAGCCAGAGGAGGGACCTCATAGAACTCGGCATGCCGACCGCACCACAACGACTGAAGCTCATCGGGGCGGGGAGCCAGCGTCACCGGCAACCGCCGTGATGCTTGGGCCGCTGCCGTTATCCACCTTAGTCGCCGCGGTGCCCGGCATCCGTGGAACGACGTAACGCGCCAGACCGACGGGTCATTGCCCTGGCTAGGCCGAAAGCCGGGAGATGAAGCGTGCGAACAGTTGCGCCTGGGAGGAGATCTCCAGCTTGTGATAGATGTTCTTGCGATGGATCTTAACGGTGCCCTCGGCGATGCCGAGCGTTTCGGCGATCGACATGTTGGAGTGGCCGCGCAGGATCAGCGAGGTGATCTCGATCTCGCGCGGCGTCAGCAGGCCGTTGGTCATCTTGCCCAGGGTTGCATTGATGGCGTCCGGCTGCGGGCGGCCGTGATCGGGATGCCGCTCGATCCCCGTGCCGATGGCAAAGTGCTGCTCGATCAGCAGCCGGATGACCGGTTCGACGGCATTGACGGTTTCGAGGTCGCGCCGGCCGAAGGCGGATGAGCCGTCGGGACGGGTGAAGCTGACAACCACGCCGTAGTCCGGGCCGGGCCGGGCGATGAAACCCACCTCGTCGCGAATGCCCGTCAGACCGTAATGCTGGCGGAAATATTCCGAGCTGTAGAACTGGTCGGGTGCCATGTCCCGGAGCCGCCGCACCCCGGTGACGGTTGGGTCGGTGGCCGCCGCATAGAACGGGTCGAGCAGATAGGGTCCGGCGGCATAGGCGTCGATGACGGTGGCGGCCCGGTCGGGATCGATGTTGTAGTAATGCGCGATCGGTGGCGACGCGCCAAGATAACCGAAGATCATGAACACGTCGAAATCAAGCATCGCGCGGAGCGCGGCTTCGATGCGTGCGGGAAAATCGGGCTCGCCCAAGGACGTGATGGCGCCTGCCAATGTCTTGTTCCAGGCGGCGAAACCTTTTTCCAAGTCCCTTACCCTTCCAGTCCGATCGAGACGCTTCCGCAATATTGCATCACGGCCTATCCCTTTGGGGATATTTCCTTACCGAAAGGCGATGCCTAACCTCAAGTTAATTCTGAGAAGGGTGCCATGACGAACGACAACTGTTCCGCTTCCGATTTCGAAAAAGCAGTCCGGGAAATGGGGGCCGATGCGGTCCATATTGGCATGGTCGACCCGCAGGGTGAGTTTCGCGACAAGCTGGTTTCCGCCGACAAGGCGATCAAGCTGGCGAAGGACGGCTACCCGTTCTGCGAAGTGCTCTATTTCTGGGATATTGCGGAAAACACCTATCGCGACGGTGCGTTCGTCGATCGTCCCGCGACCCTCTTCGCCGATACCGTGCGGCGCTATCCCTTTGCCGAGGATACCGCGCTTTGCCTGGCGGATTTCGCCGGCGACTTCGGCCGTCGCTCGCCGCGAAACGTCTGCCTGGAGCAGATCGCGCGCGCTGCGGAACGCGGCTGGGATGTGCTGTCGGCTTTCGAGTTCGAGTTCTTTGTCTTCGATGAGACGGTCGAGACGATGAAGGCGAAGAACTATCGCGACCTCACACACTTTGCCCAGGGCAACCGGACCTATTCGCTCCAGACGTCGGCCCTTTACGGCGACCTGCTCGAAGGTCTCGAAGAGACCATGACGACGATGGATGTGAAGCTCGATGCCATCCACACCGAGCTCGGCCCGGGCTGCTTCGAGGCTCCGCTGACCTACGCCAAGGGCATCAAAGCGGCGGACGACGCCTTCCTGTTCAAGAACTTCGCCCGGTCCTACTTCGCCCGCAACGACCTGACCGTGAGCTTCATGTCGAAGCTCTCGCCGGCTCTCTCCGGCCAGTCGGGTCACCTGCACCTGTCGCTGCGCGACAGAGACGGAAATCCGGTCTTTGCCGATCCGGATAGTCCCGACGGGCTTTCCCGCACGGCGCGCCATTTCATCGGCGGGTTGCTCAAGCTGATGCCCGAACTGCTGGCGATGTGCTCGTCGACCGTCAATGCCTACAAGCGGCTCGTGCCGGGTGCCTGGGCGCCGATCTCGGCGAACTGGGGCGTGCAGAATCGCACGGCCGCCGTCCGCGTCATCAACGACAGCAAGGAAGCGACCCGGCTCGAGTTCCGCGTCCCGTCCGCCGATACCAATCCCTATCTGGCCCTGGCCATGCTGATTGGCGCCGGTCTCTACGGTGTCGAAAACGAGATCGAGCCGGCCCCGAGCAGCGCGGAAAATTTCTATGCCGCGACGCCTTCTGCCGCCGCTGCCTTCCCGCGCGATCTCTGGGATGCCGCGCAGCGGTTGAAGCAGAGCCCGCTGGCGCGGACGATCTTCGGTGATGATTTCGTCGAGAGCTTCGTCGAAAGCCGGGAAGTGGAATTCTCGCACTATCAGAAGCAGGTCAGTGAATGGGAGATCAGGCGCTACCTCGGCGTCGTCTGATGTCTCGTCTTCAAGCAGACTAAAAAAAGGGGAAGACAAGAATGATCAAGGGAACAGCAAATATCAGTCGCCGCTCGGTCCTCAAGGGGATGGGCGGATTGGGCATGGCAGCCGCAGGCGCAAGCCTTGTCGGCTTTCCGCGCAACGCTGCCGCAGCCGAAAGCCTGAACTACATGTGCTGGGAAGGCTACAACGCCCCCAGCATTCTCGAACCCTTCCAGAAGTCGACCGGGGCGTCGATCTCGGTCGACCTGATCACCGACTCCGCCGGCGGATTTGCCAAACTCGCAGCCGGCGCCTCGCGGGAGTTCGATCTCGTATCGTCCGACAGCCCGTGGATCCAGCGCATGGGCCCGGCCGGCTTCTGCCGGTTCCTTGATGACGCGGATTTCGCCGAGCAGTACGCCGATTTCTATCCGCAGTTCCGGGCTCCCTTCGCTCCGCTCCAGCACGAGGGCAAGGCGACCGGCCTGCCGACACGTTGGGGCTGGGTCGGCCCGACGGTCAACACCAAGTTCGACAAGCTCGAATCCTGGTCGAGCTATGCACCGGTCTTCGACAGCGCCTACAAGGACAAGATCTGCTTGCTCGATTGGGGTGACTGGCCGATCATGCCGCTGGCACTCTATGCCGGCATCAATCCCTATGAAGAACTGGACGAAGCGGCCCTCGGCGAAGTCCGCAAGGTTCTGCGCGCCGCCTTCAAGAATACCCGCGCGATCGTTGCCGACCTCGCCATTGCCCAGAAGGGTCTGATCGACGGCTCGTTCAGGGCGCTGATCGGTGGGGGCACCTATTGCACCTCCGCGCTCCGGCTGCAGGGCCACGACTATATCCAGTCGATCGTCCCGGATCCGAAGAATGGCCTCAAGCAGGGCATCATCTGGATGGAGGCGACGGGCCTCGTCGACAACGGCAAGAACTCGAAGGTCGCGGCCGACTTCCTGAAATACATCGTCTCGCCCGAGGTGGCCAAGCAGTTGGCGATCACCGAGGCGACCTGCAACCTGGTGCCCAGCCAGAAGGCCGAGGCGCTGTTCTCCGACGCGGAGAAGAAGGCGCTGCAGATGGACTACATGTGGACGGCCTGGGAAAACAGCCAGTTCCACACCGTGGCGCCGAACATCGACGACATGCTGGCGATCTGGCAGGAAGAGCTCGCCGCCCGCTGAACCAGGTCCTAGATGGGCCGCCGTTATGGACGGCGGCCCGCACAACCCTCCAGGAGTCGGGGACGCCTACCTTGCCAGTGCCAATCATTGAAGCCTTGAATATCGTCAAAGACTACGGGTCCGCGCGGGCGCTGCATGGCGTGTCGCTGGAGGTCGGGGAGGGGGAGTTCGTAGCTCTCGTCGGCCCGTCCGGTTGCGGCAAGACCACACTTTTGAAGATACTCGCGGGCTTCGAGGAATTGACCGAGGGGCGGCTGGAAATTCAGGGACAGGATATGCTGGGCGTGCCCGCAGCCAGCAGGCCGACCCGTATGGTGTTCCAGAAGCTGGCACTGTTCCCACACAAGACCGTCGCGGAGAACATCGGCTTCCCGCTCAAGCTCAAGAAGATGGACCGTGCCGAGATCGCCGAGCGTGTTCGCGCGATGATCGATCTCATGCACCTCAAGCCGGAATATCTCGACCGCTATACCGCCCAGCTTTCGGGCGGCGAACAGCAGCGCGTGGCGCTGGCGCGTGCGCTCGTCTCCCGTCCCAGCGTGCTTCTGCTCGACGAGCCGATGAGCGCGCTGGACGCCAAGCTGAAGAAATCCCTGCAGGCCGAGTTGAAGAAGCTCCACCGCGAACTCGGCACCAGCTTCGTCCTGGTGACGCATGACCTGGAGGAGGCGATGATGCTGGCAGACCGGATCTGCGTGATGCAGGCCGGCCATGTCATCCAGATCGGCATGCCCGCCGACATCTACTACCGGCCGGCCAACACGTTCGTCGCCGGCTTCATCGGCGAAACCAATTTCATGCCGGTGTCGGTCGTCAGGGAAGGCGATGGCGCAGCGATGGTGACGTCGCAACTGGTGGCGGGATCGCCCGCGCGGTTGAAGGGCGAGCACGTCTCAGAACATCTGACGTCTTCGGGCACGGCACTGCTCGTGCGTCCGGAAACCATCGGTTTCGTCGAGGGCGATGCCTCCCCGGACTTGTGGGTGATGGCGGGAACGGTCGAAGAGTATTTCATCAAGGGTTCGTCGACCCAGTACCGCGTGCGCGTCGACGGTTTGGCTGCTCCTGTGGTGATGGACCTGCCCGGATCGATCGTCCTGCCGGCCGAGGTCGGACAGTCCGTCCGGATCTGCTTTGATCCGGCCTCCGCCTTCCTGCTGTCGGAGTGACCATGAACATCGAGCACAAGACATGGAAGGACCCAGTGCTCATCGCAGCCGTCGCACCGCTGGCGATCGTCATGCTGGTCTTCTTCCTGGTGCCGCTGGCGATGACTGTGGTGCTGACCTTCCAGACCACGCAATATTATCGTCTCGTCTGGAGCTGGGACCTGAAGGTCTGGACCGAGGTCTTCTCCAAGCCCCACTACTGGACGATCATCGGCCGGACGATCGTCATGGCGGTCATCTGCGTCGGGCTTTGCCTGCTGATCGCATTTCCGACGGCCTACGCGCTCGCGACGCGGCTTAAAGCCTACAATACCCACATCCAGATCATGATCGTCTTCGCCTTCCTCACGGATGCGGTGCTGAAGACCTTCGGCTGGATCCTCGTCCTTGATCGTAACGGCGTGGCAAACTGGGCGCTGAGCGTGGTGGGATTTGCGCCGGACAGCCTCGACATCCTGTTTACCCCGGCCGGCGCCATGGTCGGCATGGTCTACAACCTGGTCGTCTATCCGATGTTCACCCTCTACCTGTCCCTGGTTCGGATCGACCGCGACCTGCTGCTGGCGGCCTATGATGCCGGTGCGTCGCGCCTTCGGACGTTCTTCGAGGTCACCCTGCCGCTTTCCCGGCCAGGGCTTTATTCGGGGGGCGTCCTCGTCTTCGTTCTGAGCCTCGGTGCATTTCTCGAGCCGAAGGTGCTCGGTGGCGGCACATCGCCGCTCGCCTCCGAACTGATCCGCCAGAGCTTCGAGACCCGGGTGAACTGGCCGTTGGGTGCGGCGCTCACCATCGTTCTGATTTCCGTTGGGGCTCTGACCCTGGCGCTGGCCGGTCTGTTGGCCATGAAGCGCTCTCCCGCCTTGAGGAGGCCCAGCGCATGATCTCCCATCGTCTCAAGGATCGGCTGATCGACACGGGCCTGATCGGCAGCCTCGCTCTGCTACTGGTGTTCTTCTACATTCCGATCATTACCCTGGTCGCCTTCTCCTTCACCTCGAGCAGGGTGCTGACCCTTCCGATCGAAGGCTTCTCATTTGACTGGTACGGCGAATTATTCCGCAAGCCGGACTTTCTCCCGGCAGTCGCCAATTCCGCCATGGTCGCCGCGGTATCGACCGTGTTTGCCACGATCCTCGGGACGGCCGGCGCGATCGCCTGGATCCGCTACCGTTTTCGTCTGCAGAATGCGTTCCGGCTCGTCACCTTCGCACCGCTGCTTTTTCCGCAATTGCTGCTCGGCGTTGTCATGTTGCTGTGGTTCTCGGTGCTGGGCAACTGGCTCGGCTTCTCGACCGGGCTCGTCACGGTGATCATCGGTCATGTCGTCTACATCACGCCGTTCGCGCTCGTGATCGTCGCGGTACAGGTCTACGGCTTCGACGAAACGCTGGAGGACGCCGCGCGTGATGCGGGGGCCAACGGCTGGGAGGTGTTTCGCGAGGTCACGTTCCCGCTTCTGTGGCCGGGTATCTTTTCCGCGGCGATCTTCGCCTTCCTGCTGTCCTGGGGGAACTTCTACGTCTCCTATTCGCTCGCCGGAACGGCCAGAACGCTGCCGATCTTCGTCTACAGCGGCATCGCGGTTGGCTCTTCCCCGATCTACCCGGCACTGGCGACGCTCAACTTCATTCCGGCGCTCATTCTGGTCGCGCTCGGGGAACTGCTGCGCCGCCGGGCTTTGAAGCGCCAGTCCATGCCATCCACCGAGGAATAATCAATGACGATCCACACCCAGGCCGTGGCCAGCAACTGGAGTTTTCCGACCGATGTCCGTTTCGGCAATGGCCGGATCAGGGAGATCGGAGCCGCCGTTCGCGCCCTTGGTGCGTCGTCGCCGCTGGTCGTGACCGATGCCGGTCTCAAGGATCTCTTCCCGGTGCAAAGGGCGCTGGAGGCGCTTCGCGAGGCGGGGCTGCAACCGGGGCTGTTCTTCAATGTGAAACCCAATCCGACCGGCCGGAACGTCGCGGACGGTGTCGAGGCTCTGCGCAGCGGAGGGCATGACCTGGTCGTGGCGATCGGCGGCGGCAGCGCGCTGGATGCGGCCAAGGCGATCGCGCTGATGTCGTCCCAGACGATCTCCATGTGGGATCTGGAAGACATCGGCGACAACTGGAAGCGCGTCGACACCTCCCGCCTGGTGCCGGTGATCGCCGTTCCGACCACGGCCGGCACGGGATCGGAGCTCGGGCGCTCCTCCGTCATCACGCAGGATGAAGGGCACCGCAAGGTTATCGTCTTCCATCCGCGGATGATGCCGAACATCGTGATCATGGATCCCGAGCTGACGACCGGACTGCCGGCGCACATCACCGCCGCAACCGGGATGGATGCCCTTTCGCATGCCCTGGAGGCGCTGTCTTCGCCGACGTTCCACCCGATGGCCGAAGGAATAGCGCTGAATGCGCTGCAACTGATCAAGACCTGGCTGCCGGTGGCGGTCGCGGAAGGCCAGAACCTTGAAGCGCGCGGCCAGATGCTGGTCGCCTCCGGCATGGGCTGCGTCGCGCTGCAGAAGGGGCTGGGCGCCATACACGCCCTGGCGCATCCGCTGGGGGCCCTGCATGACGCCCATCACGGCCTGCTGAATGCCGTCCTGATGCCCTATGTGCTGGAATTCAACGCGCCGGCGATCAAGGACAAGCTGGAACTGCTGGCCCGGCTGCTCGACCTGCCGGTGCCCACCGCGGCCGGCGTGATCGACTGGATCTTCGATCTGCGCGAGACCCTGGAGATTCCGCCGACATTGGCCGCGATGGGGCTTGCCGACATTGACGAGGACAAGGTCGTGGCGATGGCCGAAGTGGATCCCTGCGCCGCCGGCAACCCGGTCCGGCTCGATCGCGCCGGGCTGCTGAGCATACTGCATGCTGCGCGCTGACGGTTAACATCCTGTCCCTGTCCGATCGAATCCCCTTCACGCCGACGATGGGCCTTGTCTGAACCCTTCTCATTGGCGGTCGTGAACGCGAGCCGAACATCGCCCAAGGCTATCTCGATCGCGCTCGGAGCTGGCAACCAATGGCTCTCGCGGTCCCGGCTTTTTATCAACTGATCCAGTCGCACCTTGACGTCATGGTATTTAACTATACTGTTGTCGAATAGAGATATAAAACTATCATTTTCGACGTGAGAACCAAGTGGCGACGGTCAAAGAACGCTTGCAAGACAGTCTGGAGAAGTCGACGCCCGCGGGCCGAGCGATTGCTACATACATGCTGTCGAACCTGAGCGAGCTGCCTTTCGAGACAGCCGCTAGCATTGCGACCAAGGTCGGCGTCGGCGAGATGACGGTCGGCCGCTTCTGCCGCTCCATCGGCTACAATCACTTCAAGGAACTCAAGGCCGACCTGAAAGATGACTTCGGCGATAGCCCCTGGCTGGTCGGCGACCGGCTGAAGGATTTTGCCACCCGCGCCCGTTCCGGTGACGACCAGCTGGCAGCCGGCCTCGAAATGGAGATCGGCGCGCTCGTACGGGTTTACGAACTGGCCCAGACACCCGAATTCGACCGTTTCATTGCGCGTCTCAGCACGGCTCGCAAGGTCTACTGCGCCGGCTTCCAGACGGAGCGTGGTGTCGCGGCGGTGCTCGCCCATCAGCTCCAGTATCTGCGTGACGAGGTTCATATCGTCGATATGGCCGCCGGCAACTTCGTCGATGTGCTGCTGACGGATCCGATCGACATCATGTTGGTGGTGATCGATACTCGCCGCTATTCGCGCCAGAGCAAGATGTTGGCCGAGGCGGCCCACGCAAAGGGCATTCCGGTTACCATACTCACCGACACCTATTGCGATTGGGCGACGTCGGTTTCCAGCGAAGTCTTCGCTGTCCCGACGGCGCTGAACCAGTTCTGGGATTCTCTAAGCCCGCTTGTCTCCCTCGTGCAACTCGCGATCAACGGCGTATTCACTCAACTGGGAGCCGAGGTTGAGAACCGGCTCGGCCAGATGTTCAGTTGCTACAAGACCTTCACGGGCTATGCCGGAGGCGCCCTGGAAGACTGACCGAGCCTAAACTTCACCCGTCATGCAAAGCTAAAAAAGGGGAACGCAGACGATGACAAAAATGAAATGGGAATTCAAAGGCACTATGGTGGCGCTGACGCTCGCTTGCGGCAGCGTGATGCCGGCATCGGCACTCATGGCAGGGGAAGCCGTCTTCGTGATGCCGGCTTCTGAAGCCGGCGCTCCGGCCCTCGATCCGATCCGCGGCACCTTGGTGACGCTGGCCCATGCTCTGGTTTATGACCGGCTGGTCGTGCAGGGCGCGGACCAGGGCTTCTACCCGCATCTGGCGACCAGCTGGGAAACGTCGCCCGATGGAATGACCTGGACCTTCCACCTCAAGGAGGGCGTCAAGTTCCATGACGGCGAGCCATTCAACGCCGAGACGATCGCCTGGTGGATCCCGAAATTCGCCGGCACCGAGAACGAGGNNACGAGTACCTGGTCGGCGCCATCGACAAGGTGGAAGTGGTCGACGACCTGACCGTGCGCTTCCTGATGAAGCACCCTGATGCCAACCTTCTCTACAACATGTCGAGCGGCTTCATGGGCGTTCCAAGCCCGAAGGCCTATGACGCCGAAGGCACGAATTATGGTGTGACAGTCGCTGTCGGCACCGGACCCTACAAGCTGGAGAGCTTTACCACAGGCGTGGAATCCGTTCTCGTGCGCAATGATGACTACACCTGGGGTAGCGCTGCATCGCAAAACAAGGGTCCGGCCAAGATCGATCGCCTGACGCTGCGCGAAATCGCCGATTCCTCGACCAGCTTCCTGGAACTGAAAACCGGTGGCGTCGATGTCGTCATCGACGTCCCGAGCGATATCCTGCCACAATATTCAACACTGGAAAATGCCACCGTGCAGAGCCAGTCGGGCTTTGGCATCTTCTACATGCCGATCAATACCACGGTCGAGCCCTTCACCGACCTCAGGGTCCGCAAGGCGACGGCGCTCGCCGTCAACCAACAGGAGATCCTCGACAAGCTGTTCGGCGGCCAGGGTCTCGCTGCCCACAACTTCCTGATCGCCTCGCTACCGGAATCCAAGGTCGACCCGAAGTTCGACATTTCCTTTGACCCCGAACAGGCCAAGACTTTGCTTGAAGAGGCTGGATGGAAGGCCGCCACAGACGGCAGCCGTTCGAAGGACGGCAAGCCTTTGAATGTTACGCTCTGGACCCAGAGCGACACCGAGTTCAAGCGCCTCACGGAGGTCATCCAGGCGCAATTGAAGGCGGTCGGCATCAATGCGGAAATTACAGTCTTCGACACGAGCTCAATCCGCGCCGAATACAAGAAGGGCACCCAGCAACTCGCAGTCCGCAGCTATGGCTGGAACAATGCCGATATTCTCGACTGGTTCTTTTCCGGCGAGCGGCTGGGATACCCCAACGTCTCTATGTGGAAGGACCCCAAGGCTGACGAACTGCGCGTCAAGGCTCTCACCGGTTCCAAGACCCCGGAAGAGCGCATCGCCAACTTCGTTGCCTATCATGAATATGTGCTGAGCCAATATCCCTTCGCGCCGATCTACGAACCGGTCCAGACGCTTGCCTTCAACAAGGATCGCGTCACCGTCCCGGGGAAAATCGACGGCCCGCAGTTCTCCGCACAGACCGTCCTCGACATCGAAGTCAAGGAATGATGGTTCGGGGACGACGGATATGATGGGTTATGCGCTCAGGCGCCTCCTTGCGATGATACCGGTCTTCTTCGTCGTCTCCGGCGTGGTCTTCCTGATCGTCCATCTCGTGCCGGGTGATCCGGTGGACAATCTGATCAGGACCGGCTCCTCACCCGACCAGCGGGCGGCGATCATCGCCCGCTACGGGCTGGACCGGAGCATTGTCGAGCAATACCTCACCTGGCTCGGCAATGTCGCCCAAGGTGACCTCGGGACGGCGATCGTCATGCGCCGCCCCGTGGCCGACCTGATCCTCGCCAATCTGGCTCCGAGTCTGGCGCTCGGAACCTGGGCGCTCGCCTTCTCCGCCGTGTTCGGCATCGTCGCCGGCGCGCTCGCCGCCACCTATCGTGACCGTTTCGTCGACCATTCTCTGATGGGGCTGTCGCTGCTTGGGTCCACCGTGCCCACCTTCTGGCTCGGCCTGCTGATGATCATGCTGTTTGCCGTTCAGCTCGGCTGGGTTCCGGTCTCCGGCGCGCGCCACTGGACTTCCCTCATCCTTCCGGTCCTGACCGTCGGCCTTGGCGGCATGGCGCTTGTTGCGCAGGTCACCCGAGTCGCGATGATCGAAACGGCGCGCGAGGATTTCGTCATGCTGCTGCATGCCAAGGGCCTGTCGCGCCTTCGCATCCAGATCGCCCATGTGCTGCGCCATGCGCTAATCCCCGTCGTCACAATTCTGAGCCTTCGCATCGGCCTGATCGTCGGCGGCTCGGTGACGGTCGAATATGTCTTTGCCCGCCCCGGCCTCGGCTCCCTGCTGATCCGCGCACTCGGCCAACGGGACTATCCGCTGATCCAGGGCTGTCTACTGTTTCTTGCCGTGGCGGTCATGCTCGGCACGCTGATCGGCGATCTTCTGCAGGCTGCCATGGATCCGCGCCAGCGGGAGGAAGCCGCAGCATGACCTCGCGCACTCATCCGGCCTCCATTCTGTCGCGCCTCGTGGCACTGTCCCCCACGCCGGGCGCTGCACTGTCTGGCATCGCTCTTGTCGGGCTCGCCATCGCCGCGATCGGCGCCCCCTGGCTGTCGCCCTATGCCTATGACGCGCAAAATCTCTCGATCGCCAACCAGGCGCCCTCGGTCATGCACTGGTTCGGCACTGACGAATTCGGTCGCGATATTCTCTCCCGCGTGATCTACGGCGCCCGCACGTCACTGAGTGTAGCCGTCGTGTCGATCACACTGTCGCTACTCGGCGGCATCCTGATCGGCGCCGTCTGCGGCTATCTCGGCGGGCGTTTTGACCGATTAATGATGTCCGCCGTCGACCTCACCTGGTGCTTCCCGGAAATCCTGCTGGCGCTCCTGATCGTTGCGATCTTAGGCCCCGGTTCTGGCAGTACGGTTCTTGCCATCGCGATTGCCTATCTCGCTCAGTTCACCCGGCTGACGCGCACCCAGATCATCACGCTGAAGCGCCAGACCTTCGTCGAGGCGAGCCGCAGCATGGGCGCCGGCCCGCTGCACATCATGATACGCCGGCTGCTGCCCAATGCGATCGCTCCCGTTGTCGTCGTCGCCATGCTGTCGACCGGCAATGCTATACTGCTCGAGGCAACCCTCGGCTTCTTCGGCATGGGTGCACAGCCGCCGGTTCCGAGCTGGGGCGGCATGATGAGCACGGGCTCGGCCCAGCTCTTCAACGCGCCGTGGGTCATCCTCTGGCCCGGCATCTTCGTTGCCGCTTCGGTGATCTTCATCAATCTGTTCGGTCAGGGCGTACTGAAGTCCCTCGACGTCAAGGCTAGGATGAGAAGCTGATGGCGCCCCTTCTCAAAGTCGAGCAGCTGCATATCGGTTTTGGTCCGCTCGAACCGCTGGCGGGCGTCGATATCGCGGTCGATCGCGGCCGCATTCTCGGCCTGGTCGGCGAATCCGGCTCCGGCAAGTCGATGACCGCCATGAGCGTCATGGGGCTCCTGCCGCTAATGGGCGGACGCATCAAGTCCGGCAGCATCCTCTTCGACGGAACCGACCTGACGACGATCGGCGAAAGGGACTACCGCAACCTGCGCGGCGGGCGGATCGCCCTCATCACCCAGAACCCGATGACATCGCTCGATCCGGTGATGCGTGTCGGCCGCCAGATCGATCAGGTAGCCGAACTGCATCTGAAACTCGACCGGATGGCGGCTAAGGAAAAGACAATCGGCCTGATGGCGCGCATGCGCATTCCCTCGCCGGAAATGACCTATGACCTTTTCCCGCACCAGCTTTCGGGCGGGCTTCGCCAACGCATTGTCATCGCCATGGCGCTGGCCGGCGATCCGGATCTGCTGATTGCCGACGAGCCGACCACGGCGCTGGACGTGACCATCCAGGCGCAGATCNNTCGCGCTGCTCTCGGAGCTGGTTCAGGAAAAGGGTCTGGGCCTCATCCTCATCACCCACGACATGGGCGTCGTCGCCCAGACCTGCGACGAGGTGGCGGTCATGTATTGCGGCAAGGTCGTCGAATACGGCCAGGTCAACGCCATCTTCGATGCGCCACGCCANNTACACCCGCGCGCTGATCGGCTGCATCCCGCAGCCCGGCATGGCTCCGCGCAGTCTCGCCGGCATCCCCGGCATGGTGCCGCCCGCAAGTGCAATGCCGGCCGGCTGCCGCTTCAATCCGCGCTGTCCGCTGGCGATCGAGGTCTGCCGCAGCGCAAGCCCGCCGAGTGTGATCGAGGCCGGCCGCTCGGTTGCCTGTTTCCTCGCCGAAGGAGAAAGCGCATGACGCCGCTTCTTTCCATCCGCTCGCTCTCTCGCGTCTTTTCCAGTGGCGGCGGCCTGTTTGCCAAGAAGCGCCGCTTCCGTGCCGTCACCGACGTGTCGTTCGATCTGGAGAAGGGCGAAATCCTCG
>DBUL01000261.1 GCA_002307905.1 Rhizobiaceae bacterium UBA1291
GTGGGTTGCCGGCATCCAGCAGGGTCTGATGTGGCGCGAGTACGACAGCCAAGGCTTCCTGGTCTATTCGTTCGCCGAGTCGGTCGCTGCGATGTATCCGTACTACGTGCTGCGTGCAGTCGGCGGTGCCATGTACCTCGTTGGGGGCATCATCATGGCTTACAACGTGCTCATGACGATCCTCGGTTACGAGCGTCAGGAAGCTCCGATCCCCGGCTCCGTTGCCCCCGCCGCCGCCCAGCCGGCTGAATGAGAGGAAGGCTATCCATGTCTATTCTTGATAAACACAAAATCATCGAGAAGAACTCCAGCCTTCTCTTCCTTGGCTCTCTGCTGGTCGTCTCCATCGGCGGCATCGTGGAAATCGCACCGCTCTTCTACCTTGAGAACACCATCGAAAAGGTAGAGGGCATGCGGCCCTACTCGCCGCTCGAGCTGGCCGGTCGCAACATCTACATCCGCGAAGGCTNNTCGTGCCGGAATCGATCATGCCGAGCTATGCGTTCCTTAAGACGACGCCGTTGAAGATTTCCAATGTCACGATGGAGCTGAAGGCAAATCGCAGTGTCGGCGTGCCCTATAGCGACGAAATGTTGGAGAACGCCGAAGCGGATCTTGTCGCCCAGGCCGACCCGAACGCGGATACGACCGATCTGCTGGCTCGCTATCCGAAGGCCAAGGTGGGCGATTTCGATGGCAATCCGGCCACACTGACGGAGATGGACGCACTCGTGGCCTATCTGCAGATGCTCGGCACGCTTGTCGATTTCACCACCTACGACGACGCCACCGGCTATCGCTGAGGAGGAACCCATGGAAACTTATACGGCCATGCGCCACTTCGCGGATAGTTGGGGCCTGTTGGCAATGGCCCTGTTCTTCGTCGGCGTGGTTGTCTTCACCTTCCGGCCCGGTGGCAAGAAATCCGCCGATGACGCGGCAAGCATCCCCCTCAAGGAGGACTAAGAGATGTCTGAGAAACATATTGACGAAATCAGTGGCGTCGAAACCACTGGCCATGAGTGGGATGGTATCCGCGAACTCAACAACCCGATGCCGCGTTGGTGGGTCTGGACCTTCTATGCGACCATTGTCTGGGCGATCGGCTATACGATCGCCTATCCGGCCTGGCCGCTTCTGACGGAGAACACCAAAGGCTTGCTCGGCTATTCCAGCCGCGCTGAGGTTGCGGCTGAACTCAGCGATGCCAAGGCTGCCCAGTCCGTCAACCTGGACAGGATTGCGGAACTCCCGCTCGAGGAGATCGTTGCCGATCCGGTTCTGGCTCAATTCGCCACTGCCGGTGGCGCCGCGGCCTTCAAGGTCAACTGCTCGCCCTGCCACGGCTCGGGTGCCCAGGGTGGTGTCGGCTATCCCAACCTCAACGACGACGACTGGCTGTGGGGTGGGGATCTCGAATCGATCCGTATCACGCTCGCCCATGGCATTCGCTATGACGGCGACGCTGATACCCGCATCTCGGAAATGCCGGCCTTTGCCGACATACTCGAGCCGGAGCAGATCAGGCAGGTCGCAGCCTATGTCGTCAGCCTGACAGGTACGCCGGCAGACGCAGCCATGGTCGAGCCCGGTGGAACGGTGTTCGCCGAAAACTGCGCCGCCTGTCACGGAGAAGATGCCAAGGGCGGTCGTGATTTCGGCGCGCCGAACCTGGCAGATGCCATCTGGCTGAGAGGCGGTACAGAAGCTGAAATCGCCGAACAGGTTGCCCGTCCGAAGCATGGCGTGATGCCGGCTTGGGGTGCGCGCCTCGGCGACGCCACGGTCAAGCAGTTGGCCGTCTATGTACACTCGCTTGGCGGCGGCGAATAAGCGAAAATGGCGACGGCCCTTTTGGGCCGTCGCACTTCGACCGCAAAGGAATGCCCTGCAATCGACCACGCCAGCGGGCGTGGTTTTTTTGTTGGGTGCCGTCAGGGGAACCCCGAAACGGAATTCGCCCCGCGCAATTCGACCGAGAAAGGCGCGCGAACAGTATTTTATAATGCAAATAGTTCGCATTGCGACGCTTCGCCGCTGCTTGATATAAGTCAAGGTAGAGTATGGTGGCGCATGGGAGAAGAGCCCGAGGAATAGAGGTCCATCGATGAATCTTCAGTCTGAGAACAATAGGGCGGGAGAGCCCGCCGAAGTGGAACGCCACGAGGCCGAGCCAATTATGTCGGCAAAAGTCCGCCGACCGCTCTACGAGGCACGCAAGAAGATTTTTCCGAAGCGGGCCGAAGGGCGTTTCCGCCAGTTCAAGTGGCTGGTCATGCTGGTCACGCTGGGCATATACTATCTGACGCCCTGGCTGCGCTGGGATCGCGGTCCCTATGCACCCGATCAGGCGGTACTCATCGATCTGGCGCACCGGCGCTTCTACTTCTTCTTCATCGAGATTTGGCCGCAGGAGTTCTTCTTTGTAGCCGGCCTCCTTGTGATGGCGGGCTTCGGTCTCTTTCTCATCACTTCCGCGGTAGGCCGCGCCTGGTGCGGTTACACCTGTCCCCAGACAGTGTGGGTCGACCTCTTTCTTGTGGTGGAACGCGCCGTCGAAGGCGACCGCAACGCCCGGATGAAGCTCGAAACGGCCCCATGGACCTTCGACAAGATTTCCAAGCGTGTGGTGAAACACGCGATCTGGCTGGCCATTGCGGTGGCGACCGGTGGTGCATGGATCTTCTACTTCGCCGATGCCCCGAGCCTGGTTGTGGATTTCGTGACCGGCGATGCGCAGCCTGTCGCCTATATCACTGTCGCCGTTTTGACCGCCACGACCTATGTCTTCGGCGGCATCATGCGCGAGCAGGTCTGCATCTACATGTGCCCCTGGCCGCGCATCCAGGCGGCGATGCTGGACGAGAGTTCGCTTGTCGTCACCTATAACGATTGGCGCGGCGAGCCGCGCACCCGCGGTTCGAAGAAGGCGGCGGCAGCCGGGCTGTCGGTCGGCGACTGCGTCGACTGCAATGCCTGCGTGGCCGTTTGCCCCATGGGGATCGATATCCGGGACGGCCAGCAGCTTGAGTGCATTACCTGTGCGCTCTGCATCGACGCTTGCGACAGCGTCATGGACAAGGTCGGCAAGCCGCGCGGTCTCATCGCCTATGCGACACTCGATGAGTATCAGGGCAATATGGCGCTCGCGACCAGCAACGGTGCGACACCGATCGATCCCCGCAAGGTCCGCGATGCCGATGGGAAGTTCAGCGACAAGATCCGCCACTTTGATTGGCGAATCATATTCCGGCCGCGCACTCTGCTCTACATGGGCGTGTGGACTGCCGTTGGTATTGGCCTGATCGTCGCTCTGCTGAGCCGGGATCGGCTCGAGGTCAATGTGCTTCATGACCGCAATCCGCAGTATGTGCTCGAATCCGACGGATCGATCCGCAACGGCTACTCGGTCCGTATCTTGAACATGGTGCCGCAACCGCGCAATATCATGGTGTCGCTCGAGGGTATCCCGGACGCGACAATGAAAGTGAATGGCATGACGACCGACGACCCGCGTACGGTCACGGTCGCTGTGGAACCGGACCAGGTGACCACTCTGAAGCTCTTCCTCACCATGCCGGGCGACAAGGTCGCGTGGTCCAGCGAGGACTTCAGCTTCATCGTGACCGACGTCGATGGCCACGAGACCGCGAGATACGAAGCAGTATTCCTTGCCCCGGGAGCAAACAGATGACCACAAAGAGCGAGAAGCCATCCTTTGTCTTCACAGGCTGGCATATGCTGGGGGCGATGCTGCTTTTCTTCGGCACCATCATCACCGTCAACTTCACCATGGCGTATCTTGCGTCGTCGACCTGGAGCGGCCTGGTGGTGAAGAATACCTATATTGCCAGTCAGGAGTTCAACGGCAAGGCGGCTGCCATCCGTGACATGCTGGCAACCGGGATCAAGGGGAAGCTTGAGGTCAAAGGACAGCAGATCAGCTACACGCTGACGCTGCCCGGCGAAGAGCCCGTGGCGGCCGAAAAAGTCACCGCGCACTTCAAACGGCCGGTAGGCGAGAAGCAGGATTTCCTTGCGGAGTTGCAACCGGTCGGAGCCGGACGCTACGAGGCAACCGGACCGGTTCTGCCGGGTCACTGGATTGTCGAGGTCATCGCCATCAAGGACGGTAAGACCATCATGCACGAAGCAAACCGCATTGCGGTGATCGGAGAGGCAAAATGAGCTGCTGTGCAGCGGGAACCGAAGGCGCGCTCGACATCGAGCGTGCGGGCCATGCTCTTCCGACTGCGGAAGAGCTCAGGCTCGCGAGCCGGGATCTGGGCGAAGGGCTGTTGCAGACTGATCTCAGCGTTCCCGCCGTGCATTGCGGCACCTGCATCAGCACGATCGAGCGGGCGCTCAGAGCCCGGCCGGAAGTGGAGCGCGCACGGGTCAACCTCTCGACCAAGCGCGTTTCCATCGTCTGGAAGGACAGTATGGGCGATGCGCAGACCGACCCGGTCGAATTTGCCCGCGCCATCGCGGCAACCGGCTACGAATCGCATCTTTTCACCGCGGCCGAGCAGGCTTCCGATGCGCTTCGCAATCAGTTGATCCGCGCCGTCGCGGTCTCGGGATTTGCTGCGACCAACATCATGCTGCTCTCGGTTTCCGTCTGGTCGGGTGCGGATGCGTCGACGCGCGACATGTTCCATTGGATCTCGGCGATGATCGCGGCCCCCGCGCTGATCTATGCCGGACGGTTCTTCTACCAGTCAGCCTGGAATGCCCTGCGCCATGGTCGCAGCAATATGGACGTGCCGATTGCGATCGGCATAACGCTCTCCTATTTCATTTCGCTCTGGGAGACGATTCATCACGGTCCACACGCCTATTTCGACGCGACCGCCTCGCTGCTGTTCTTCCTGCTGATCGGCCNNATCGCCCGCTTGAAGATGTGCGTGTGGGAGACAGGGTGGCGGTTGCCGCCGGTGACCGTATCCCCGTCGACGGGGTGATCGTCTCTGGAGCAAGCGACATGGACGTGTCGATCATCAACGGCGAAAGCGCGCCACAGCAGGTCGCCGTTGGCGACGTCGTGCAGGCCGGAACGCTGAGCCTCACGGGTTCGCTGGTCATCAAGGCGACGGCGACGGCGAAGAATTCGTTCCTCGCCGAGGTCATAAACCTGATGGAATCTGCGGAAGGTGGTCGCGCGCGCTACCGCCGGATCGCCGACCGCGCCGCACAGTTTTATTCGCCGGCGGTTCACCTCATCGCGCTTTTCACCTTCTTCGGTTGGGGATTCTACGACGGCGACTGGAAGCATGCGATGTTGGTGTCCGTGGCGGTGCTGATCATTACCTGCCCCTGTGCGCTCGGTCTTGCCGTGCCGGTGGTGCAGGTCGTCGCGGCGGGCCGACTTTTTAAGGCGGGCATCATGGTCAAGGACGGTTCGGCGATGGAGCGCCTAGCTGAAATCGATTCGGTCGCTTTCGACAAGACCGGCACGCTNNGCAGCTCCTGTTCCGGCGCGCCTGATCGACGCCGTGCGTGAAATCCCCGGTGCCGGTATCGAAGCCGCAAGTCCCGAAGGCATCTATCGGCTCGGCAGCCGCAAGTTCGCTTGCCCCGAAACGTCGGGCAAGGCCGGTGACCACGCCTATTCCGAGGTCGTTCTGTCGCTCGGCGGCCGCGAGCTGCAGGCCTTCCGCTTCGAGGATACGCTGCGGCCGGGCGCTGAAAAGGCGATCGCCGTGCTGAAAGGGCAGGGCTTCTCGGTGGGAATCCTTTCAGGCGATCGTACCAGCGTCGTGGCCGAGCTCGCCAAACGCCTCGGCATCGCCAACTGGAAGGCTGAACTCGCGCCGCGTGAGAAGGCAGAGTTCTGTGCCAAGGTTCAGGCCGAAGGACACAAGTTGCTGATGGTCGGCGACGGAATCAATGATGCCCCGGCACTTGCCGCAGCTCATGTCTCGATCGCACCGGCGACGGCAGCCGACGTCGGCCGTCAGGCGGCGGATTTCGTCTTTATGCGGCAGAACCTCGATTCGGTCGCCTTCGCCATTGAGGCTTCGCACCGGGCAGGCCGGCTCATCCGCGAGAATTTCGCGCTGGCGATTGGCTACAACATAATCGCCGTGCCGATCGCCATCCTCGGCTATGCGACGCCGCTGATCGCGGCCGTTGCCATGTCGACCTCATCGATCATTGTGGTCGTCAACGCACTCCGTCTCAATCGGCTCACGCTGAAGGAAGATCCAGGCGCTGGTCAGCCGGCGGTTGGCGGCAGCTTTGCCGCGCCCAGCCCAAGGCTCGCCTCATGAACATGTTGATTTACCTCATTCCGATCGCCCTCTTTCTCGGCGGACTGGGGCTCTTTGCCTTTCTCTGGACGCTGAAGAGTGGCCAGTACGAAGATCTCGACGGGGCGGCATGGCGGGTGCTTTCCGACGACGACGACAAGCCGGGGGACTGATTTTCGCCTTGATAATTGACCTCCGTCAAAACTCTGTGACTTGTCGTCAGTGTTTCAGGATGCCACAACGTCCTCCTTTTCCATTGAAGGCGACGGGGAGCACATGGCGCAACTGGCGGAAATCGGATTGATCGGTCTCGGTGTGATGGGATCGAATCTGGCGCTCAATNNTCGCCGAGAAGGGCAGCCGTATCGCGGTGTTCAACCGCACGCCGTCGCGCACCCGGCAATTCGTCAGTGAAGCGGGTGCTCTTGGTGCAAACATCATCGGCTGCGAGACGATGGAAGACTTCGTCGCCGCCATCCGCACGCCGCGGCCGATCATCATCATGATCAAGGCCGGCGAACCAGTGGATCAGCAAATCGATGCGCTGAGGCCGCTGCTCTCCGGCGGTGACATCGCGATCGATGCCGGCAATGCCAATTTTCGCGACACCATCGCCCGCTTCGACCGGTTGAAGGATAGTGGGATCACCTTCATCGGCATGGGCGTGTCCGGTGGCGAGGAGGGCGCGCGGCACGGACCGTCGATCATGGTTGGCGGGACCGAGCAATCCTATACCCGCGTCGAAAAGGTCCTGACCTTGATCGCCGCGCGCTACGAGGGCGAGCCCTGCTGTGCCTGGTAGGGAGAGGACGGGGCAGGGCATTTCGTCAAGACGATCCACAACGGAATCGAATATGCCGACATGCAGATGATCGCCGAGATCTACGGTATCCTGCGCGACGGCCTCGGCAAGCCGGCGGGCGAAATTGGAGCGATCTTCGGCCAATGGAATAAGGGCCGCCTCAATTCCTATCTGATCGAGATCACCGAAAAGGTTCTGGCGACTACCGATCCCGAAAGCGGCAAGCCGATGGTCGATGTGATCCTCGATCGGGCCGGCCAGAAGGGCACCGGTAAGTGGTCGGTAATCGAAGCCCAGCAGTTGGGCGTGCCGGCCACCGCAATCGAGGCGGCGGTTGCTGCCCGCAGCCTATCGGCGATGAAGACCGAGCGCGAAGCGGCTGAGGTGATCTTCGGGATGCCGCGCTATACCTTTCCGCTGCAAGACAATGCCGCGCTGCTGAAAGACCTGGAACTGGCGCTGTTTGCCGCCAAGATCGGTGCCTATGCCCAAGGCTTTGCCGTCATGGCGGAGGCGTCGCGCGAATTTGACTGGTCGCTCCCCATGCCGACGATTGCCCGCATCTGGCGCGCTGGTTGCATCATCCGTTCGCAGTTCCTCGACGAAATCACGAGGGCGTTCACCGAGCAACCCGACGTCGCCAACCTGATCGTCACGCCGGCCTTCTCGGCCATGGTGGCCGAAAGCATGCCGGCGCTGCGCCGGATCGTCGCCGCGGCCGTCACTGCTGGCATCCCCGTTCCGGCGCTGTCCTCTGCACTTTCCTATTTCGACGCCTATCGCCAGGCCCGCGGCACGGCCAACCTCATCCAGGCGCAACGTGACTTCTTTGGTGCCCATGGGTTTGACCGTATTGATGGGCTGGATCGTCCGCACGGCCCCTGGGGTGTCGGAAACTGAGGCCCGCGCCTTGCTGCCTGCCATCGCGCCATCCCGGGATTGCTGATTCATCCCGGGATTGGGCGCGTCAGTCGGGTCGGATGGTCTGATCGTCACCGGTCAGGTCGACACGTGCCTTCACGATGGCCAGATCGCCGCGCAGGGCTCTGATCTCGGCCAGCAGTTGGGCGTTGTCGACATGCAGTGACTGCAATTCCGAATCTGTCTGGGCGTCGCTTTCTTCCTGCATGGCGGAGACGATGACGCCGATGAACAGGTTGAGCACCGAATAGGTGCTGAGGACGATAAAGGGGACGAAGAACAGCCATGCATGGGGGTGGGCCTCCATGACCGGCCGAACGATGCCCATCGACCAGCTTTCGAGGGTCATCACCTGAAAGAGCGTGTAGAAGGAAGCGCCAAGGTTGCCGAACCAATCCGGGAAGCTTGCGCCATAGAGATTGGTCGCCATCACCGCCGATACGTAGAAGAGAAGCGTAAGCAAGACGACGATGGACCCCATTCCGGGGAGCGCCGCGATCAGGCCGCCGACGACCCGGCGCAAGGATGGGACCACCGAAATCAGGCGCAGCAGACGAAGGATACGCAGTGCACGCAGGACCTGGAAGGGACCGGTAGCCGGAATGAGCGCGATCGTCACGATCACGACGTCGAACAGGCTCCATGGATCGCGCAGCATTGCGGAGCGAAAGGCGATGAAACGCGCGGCGATTTCGATGACGAAGATCGCCAGAATGATCCTGTCGAGCGCGTTGATCATCGGTCCGACGGCGGCCATGATCGTGGGGTCGGTCGCCATGCCAAGAGTGATGGAGTTGAGGACGATAACGGTAATAATGAACTGTTCCCAACGCTTCGACGTCAGGATCTGCGAAAGATAATGTCTCATGGCGGGGCTCCGAATTCTTGGCGGAGAAAAGTCAGACCTTCCTGGGATCGTCAAGCGCATTGGACCGCATTGCAGCCCAATCCACGGCCCATTTTGGGTGCGTGGCGAAAAAGCCATGCGCGCGCGTCTATTCCCCACGCACCAGCGATCATGGGGAATAGCCTGTCAGGAGGTGTAGGCCCACGAAGAAAAGGCGCTCAGCCCTTCTTATCCTGCCATACTGGCTGACTGATGCTCTGCAGCAAGGCCGGTTCCACGCCGTCGATCCGCGCGATTACCGCCTTGGCCAGTTCGCGCCCGGCAAGGCGCACATCCTCATACGCCGTGATGATTTCGGGCCGGATCCAGTTGAGGATCGGGATCGACTGCTTGGAGACCAGATCTACGTCGTGCCCGACCCGTTTGCCTGCTGCTTCGATTGCAGCATTGACCGCGATTGTTGCGCTGCCCGACGAACAGACGATGCCGTCCGGCGCATCGTCAGAGCGCATCATTGCCTCGACAATGTCCCGTATTTTTGCGAGGGGCGTGTCGATGTTCACGGGCAGTGGCACCTCCTGGGCCCCGCTCTCCCGTAAACCGGCCACGAAGCCGGCGCGGGTATGGAAATAGTAGGTCAGCTTGCTGGGTGGTTGCAGCAGCGCAAGGCGCCTGCGGCCGCGCGCCACGAGGCGCGCAACCGCCTGGCGGGCAAAGGCCTCGTTGTCGAAATCGTGATAGGGATGCACCATCCCCGCGTCCGTGCGGCCATGGGTGGCAAAGGGAACGTTCTGCTCCATCAGCAGCCGCACCCGCGCGTCGTCCGGCTCGATGCGCGAGATGATCACCCCGTCGGCCGAGCCGGTGTCGAGGATGTAGCGCACCGGCTGCATTGGGTCCTTGCTGTGCGAATGGGGGGTGATGACGATATGATAGGGTGTGCCCGAAAGCACCTCGGAGATGCCGAAGACCATTTGGCTCGAAAAGCCCATGATCTCCTCGTCAATGCTCAAGACCAGTGCGATTACATTGGTCTTCCCGGTTCGCAGTCTCACACCGGCGCGGTTCGGCTGATAGCCAAGTTGCCGCGCCACCATACGCACCCGCTCCTTGGTGTCGGCGCCGATGTCAGGCGCGTCCTTGAGCGCGCGCGAGACGGTGGTTATGCCGAGCCCCGTCATGAAAGCGATCGTCTTGAGGGTTGGTCGCTCCCGGCTTTCCTTCGTGAGAGCTATTCCGTCCCCCGGTTTGTCCTGATTCATGCTGTCCCCGCCGCTTCCTTGAGCCGCCATTATAGTTGCCCGAGCGGTGGCTGCAAACGCGCGCGAGCATCAATGTGTTACCGAACGACAAATCAAATCTGTAACGTTACAGTAAATTTGTCGAGCAGGTTTTTGTGACGGAAGGTATTCAGTCTGCACGCATAGAGCGAATTGACCAGGAGGGAGCTGGCGCTACTCCCGATTTCGCCCGGAATTACCGCATTGCACGGAAGATCATGTCGCATCACGGCAAATATCGGAAACTATTGCGACAAAACCGGGTTGAGTGGCCTTTCTCATTTCCCGTTTTCAGGGGGCTCTATGCTGCGCCTGCGTGCTGCTTAGGGTGGAAAGCGACGGTTTGGCAAAAAATTAACCTCGCGGAGGTTGCGCCCTTAAATCGATTGTAATAGGTTTTTCCGGCAACGTTTCAGTGAGGGAGGACACTCATGAATTTTCGTAGCGTCGCGGCAGCTTTGGCCGCAAGCGCAGTACTACCGTTTTCCGTAGCCCACTCCGCCGATCTCGAAGTCACCCATTGGTGGACCTCGGGCGGCGAGGCCGCGGCGGTCGCCGAGTTTGCCAAGGCCTTCGATGCCACCGGCAACAAGTGGATCGATGGCGCGATTGCCGGCGCAGGAGGAACGGCACGACCGATCATGGTCAGCCGCATTACCGGTGGCGACCCGATGGCTGCCACCCAGTTCAACCACGGTCGTCAGGCCGAGGAACTGGCACAGTCGGGCCTGATGCGCGACCTGACCGCCGTCGCCGAAAGGGAGAAGTGGAAGGACTTTATCCGTCCGCTGAGCCTGCTGGATTCCTGCACCATCGACGGCAAGATCTATTGCGCGCCGGTCAACATCCATTCCTGGCAGTGGCTGTGGCTTTCGAATGCCGCCTTCGAGAAGGCCGGCGTCGCCGTGCCTAAAAATTGGGACGAGTTCGTGGCCGCTGCCCCGGCGCTCGAAAAGGCCGGCATCCAGCCCCTGGCGGTCGGTGGTCAGCCCTGGCAGGCCAATGGCGCCTTCGGCGTTCTGATGATCGCCATCGGCGGCAAGGATACCTATCTCAAGGTTTTCCAAGACAAAGACGCGGAAGCTGCGGCGGGACCCGATATCGCCAAGGTCTTCAAGGCCGCTGACGATGCGCGCCGCATGTCCAAGGGCACCAATGTGCAGGACTGGAACCAGGCGACCAATCTCGTGATTACCGGCAAGGCCGGGGGGCAGATCATGGGCGACTGGGCGCAGGGCGAATTCCAGCTGGCCGGTCAGGTCGCTGGCAAGGACTACACCTGCCTGCCGGGTCTCGGTGTCAACGAGATCATCACGACGGGCGGCGACGCCTTCTACTTCCCGATCCTGAAGGATGAAGAAAAGTCCAAGGCGCAGGAAGTGCTGGCCTCGACGCTGGTCAATCCGGTAACCCAGGTCGCCTTTAACCTGAAGAAGGGTTCCCTGCCGATCCGCGGTGACGTCGATCTGGCGGCTGCCAACGACTGCATGAAGAAGGGCCTCGACATTCTCGACAAGGGCAATGTCCTGATCAGCACCGACCAAATGATGTCCGCCGACAGCCAGAAGCAGATGGAAGACCTGTTCTCCGAGTTCTTCGCCAACCCGTCGATGACGCCGGAGGACGCGCAGAAGCGCTTCACCGATATCATCGCCAGCGCGGATTGATCTACTCCTCCCGGACGCGCCACCGGTCCCGCCTTGGGTAGGGCCGGCGGCTGCAGGGTTGGGTGTCGAGCCTGGCTGTTGAAGGCCGGGTCATGATGCCAATGCGGATCGCGAAGAAAAGGGGAGGGACCCATGAGGACCCAGGTGCGCGCCGGTCNNTTCTAAGATTGCCTCCATTCCGATGATCCTCACTGCGGTGGTGATCTTCCTCGGCGGAACACTCTGGACCGTCGTCTATTCCTTCACCAATTCCAAGCTTTTACCGAGGCTTTCCTTCGTCGGCTTCGACCAGTACGAGCGTCTCTGGGCAACGCCGCGTTGGCTGATGGCGATCGAAAATCTTGCCGTCTATGGTATCTTGTCTCTGATTTTCAGCCTCGTGATCGGTTTCTTGTTGGCCGCCCTGATGGACCAGAAGATCCGTTTCGAGAACACCTTCCGGACGATCTTTCTCTATCCCTTCGCCCTTTCCTTTATCGTCACCGGCCTTGTGTGGCAGTGGATCCTCAATCCGGAATTCGGCGTCCAGTCAGTCGTGCGCTCGCTCGGCTGGGAGAGTTTCNNTCGATCCGCTCTACAATCCCGACATCGTCATCTACGGCATTCTGATCGCCGCGCTCTGGCAGGGGACGGGGCTGGTCATGTGCCTGATGCTGGCGGGTTTGCGCGGCATCGACGAGGACATCTGGAAGGCGTCGCGGGTTGACGGCATTCCGATGTGGCGGACCTATCTCTTCATCATTATTCCGATGATGCGGCCGGTCTTTGTCACCACGCTGGTCATCATCGCCAGCGGCATCGTCCGCGTCTACGACCTCGTCGTCGCCCAGACGAGCGGTGGCCCGGGCATCGCCTCCGAGGTGCCGGCGAAATACGTCTACGACTACATGTTCCAGGCCCAGAACCTCGGCCAGGGCTTCGCCGCCTCGACCATGATGCTGATCACCGTCGCCATCATTGTCGTCCCTTGGGCCTATCTGGAATTTGGAGGAAAGAAGCGTGGCTAATCCCGCAACACTCAATGCGACGGCCGCCGGCTTCGACGCGGTTTCCGACAGGCTCGGCTCCGGCCCGCGCGGCCGCAAGCCCCGGCGCAGGCTCTCGTCGCGCAATATCATGGTCTATGGCACGCTGTTCGTCGCGGCGCTCTACTATCTGGTGCCTCTCTACGTGATGGTCGTGACCTCGCTCAAGGGCATGCCGGAGATCCGCCTCGGCAACATCTTCTCTCCCCCGATGGAGATCACTTTCGAGCCATGGGTCAAAGCCTGGTCCGAAGCCTGCACCGGGCTGAATTGCGACGGCCTGTCGCGCGGTTTCTGGAATTCGGTGCGGATCACCATTCCCTCCACGATCGTGTCGATCATCATCGCCTCGGTCAACGGCTACGCGCTCGCCAACTGGAAGTTCAAGGGCTCGGAGGTCTTCTTCACCATCCTGATCGTCGGCGCCTTCATCCCCTATCAGGTGATGATCTATCCGATCGTCATCGTTCTGCGCGAAATGGGGATCTACGGGACGCTGACCGGCCTCGTCATCGTCCACACCATCTTCGGCATGCCGATCCTGACGCTGCTGTTTCGCAACTACTTCGTCTCGCTGCCGGAGGAACTGTTCAAGGCAGCGCGCATCGACGGGGCCGGATTCTGGCAGATCTACGGGCGGATCATGCTGCCCATGTCGCTGCCGATCTTCGTCGTTGCGATGATCCTGCAGATCACCGGCATCTGGAACGACTTCCTGTTCGGCGTCGTGTTCACACGGCCGGAATACTATCCGATGACCGTTCAGCTCAACAACATCGTTAATTCGGTCCAGGGCGTGAAGGAATACAACGTCAACATGGCAGCGACCCTGTTGACCGGTCTCATCCCGCTCATCGTCTATTTCGTATCCGGCCGGCTCTTCGTCCGGGGTATCGCCGCCGGCGCAGTGAAGGGTTAAGTGCTCATGTCCAACAGTGTATCGATCAGGGATCTGTCGCTCTCGTTCGGAGCGGTCACCGTTCTCGAGGACCTGAACCTCGACATTCGCGACGGGGAATTCCTCGTCCTGCTGGGCTCCTCCGGCTGCGGAAAGTCGACGCTTCTCAACTGCATCGCCGGTCTGCTGGAGCCGACCGACGGGCAGATCTTCATCAAGGACAAGAACGTCACCTGGGAAGAGCCGAAGGACCGTGGCATCGGCATGGTCTTCCAGTCCTACGCGCTCTATCCGCAGATGACGGTCGAGAAGAACCTGTCCTTCGGCCTGCGCGTCGCCAAGGTGCCGGAAGACAAGATCCGCGAGAAGGTGGCGCGGGCCGCCGAGATTTTGCAGATCGAGCCGCTCTTGAAGCGCAAGCCGGCCGAACTCTCCGGCGGCCAGCGCCAGCGCGTGGCCATCGGCCGGGCGCTTGTCCGCGACGTCGACGTCTTCCTTTTCGACGAGCCGCTGTCCAACCTCGACGCCAAGCTGCGCTCGGAGCTGCGCGTCGAAATCAAGCGACTGCATCATTCGCTGAAGAACACGATGATCTATGTCACCCACNNCTCGCCGACCGCATCGCCATCATGAAGAGTGGCGTGATCCAGCAGCTCGACGACCCGATGGTGATCTACAACAGGCCGAAGAACCTGTTCGTCGCCGGCTTCATCGGATCGCCGTCGATGAATTTTCTGCACGGCGAACTGGTCGAGCGGTCAAACGGCCTCGTCTTCACCACCAACGGCGTCGACTTCTTCCTCGACGGCTACGAGGCCGCCGGCCCGCTTTCCGCCGGCAGCAAGGTCGTGCTCGGCATCCGCCCGGAACACGTGCTGATCGACGACGAGGTACCGGCCGGCGCCGAGACCCACGAGGCCGTGGTCGACATCGAGGAACCGATGGGCGCCGACAACCTCTTGTGGCTGAAACATGCCGGCCACGTCATGTCGGTCCGCACCTCCGGCACCCGCCGCTATCGCCCGGGCGCAAAACTCCGCCTCGGCTTCGACATGTCGGTTGCCTCGCTGTTCGACGCCGTGACGGAGGAGAGGCTTTGATGGACACACGCAGGCCAGAGGGGGCGCTCTTGCTCCGACATGAATGATCCGGATCGACCCATGACGAATGCTCCTGACACTCCCAAGACCATCGACCTCTCCGGCGAATGGCACCTGTCCACCGCCGAGGGCGGCCACGGCGCGGCGATAACGCTGCCGGGCGACGTGCATTCGGCCCTTGAGGCCGCCGGCATCATCCCCGACCCCTATTTCGGCCGCAATGAGGAGGCGGTGCAGTGGGTGGCCGAGCATGACTGGACGATTGCGCGGACATTCTTCCTCGATCACGCCGACGGCCAATGGTACCTCGACATCGACTATCTCGACACGGTCGCCGTCANNCAACGACGTGCCGGTGCTCTCCGCCGACAACTGCTTCCGCCGCTACCGGCCGGACGTCTCGGCCGCGCTTCAGCCGGGCGAGAACACCATCCGCATCCTGCTGCATTCCTCGATCGCCGCCGGTGCCGAGCGCCAGGCGCGCCAGCCCTTCTACATTCCCTATTCGACCAACAATTCGCCGATCGCCAACGGCAACATGCTGCGCAAGCCACAATGCCATTTCGGCTGGGACTGGAACATAGCCGTGGCGCCGCTCGGCCTCTATGGCACCATCGCGCTGAAGAAGCTCGACCCGGCCCGCATCGAGCATCTGGAAACCGAGCAGGTCCATCACGAGGACGGCAGCGTCGATCTGCATGTGAAGCTAACCCTCCATGCCTTCGAGCCGAGCGTGGTGCCGGTGCATTTCGAGTTCGACGGTGCGCGCGAGCGCCTCGATTGCGGTATTCCGGCCGGCGAGATCGTGATCGCCCACGTCTTCCACATCGAGCAGCCGCGCCTCTGGTGGCCGGCCGGCAGCGGCGAGCAGGCGCTCTACACGCTGTCCGCCGACATTCCGGGCGAGACGNNCGCTGCCCCGCCGGATCGGCCTGCGCACGATTGCCCTCATCACAGACCCGGACGAGGCCGGCTCGCGCTTCGCCTTCAAGGTCAACGGCCGCGAGATCTTCTGCCGCGGCGCCAACTGGATCCCGGCCGACGCGCTCTTTTCCCGCACCAGCCCGGAAAAGACCGAGGACCTGCTGCAGTCGGCGGTCGCCGCCCACATGAACATGATCCGCGTCTGGGGCGGCGGCTTCTACGAGCAGGACTATTTCTACGACCTCTGCGACCGCCTCGGCCTGATGGTCTGGCAGGACTTCATGTTCGCCTGCAATCTCTATCCCTGCACCGATGATTTCCTGTCGAACGTCTCCCAGGAAGTCGACTATCAGGTCCGCCGCCTGTCGTCCCATCCGTCGATCGCACTGTGGTGCGGCGACAATGAACTGGTCGGTGCGCTCACCTGGTTCAAGGAGAGCCGCGACAACCGCGATCGCTACCTCGTCGCCTATGATCGCCTGAACCGGGTGATCGAGCAGGGGGTCAAGAAAGCCTATCCTCAGGGTATCTGGTGGCCGTCGAGCCCGGCCTCGGGCTATCTCGACTATGGCGACGCCTGGCATGCCGACGGCTCCGGCGACATGCACTACTGGTCGGTCTGGCACGAGAATAAGAGTTTCGCTAATTACCGAACTATCAAACCGCGCTTCTGCTCGGAATTCGGCTTCCAGTCCTACACCTCGATGCCGGTCATCGAGACCTTCGCCGACAGCGGCGACATGAACATCGCCTCGCCGGTGATCGAGCTGCATCAGAAGAATGCCGGCGGCAACGAGCGGATCGCCGGCACGATGTTCCGCTATTTCCGCTTCCCCAAGGATTTTGCCAATTTCGTCTATCTCAGCCAGATCCAGCAGGGCCTGGCGATCGGCACGGCGGTCGACTACTGGCGGTCGCTGAAACCCCATTGCATGGGCACGCTCTACTGGCAGCTCAACGATACCTGGCCGGTTGCCTCCTGGTCGGGCCTCGACTATGGCGGCAGCTGGAAGGCGCTGCACTACATGGCGCGGCGCTTCTTCCAGCCGGTCAATGTCGTCGCCATCCCGAGCGAGGATGGGACCAGCATCGCCTTTTTCATGGTCAACGATACGCTGGAGGAGCTGACCGTCGACATGAACCTCTTTGCCGTCACCCTCGACGGCGAGCGCCTGCCCATCCGCACCGCCACCGGCACATGCCCGCCCGACCGCTCCGCTCCGCTCCTGACCCTCGACGAGACGGACATCCCGGTCGATGCGCTGCTCGCGTGGAGCTTCATCGCCTCCAACGGCATGAGCGGCGAGGGGCACCTGGCGCTTCAGCCCTACAAGGCCCTGGAACTCCAGCCCTCCGGCCTGGAGACGAGCGTCGCTCCGCTCGCCGACGGACGGTTCGAGATCGCGGTCAGCGCCACCGGCCTCGCGCTCTTCGTCATGCTCGAGGCCGATTGTCCGGGTCGGTTCGCGGACAACGCCTTCGATCTTCATGCCGGCATGAGCCGCCGAGTCACCTTTACCCCGACCACGCCCCTGGGGGACGGCCAGGCGCCGCAGTTTCGAACCTACGATTTCCAAAGCTGCCAGCAACTCGGCTGAGGCGATCGCCTGACGAAGACAGGACGTCACGGCTGACCCGCGCCGAACGTCCGAAAAACAGGAGGAATAACCCCATGTCCAAATTCGGTTTCCAGCTCTACAGCGCCCGCAATTTCCAGCCTTTCGTCAATATCTATTTGCTCCTGACGGAAGCCGGATACACCCATGTCGAAGGCTACGGCGCCATGTATGCCGCGCTCGATGACGCGGGCCTCAATGCGCTCCGCGCCGATCTCGATCGCAACGGGCTGACCATGCCGACAGGCCACTTCGGTCTCGACCTCCTGGAAAGCGACCCGACCCGCGCGCTGAAGATCGCCAAGTTGCTCGGCATCGAGGCTGTCTATTGCCCCTATCTACTGCCCGATATGCGCCCGAAGGACGCCAGCAGCTGGTTCTCCTTCGGCCAGCGCCTGCAGGAAATCGGCAAGCCGCTGCGTGATGCGGGGCTGACCTTCGGCTGGCACAATCACGATTTCGAGTTCGTCACGTTGGAGGACGGCTCCACGCCGCAGGAGCAGATCTTTGCCGGCGGCCCTGAGCTGGCCTGGGAGGCCGACATCGCCTGGATCATCCGCGGCGCCGCCGATCCCTTCGCCTGGATCGAGAGCTACGGCAAGCGCATTACCGCGGTCCACGTCAAGGACATCGCGCCGGCCGGCACCAATACCGACGAAGACGGCTGGGCCGATGTCGGGCAGGGGACCGTGCCGTGGAAGGATCTGATGGCCGCGCTGAAGGCTTACGGCGTGCGCCACTACATCCTCGAACACGACAATCCGAAGGATGTTGCCCGCCTCATCAAGCGCTCCATCGCCGCCTTTAACACCTACTGATCCTCCCACGGCATTTCACCCAATCAGGACACTATTCCATGGCACGCGAACTCGGCGTCGGCATCATTGGATGCGGCAACATCTCGACCACCTACTTCTCGCTCGCACCCCTCTTCAAGGGGCTCAAGGTGCTGGCCTGTTCCGACCTCAACATGAACGCCGCCGAGCTTCGCGCCGAGGAATACGGCGTGAAGGCCCAGACGATCGAAGACCTGCTCGCCAATGACGAGCTGGACATCATCGTCAACCTGACCATCCCGGATGCGCATTATGCGGTGTCGAAGCGCATCCTCGAGGCCGGCAAGCACGTCTACTCGGAAAAGCCGCTGGTCCTGAGCCTCGAACAGGGCGAAGACCTGCGGCGGATCGCCAGCGGCAAGGGGCTCTCCGTCGGCTGCGCGCCGGACACTTTCCTCGGCGGCGCCCACCAGCTGGCCCGCGCCTTCATCGACAAGGGCGGCATCGGCCGGATCACCTCGGGCACCTGCCACGTCATGAGCCCCGGCATGGAGATGTGGCATCCGAACCCGGACTTCTTCTTCCTGCCCGGCGGCGGCCCGATCCTCGATCTCGGCCCCTACTACATCGCCAATCTGATCAACCTCATCGGTCCGGTGAAGCGGGTTGCCGCCTTGACCTCGATGGCCAGTGAGACCCGCACCATCACCAGCCAGCCGCGCGCCGGCGAGGTGATCCCGGTCAAGACGCCGACCAACGTCCATGCGCTCCTCGAGTTCCAGAACGGCGCGACGGTCACGCTCTCGGCCAGCTGGGATGTCTGGTCGCACCGCCACGCCAATATGGAACTCTACGGCACCGAGGGCTCGCTCTACGTGCCCGATCCCAACTTCTTCGGCGGCCTTGTCGAGGCTTCGGGCCGGAATAAGGACATCGCGCCGCTGGAGAATTGGGACCACCCGTTCGGCATCAATAACCAGGACCATGCCAACGGCCCGCGCGCCAACTACCGCACCGCCGGCCTCGCCGACATGGCGGTCGCCATCCTCGAAGGTCGCGACGCCCGTTGCTCTCTGGAGCGCGCCCTGCACGGCGTTGACGTCATGACGGCGATCCTGAAATCCGGCGAGACGGGCGAGTTCGTCACTCTGTCGACCACCTGCACCCAGCCCGCGGCGCTCGGCATCGAGGAGGCGCAGGCTCTGCTCAGGTAAGTGTACGCTTCGGATTGCAGCGGGCACCGGATCGGGCATGAATGGGCAGGAAAAGACTGCGGCCGCGCCTCGGATCGGTCCATCTGCCTTCGGCCCCCTCATCCGGTCCTTCGACCCCTCCTCTCCCCACCGGGGAGAGGGTGACGAGTAGCGCCGGGTGAGGGGGCGGCAGCCGCGACGGTCGACAGGTGCGCCGCTGCTGCCGAGGAAGGAGACTGTCGACAAGGGCAGGGCGACGGCCACGAGAGAGCCCCGCCCCCTTGTGGGGAGGGGTTGGGGAGGGGTAGTTCTTCATCCCCGAATATCATTGGAGGAGACTTTCATGACCTGGCAACCCGCCGAAGACCGCTACGCCCGGATGACCTACAACCGCTGCGGCAAGAGCGGTCTGAAGCTGCCGGCGATCTCGCTCGGCCTGTGGCACAATTTCGGCGACGACACGCCGCACGCTCTCAAACAGTCGATCGTCCGCAGGGCCTTCGACCTCGGCATCACCCATTTCGATCTCGCCAACAATTACGGCCCCCCCGGTGGCAGCGCCGAACTCGCCTTCGGCGAGATCCTCAAGACCGATCTCGCCGGCTCTCGCGACGAGCTGGTCATCTCGTCCAAGGCGGGCTACGGCATGTGGCCCGGCCCCTATGGCGAATGGGGCAGCCGCAAGTATCTGATCGCATCCTGCGACCAGAGCCTCAAGCGCCTCGGCCTGGACTACGTCGACATCTTCTATTCGCACCGCTTCGATCCCGACACGCCGCTCGAAGAGACCTGCGGCGCGCTGGACCACATCGTCCGGTCGGGCAGGGCGCTCTATGTCGGCCTCTCCTCCTACAATTCGAAGCGCACCCGCGAGGCGGTCGAGATCCTGAAGAGCCTCGGCACCCCCTGCCTGATCCACCAGCCGAGCTATTCGATGATCAACCGCTGGATCGAGGAGGACGGCCTGATCGATACGCTGGAAGAGCTCGGCATCGGCTCGATCGTCTTCTCGCCGCTCGCCCAGGGCATGCTGACCGCCAAGTATCTCGGCGGCATCCCTAAGGAGAGCCGGGCGGCGCAGGACAAGTCGCTCGATCGCGAGTTCCTCAACGACCGCAACGTCGAGAATATCCGCAAGCTCAACGCCATCGCCGAACGGCGCGGCCAGACGCTGGCCCAGATGGCGCTCGCCTGGGTCCTGCGCGGCGACCGCATCACCACCGCGCTGATCGGCGCATCCAGGCCGAGCCAGGTCGAGGACTGCGTCAAGGCGCTGGAGCAACGGGATTTTACCGCGGACGAACTGGTCGAGATCGACATCTACGCGAAGGATGCCGACATCAACCTCTGGGCCGCCTCGGCCGAACGCAAGGGGCCGGCCCGGAAAAAGAAGTGACGCTGGAATTCGGGTTTACCCCCTCTGGCCTGCCGGCCNNATCTCCCCCACAAGGGGGGAGTGAGACCTCGGCAGACCGCCCGACTTCCGCAGGCAGGGAGTTGTGGCGTTTCATGTTCCGACCAAGGGAGGGTGTGATGGTAGCGGATGGTCTCGCCCTTGTGACGGAGATTTCGGCGTCGCCGACAGAGGGGGTGTTTTTGCGAAAGAAAAGGGAAGAGAGACGCAGCATGATCCAGAACCCCATCCTGACGGGCTTCAACCCGGACCCGTCCATCGTCCGGGTCGGCGAGGACTATTACATCGCCACCTCCACCTTCGAGTGGTATCCGGGCGTGCAGATCCATCACTCGCGCGACCTGGTCAACTGGACGCTCGTGCGCCGGCCTCTGGAGAGGAAATCCCAGCTCGACATGCGCGGCAATCCCGACAGCTGCGGCGTCTGGGCACCGTGCCTGTCGCACGCCGACGGCCAGTTCTTTCTCGTCTATACCGACGTCAAACGCTTCGACGGCAATTTCAAGGACGCGCACAACTATATCGTTACCGCGCCGTCGATCGATGCCGAATGGTCCGATCCGGTCTATGTGAATTCCTCCGGCTTCGATCCGTCGCTGTTTCACGATGACGACGGTCGCAAGTGGTTCCTCAACATGCAGTGGAACCACCGCACCGAGAGCTATGGCGGTTCGCCCAAGCATCCTGCCTTTGACGGCATCCTGCTGCAGGAATGGGACCCGGTGACCCGAGCGCTGGTCGGGCCGGTGAAGAACATCTTCCCCGGCAGTCCGCTCGGCCTGGTCGAGGGACCGCATCTCTTCAAGAGGAACGGTTGGTACTACCTGACCACCGCCGAGGGCGGCACCGGCTACGGCCATGCCGTGACCATGGCCCGTTCGCGGGCGATCGACGGTCCTTACGAAATGCACCCCGACACCCATCTGATCACCTCCAAGGACCATCCCGAGGCGGCACTCCAGCGTTCCGGCCATGGCCAGTATGTCGAGACGCCCGAGGGCGAAGCCTATCACACCCATCTCTGCGGCCGGCCGCTACCCGCGAAGCGCCGTTGCACGCTGGGGCGCGAGACGGCGCTGCAGAAATGCGTATGGAAGGACGACGGCTGGCTCTATCTCGAAAACGGCGGTCCGGTCCCGGCGCTGGAGGTTGCGCCCCCAGGACCGGTGGAACGCATCGAGCGGCCGGAGAGCATCCGTCGTGATTTCGACGACGCCGTCCTGCCACCGGAGTTCCAGTGGCTGCGGACTCCCGAGCCGGAACGCCTGTTTTCCCTTGCCGCTAGACCGGGCCATTTGCGGCTCTTGGGCCGCGAAAGCCTCGGTTCCTGGTTCGAGCAGTCCCTGGTGGCGCGCCGGCAGGAGGATCATCGCTTCCGCGCCGAGACCCGCGTGGACTTCACGCCCGACACCTACCAGCAGGTCGCGGGCCTCACCCACTACTACAATCGCCACAAGCTGCACGCGCTCGGCGTGACCCTGCACGAGAAGCTCGGCCGCGTCGTGACCATCCTCTCCTGCGCCGGTGATTATCCCGATGGCCGGCTAAGTTTCCCAGTTGATCAGGGCGTGAGCCTGCCCGATGGCGCGGTCGACCTCGCCATGGAGGTGTCCGACAACGATCTCCGGTTCTTCTGGCGACCCGCTGCCGATGGCATGGGCGAGGGGAGCGAAGAGGTCGCCTGGCAGCCGATCGGCCCGGTCCTCGACGCCGGCGTGATCTCCGACGAAGGCGGCCGCGGCGAGCACGGCTCCTTCACCGGCGCGTTTGCCTGCATGTTCGCCTTCGACACCAGCGGGAGAGGCCAGCCGGCCGATTTCGACCACTTTCTGTATCAGCGGCGCTGAAGGGGAACAGGCGCCAGATCCCTCTTCGTCATGATCGGGCCCGTCCCGCGCATCTGCTACTCCACCGCTTTTCCGACGGTACGGCTTCGCAGGCGCTGGCAGATCCTCGGCAAGGCCGAGGATGAGGGCGTATTTGCTGATAGGCAACGCCAGATTACCCCAGCCGCTCGGCATGCCACTTCAGGTGATCGTCCATGAAGGTCGAGATGAAGTAGTAGGAGTGGTCGTATCGCTCGTGCATGCGGAGCGTAAGACCGATGTCCGTGCCCTTGATGGCTTCCTCGAACAGCCAGGGCTTCAGGCCGGTTTCCAGGAAGCTGTCGGCCTTGCCCTGGTCGATCAGGAACTCGGGGAAGCGGGCGCCATCCTCGACCAGCGCGCAGGCATCGTACTCCCGCCACTTGGCCCGGTCGGCGCCGAGATATTTTTCGAACGCATCCTGCGTCCAGTCGGCGGTGAGCGGATTGACGATCGGCGCGAAGGCCGAGCAGCTCTTGAAGCGCTCCGGGTTCTTCAGCGCAATAGTCATCGCGCCGTGGCCACCCATCGAATGACCGAAAATGCCCTGCCGGTCCATGTCGACGCGGAAATGCTCGCCCATCAGCGCCGGCAGTTCCTCTGTGACATAGGAATACATCTGGAAATGCTGGGCCCAGGGCGTTTCGCTGGCATCGAGATACATGCCGGCGCCCTTGCCCATCTTCCAGTTGGTCAGTTCATCCGGCACGTCCGTGCCGCGCGGGCTGGTGTCGGGGCAGACGACGATCAGGCCGAGTTCGGCGGCCATGCGGCGATACTCGCCCTTTTCCATGACATTGGCGTGGGTGCAGGTCAGGCCCGACAGATACCACAGCATCGGCCGACGCTCGGCGATCGCCTGGGGTGGGACGAAGACGGCAAAGGTCATTTCGCACTTCGTCGTTTCCGATTCGTGGGAGAATACGCCCTGCATGCCGCCAAAGGCGGTGTTCTGCGAGAGGATCTTCATGGGTGGATTTTCCTTTGGTCTAGCCGGCTAAAGAAACTGCAGCGTTGACGGCGGCGGCAACGAGCACGGTGTTGAAGAAATACGAGACGATCGAATGCAGGAGATTGACGCGCCGCATCGTCGTGGAGGTGATCGCTGTGTCGGAGGTCTGTGCCGTCATGCCGATGACGAAGGAGAAATAGAGAAAATCCCAGCCGCACGGATCGGGAGAGCCCGGAAACTCCAGCCCGCCGCGATTGTCGGGCTCCTCGGTCGTGGTGTCGGGACGCCAGTAGAGATGGCCGTAGTGGACGGCCACCATGGTATGAATGGTGAGCCAGCCACCGAGGACGGAAGAGAAGGCGAGCACCAGCTCAAGCGCGCTTCCGCCCGTTTGCCTGTTCAGCGCGAGGAACAGGGAGACCACAACGACCACCACGGCACCCAGCGTCACGAGCAGGATGACTGGCGCCGGCTCGTCGGCCTCCTCGGCCTTGTCCTTGAGATAGTCGGCAGTCATCAGCGGCAGCCGCAAACCGATCAGAACCAGATAGGTGAGGAAAAACACCAGGGCGCCAGCCTCGAGCACGAGCCGTGCATTGAGGAGCGCGACCAGCATAGCCGCGACCACCGCCGCCATGAGCGCGGCGTAGAACGGCCCGTGCCGATGGTCGATCAGGCGGTCAAAACGGCTGGCCAAGTCCGATCCTCCGGTCCGCGTCTCGTGTCGAAAGTGCTTGNNCCCCCCGCCGGCAAAGCCGCTCCAGCGTTTCGAGGAAGGCCGAGCGGTCGCGCGGCGAAAAGGCGGCGTTGTAGCCCTTGCTCTCTCCGGTCTCGCGCAGGTGTGCGCCGAGATCCCGCATGGCGGTCGACATGCCGATATTGGCCACGTCGAACACGCGGCCCGTCGGTCCGGTGACGAGGGCGCCGGCCGCAACGCAACGGCCGGCCAGCGGCACGTCGGCCGTCACCACGATGTCGCCGGTACCGGCCCGTTCGGCGATCCAGTCGTCCGCAGCGTCGAACCCGTTCGACACGATGACGTTCTTGACCATCGGGTCGCGCGAGGGCCTCAGTCCCGAATTGGCGACGAAAGTCACCTCGAGGCCGTGGCGCTCGGCGACTTTCAGGATTTCCGGCTTGACCGGGCAGGCATCGGCATCGACGTAGATCACTGAGGTCATCAATCCTTCATTCCGCCGAGGCCGAAGTGGCCCTGGCTAGTCCCGCGTCCAGATCTCTCCGGTCACCTTTTCCGAGCCGCCATAGGTCCACACGCCCTGCCAGGTTCCGTCCGACTGCTCGAAATACATGGCGATGCCGAAATTGTCCTCGGCCACATAGCCGACCGAGATCGCTGTGTCATCCTCGCTGGCGGGACCCATTTCGAAGCGCCCTTCGCCGACGAACTTGGCCCCGATCCCGGTGCCGATCGATTCCTTGCCTCCAATGTCCCACACGACGATATAGGTTTCTCCGTGCCGGGACACTTCGACTGTCCCGGTATAGTCCTCGCCGGAATCCGGATTGCGTCCGACGAGTGTGTAGCTCCCGGTCGGATCGGCCGCGGCAATACCCGGCAGAGCGAGCAGGGCAATGGTAGTCAGTGCATATTTGATCGACATGTGCTTCCCCCAATGGATTGCCGACCGGACGATCGGAACCGCCGCAATCTAGCATATTTCGGAGCCTTTGCAGGGGAGGGGGCGAACGGCCGTCCTGACTATTTTCAGGACGGCCGTG
>DBUL01000068.1:0-3757 GCA_002307905.1 Rhizobiaceae bacterium UBA1291
CGCCGCCCAGCACCAGCAGCATCGAGGAAAAATCGAGGTTCTTGAAATCCGGATTGTTCATCAGCGCGTTGAACAGCGTATTGAGGCCCGGGAAAATATGCGCCTTGTGGTTCTGCAATTCCTTGACGAAGGCGGGAATGTCGCGCGGATTGGCGATCAGCACGTTATGGCTGCCGGTCGCGATGCCCATCAGCGAGTTCACCGTGAGCGCGAAGATATGGTAGAGCGGCAAGGCGCAGATGAAGGTCATGACCTCCGGCCGTCCCTTGACAGCGAAGGCTGCCTCTAGCCAGAGCGCAATCTGCTGCTTGTTGGCAAGCAGATTGGCATGGGTCAGGGTCGCACCCTTGGAAACGCCCGTCGTGCCGCCCGCNNGCCCCTGAATCGTATTGGCCAGGATGTTGCGATGGGTCAGCATCGCCCCCTTCGCCACGCCGGACGTGCCGCCCGTATATTGCAGGAAGGCGACGTCATCTGCGACGACGTCAACCGGCTTAAGGGACTGGTGGGCGCCTTCGGCCAGCACACGCTTGAAGCTGAGGTGTCCCGGGATCGACCAGGCGGGAACGAGCTTCTTCACCTTGCGGACGACGAAATTGACGATATGGCCCTTCAAGCCCAGCATGTCGCCCATGGTGGCGACGATGACATGCTTGACCGGTGTGTTGGGCAGGACCTGCTGAACCGTGCCCGCGAAATTCTCCAGCACGATGATCGCCTTGGCGCCGGAGTCCTTCAGTTGGTGTTCCAGTTCGCGCGGGGTGTAGAGCGGGTTGACGTTGACCACCGTAAGTCCGGCTCTGAGAATGCCGTAGACCGTGACCGGGTTCTGAAGGATGTTCGGCGTCATCACCGCCACCCTGTCGCCCTTCACGAGACCTTTTGACTGCAGCCAGGCGCCGACCTTGCGCGATTCCGCCTCGAGTTCCCGGAACGTCATTCCCCGGCCCATGCTGGAAAANNGCCAGGCGATCGGCGTAGGTGGCGCAGCTCGCTTCGAACAGGGCTCCCAGCGACGGGTGACTATGGGGCGCAATATCCGCCGGTACGGAGGGAGGATATGAAGCAAGCCAAATCTTTTCACTTGCCCGGCCACTGAGCCGGCTCGTTGCGTCCGTCATGTATTCCCTCCCGACGTCCATTGCTGCATGTCCATCGTTCGCGGCGGACATGCATTCCTCCCAGATGCTTTTAGCGAGCTTAAGCGTTTGGCATTCCGGTTCAAGTGCTAAGCTCTATATAACCTTGACGTAAGCGTCAATATTCCCTCGGTCCTCCCGGCGCCTTGGCTTTTCGAAGAATGCTCCCTCCCGGCATCTGCTGTGGGGAACTTTCGGTCCGGCTCACCGTTTCCCTTTCATCGCCACACCAGAAAAAAGGAGGTGCGATATGCATCAGAATTCTCAAGCGAAAAGCCGCGATCCCTACGTCAAGGACACGGCCTCCCTGATTGCCAGTGACAAGGTTGACGGGACCGCCGTCTATGGTGTCGACGGAGAACGCATCGGTTCGGTCAAGCGGATCATGCTCGAAAAGCACGGCGGCCGGGTCGCCTACGCAGTGCTGAGCTTCGGCGGCTTCCTCGGTATCGGCGATGACTACTATCCGTTGCCGTGGGAAAAGCTGACCTATGACGAGACGCTGGACGGTTACCGGATCGACCTGACGAAGGAACAGGTCGAGGGCGCGCCGCGTCTTCGCGATGATGATCGCGAATGGTATCGCGACAATGGCCGCACGGTCTACGACTACTATGGCGTTCCGCCCTACTGGGTCTGATTGATACAGCCAATTCAAGGCCCCGCTCCGGCGGGGCCTTTGTCGTTGTAATGGACTGTGGTCTGACCTGGAATTCCGTGCTGCGCTTCCAGGCGGTGACCGATCTTGGATTTCGTTTTGCGATGCGGTAGGTATTCTCCCGAAATCATCCAAATCAACGGCACAACCGTCGGCCTTTTTCTTCCTCTCCCAATTCTCCGTCTCTTGTCTAGGCACAGGGAAATTTGGATGGAAACACTTCCGGCCGATCCAGGCAGATGGAGTCAGGCGTGCGCATAGCAATCATTGGCACGGGATATGTCGGGCTGGTTTCGGGTGTTTGCTTGGCCGAGTTCGGCCACGTTGTGGTGTGCATCGACAAGGCGTCGGAAAAGATCGCCCAGCTCAATCGGGGTGAGGTGCCGATATTCGAGCCGGGTCTCGATAATCTGATTCAAAAAAACGTCTCTGCCGGGCGCCTGCATTTCACCACTGAGATCGCCGATCCCGTCGCCAATGCTGATGTTCTATTTATTGCGGTAGGTACCCCGGCGCGCAGAAGCGATGGTCACGCGGATCTGGCCCATGTGTTCGCCGCCGCACGCGAAGTGGCCGCTGCCGTGCGGGGCTTCACGGTGATCGTCACCAAGTCGACCGTGCCGGTCGGCACCGGGGATCAGCTGGAGCGGCTCATCCGCGACGCCAATCCCGATGCCGACGTGGCTGTCGTCTCCAACCCTGAATTCCTGCGAGAAGGCGCGGCCATCGACGACTTCATGGCGCCGGATCGGGTCGTGGTCGGCATGAATGACGATCGGGCACGTGCCATCATGGCGGAGGTCTATGGCGCGCTCGATCCGGTCAGGCATCCGGTGCTCTTCACCTCGCGGCGCACCGCGGAACTCACCAAATATGCCGCCAATGCCTTCCTCGCGCTGAAGCTGGCTTATATCAACGAAATCGCCGATCTGTGCGAGCAGGTCGGCGCCAATGTACAGGATGTCTCCCGAGGAATGGGACTGGACAGCCGCATCGGGCTGAAGTTCCTCAATGCGGGGCCGGGCTATGGCGGCTCCTGTTTCCCGAAGGATACGCTGGCGCTCGTCAAGACCGCGCAGGACCACAATGCCCCGATCCGCTTGATCGAAACGATCGTCGGAATCAACGAGACGCGCAAGCGCGCCATGGCACGCAAGGTCGAGCGCGCGGTGGGCGGCGACCTGCGCGGCAAGACGATCGGCATCCTCGGCCTGACCTTCAAACCCGACACTGACGACATCCGCGAATCCCCGGCGCTGTCGATTGTCCAGGCGCTGCTCGACATGGGCGCCCTGCTGAAGGCTCATGATCCGGAGGGCATGCCGGCGGCGCGCCATGTCATGCCCGAGCTCGACTATTGCGACGATGTCGAGGAGGTCGCGGCCGATGCCGATGCCTTGGTCATCATTACGGAGTGGAAGCAGTTCCGGTCGCTCGACTTTGCGCGGTTGAAGTCTGTGATGAAGTCGCCGGTTCTTGTCGATCTGCGTAACATCTACACCCCTGCGGAAGCGCGGAATCACGGCTTCGTCTATGAAAGTGTCGGCCGCGCCGAATAGCAGGGCTTCGTGACTGGCTCAGTGAAGCGTGCGCAAGAGGCGGCAGAGGTGCGTGGTGCTTGCTTAAAATATAAGCAAGCCTGATCCGGCATATTTTCTGGGCATTTTGCTTGCCAAGCTTTTTGCGCTGCGGCATCAATAGGCGATGTTGCACTCCGACCTCACTGTCCTCGTGATCGATGAGAACGCCATCCGCGCTTCCATAATCGAGGAAGGCCTGCGGGAGGCGGGGCACCTGCGCGTCACGGTCGTGCACGAGGTCAACGGCATCGCCCGGATCATCGAGAACCTGAAACCCGACGTCATCATCATCGATCTCGAAAACCCGAACCGCGACATGATGGAGCACCTGTTCCAACTGACTCGGACTGTCGGGCGGCCGATCGCCATGTTCGTCGACC
>DBUL01000068.1:3840-6691 GCA_002307905.1 Rhizobiaceae bacterium UBA1291
GGATTGCTGATGTGATGGAGACCCTGACACAGGTCGATATCCGGAGAAGCTGGAGTGAATGACATGACGCGACCGAGCGATAGCGGAACGAGCCTGCCCCTGCCGGCGATCGGCGTTGCAGGCGGCGCGAAAGTGCTGCGCGCCGGCTTCATCCCGCTGATGGATGCGTCCGTGCTGATCATCGCGGCCGAACTCGGCTTCGCCGCCAAGGAAGGCCTGACGCTCGATCTGGTGCGCGATGTCTCCTGGGCCAATGTCCGCGACCGGCTGGCCTTCCGCCAGTTCGACATCGCCCATATGCTCTCGCCCATGCCGGTCGCCTCCATGCTGGGCCTGGGCTCCAACCCGTCGCCGACCATCACGCCCTTCTCGCTGGGCCGCGGCGGCAACGCCATCACGCTGTCGCTTCGGCTTTTCGAGCGCATGCAGGCCCTGACCGGTCTCGACGATGCGGCGTCGGCGCTCGACAATGCCCGTGCCCTTGCCTCGGTACTGGCCGACATGCGGGAAAGGGGAGAGCAGCCGCCGACCCTCGGTATGACCTATCCCTTCTCCTCCCATAACTACGAGTTCCGCTACTGGCTGGCCGCCGGCGGCATCGATCCCGACCGCGACGTCAAGCTGGTCGTCGTGCCGCCGCCGCTCACCTCCGATGCGCTGGCAGCCGGCGCGATCGATGGCTTCTGCGTCGGCGCGCCGTGGAACATGGTGGCCTCCGAGCGCGGTGTCGGACGCATCGTCGCGGCCAAGCAGGACATCTGGCCCTCGGCGCCGGAAAAGGTGATCGGCATGCGCCCGGATTGGGCGGACGCCAACCCTGAGACGGTGTCGCGCCTGATCGTCGCGCTCGATGCGGCGGCGCGCTGGTGCGACGACGGGGCAAACCATGATACGCTCGCAGCGCTGCTCGCCGAGCCCCGCTATATGGCCGCGCCCGTCGGCATTATCCGGCGTGTCCTCGCTGGCGAGTTCAGCTTGGACGCCAAGGGCCATCGCCGCACGATCCCCGACTACTTTGTCTTTCATCGCGACCACGCCAATTATCCACGGCCGAGCCAGGCGCTGTGGATCTACAGCCAGATGATCCGCTGGGGGCAGGCGGAATTCAGCGAGGAGGGGGCAAGGGTGGCAGTGTCCGCCTACCGGCCCGATCTTTACCGTGCTGCCCTCGGTAGCTCGAATGGACCAGCGGACGCCGATGTGCGGCCGGAAGGCGTCGCCCCCGACGATCGTTTCATGGACGGCCATGTCTTCGATCCGAGCCGCATTGCCGCCTATGTGGCCACCTTCCCGGTGCGGGCGCTTGGCGCTTCGAATGACACGGACGAGGACGCCTGACGGCGAGCGCAGTGCACAATTCACCAGCGTCTTTCTTCCATCCCGAGAGCAGTCGCACAAATGTTCGGCAGTGCCTTTTCCAAGGCAGGCGCGATGTCCAGCTCGCTCAACGAATATTCCTTAAGCTGAAACAATGAGATACGCGTGGCGCGTCAAACTGGCACGCCGATTGCTTCGATAAACATGCACCGGTCAATGGCGACCGGACGCAGATGAGCGCATAGCGCGCGTTCACATCAGACATCGACGTCGCAAGGTTTTTGCTGTCCGGGGCTCCTCCTCCCCCGCTGACGCATCCACCGAGCGGCGTTTTTTCGTTTTCCGGCTCTCCGTCTCCAGCAAAGGGAACAGCACATGACGAAGACTACAGGAATGGGCATCAGCCGCCGCAGCATTCTCAAGACCTCCGCTGCCGCCGCCGTGATCGGCGCCGCGCGCGCACTTCTGCCGTCGGGCGCCTTTGCCGCCGGTGCGGGCCCCGAGNNCTCGGATACATTGCGCTGACCGATGCAGCGCCGCTGATCATCGCCAAGGAAAAAGGCCTGTTCGACAAATTCGGCCTGACCGAAGTCGAGGTCCTGAAGCAGGCCTCCTGGGGTGCCACCCGCGACAATCTCGTGCTTGGCGGCGAGGCAAACGGTATCGACGGTGCCCATATCCTCACCCCGATGCCCTACCTGATCTCCACCGGCAAGGTGACGCAGAACAATGTGCCTGTGCCGATGTCGATCGTCGCCCGCCTCAATCTAGACAGCCAGGGCATTTCGGTTGCCAAGGAATATGCGGATACCGGCGTCGGCCTGGATGCCTCGAAGCTGAAGGAAGCCTTCGCCGCCAAGAAGGCGGCTGGCAACGAGATCAAGGTCGCCATGACCTTTCCCGGCGGCACCCATGATCTGTGGATCCGCTACTGGCTCGCCGCCGGCGGCATCGACCCGGACAAGGACGTCTCAACCATCGTCGTGCCGCCGCCGCAGATGGTCGCCAACATGAAGGTCGGCAACATGGATGCCTTCTGCGTCGGCGAGCCGTGGAACGAGCAGCTGGTCAACCAGGGCATCGGCTTCACTGCCTGTACGACCGGGGAACTGTGGAAGGGCCATCCGGAAAAGGCGCTCGGCCTGCGCTCCGACTGGATCGAGAAGAACCCCAACGCCGCAAAGGCGCTGATGATGGCCGTCATCGAAGCCCAGGTCTGGGCTGACAGCATGGACAACAAGGAGGAAATGGCGGCGATGCTGGGCAAGCGCCAGTGGTTCAATGTGCCGCCGAAGGACGTTGCAGGCCGCCTCAAGGGCAACATAAACTACGGCAATGGCCGGGTGGAAGAGAACACCGGCCTGGAGATGAAGTTCTTCCAGGACCACGCCTCCTATCCGTTCAAGAGCCACGACGCCTGGTTCCTCACCGAGAATATCCGCTGGGGCAAGTTAGCCCCCGACACCGACATCAAGGCGCTGGTCGACAAGGTCAACCGCGAAGACCTCTGGCGGGCCGCCGCCAAGGATCTGGG
>DBUL01000236.1 GCA_002307905.1 Rhizobiaceae bacterium UBA1291
AAGCCGATCCTGCCGCGCTTCACCGGCGGCACTGACGATCCGCCGGAGGCGGAGCGCGCCGAAGCGCTGGAACTGCGCCGGCAGGCGGAGGAGGGGCTGGACGGGCGGCTCGCGGCCTTGGGGATGGCCCCGGGCTACGAAGAGAAGGACTATCGCGATCGGCTGGAGTTCGAACTTGGCGTCATCGAACGCATGAAGTTCCCCGGCTACTTTCTGATCGTTGCCGACTTCATCAAATGGGCGAAGCAACAGGATATTCCGGTCGGTCCCGGCCGTGGTTCGGGCGCGGGCTCGCTGGTTGCCTATGCGCTGACCATCACCGACGTCGATCCGCTGCGGTTTTCGCTGCTGTTCGAGCGCTTCCTCNNGACTTCGACATCGACTTCTGCCAGGACCGGCGCGAAGAGGTGATCCGCTACGTGCAGCAGAAGTATGGCCGCGAACAGGTGGCGCAGATCATCACCTTCGGTTCGCTCCAGGCGCGTGCGGCCTTGCGCGATGTCGGCCGGGTGCTGGAAATGCCCTATGGACAGGTCGACAAGATCTGCAAGCTCGTGCCGAACAATCCGGCCAACCCGACGCCGCTTTCGAAGGCGATCGAGGAGGAGCCGAAGCTTCGGGAGGCAGCCGAAGAGGAGCCGGTCGTCGCGCGTCTGCTTGATATCGCCCAGAAGATTGAGGGTCTCTATCGTCACGCCTCGACCCACGCCGCCGGCATCGTTATCGGCGACCGGCCGCTGTCGAAGCTGGTGCCGATGTATCGCGATCCACGCTCCGACATGCCGGTCACCCAGTTCAACATGAAATGGGTCGAACAGGCCGGTCTCGTCAAGTTCGACTTCCTCGGCCTGAAGACGCTGACCGTGCTGAAGACCGCGGTCGATTTCGTCTGGGAGCAGCGTGGCATCAAGGTCGACCTCGCAGCCATCCCGCTCGACGACACGCTGACCTACGAGATGCTGTCGCGCGGCGAGACGGTCGGCGTGTTCCAGGTGGAAAGTGCGGGCATGCGCAAGGCCCTGATCGGCATGCGGCCTGACTGTATCGAGGACATCATCGCGCTGGTCGCACTCTATCGTCCAGGCCCGATGGAGAACATCCCGGTCTACAATGCCCGCAAGCATGGCGAGGAGGAAATCGCCTCCATTCATCCGCAGATCGACTATCTCCTGAAGGAAACGCAAGGGGTTATCGTCTACCAGGAGCAGGTCATGCAGATCGCCCAGGTGCTGTCGGGCTATTCGCTTGGCGAAGCAGATCTTCTGCGTCGCGCTATGGGTAAGAAGATCAAGGCGGAGATGGACCAGCAGAGCGCCCGTTTTGTCGACGGGGCGATGAAGAACGGCGTGTCCAAGCCGCAGGCCGAGAACATCTTCGAACTTCTCGCCAAGTTCGCCAACTACGGCTTCAACAAGTCGCACGCCGCAGCCTACGCAATCGTCTCCTACCAGACCGCCTACATGAAGGCGCATTTCCCGACCGAGTTCCTTGCCGCGTCGATGACGCTCGACATGGCGAATACCGAAAAGCTCAACGACTTCCGCCAGGATGCCGGACGGCTCGGTATCGAGGTCGTGCCGCCCTCGGTGCAGACCTCTTTTCGCCATTTCCAGGCGGGGCTGAACCGCATCTGCTATGCCCTGGCCGCGCTCAAAGGCGTCGGCGATTCCGCCGTTCAGCACATTGTCGAGGTGAGGGGGGATAAGCCTTTCGAATCCATCGAGGATTTCTGCCTGCGGATCGATCCGAAACAGATAAACCGGCGGGTCTTCGAAAGCCTGATCTGCGCCGGCGCCTTCGATTGCTTCGGCCGCGATCGCGCCGAACTGGTGGGTGGGCTCGACCGCGTCCTCGGTTATGCCCAGCGTGCCCAGGAGAATGCGGTGAGCGGGCAATCCGATATGTTCGGCTCGGGCGCTGCAAGCGGTCCGGAACGTATTTCATTCCCGGATTCGGCAGCCTGGTTGCCGTCGGAAAAGCTGATGCGGGAGTTCCAGGTGCTCGGTTTCTACCTCACGGCCCATCCCCTCGATTCCTATCGCTCGCTGCTCCAGAAGATGCGCGTGCAAAACATCGCCGATTTTACGCAATCGGTCCGCCAGGGCGCGACCGCCGGCCGGCTTGCCGGAACGGTGATCGGGCGCCAGGAGCGCAAGACGCGGACCGGCAACAAGATGGGCATCGTCACCTTTTCCGATGCCTCCGGCCAGTATGAAGCCGTGCTGTTCTCCGAGGGCCTGAACCAGTACCGCGACCTGCTCGAACCGGGAAAATCACTGGTCATTACGGTTGCTGCCGAAGAGCGCCCAGAAGGCATTGGGTTGAGGATCCAGACGGCGCAGTCGCTGGAAGAGAAATCGGTCCAGATGCAAAAGACGCTGCGCGTCTACGTGCGCGATTCCGGCCCGCTGAAGACGGTCGCCGCCCACCTCAACACCCGCGGCGACGGCCTCGTTTCATTCATCGTGATCAAGGAGGACGGTCAGCGGGAGATCGAGGTCGAACTCACTGAAAAATATCGAATCTCGCCTGAGGTCGCTGCGGCTATGCGCTCGNNGGCGTGGTCGATGTTGAACTGGTCTGAGCCGGCGCACCTCAGGACTTGGGCGCGCGGCGGGTGATGGTGATGAAGTCCGTGCCGCGGCCGGTTTCCGGTCCGATTCCGCTATCCGAGATGGTCAAGGAGGTACCCTTGCTCATCAGCATTTCGATCCGTTGGCGGATATCCTCGGGGATCGTGATGCGATCGAGTGCCGCGGCAGCGTTGTAGATGGCGGTGTCGTCGGCCTGTGTGGTGATGCCCAGCCGCTTGACCGTCGTCTTTGAAAGGTGGTTCTCCAGCGTCACTGCACGCCATGTCGCTTTCTCGCCGTAGCGGTCGACATCGACGGCCTCGATGAAATGGGTGCCGAGGGCGATATGCGGATCGTCGATCGTCACCGGGGCCTCGAACAGCGGCTTGAACTTCTGCCGCACCATAATTTGGCCCAAGGGGGGCTCTCCCTTGCCGGCGCTCTGATAAAGCGCGCCGAGGAATTCCGCCGTGATCAACTCGCCCCGGGTGTCGAGGCCTTTCCAGCGCTTGAAACCGTTGACGGCGGCGACTGTCATCTTGCCGATAAGACCATCCGGGATGCCGGCGTCGAAGCCCAGTTCACCGAGCAGGGCCTGCGCGTCGATCAGCGTTTCGCGCTGGTCGCGGCGGGTGATCAGGATGCGAAGTGGCGGCTCCTCTTTAAGCTCGACCTTGGCCGTGGCTCCGGCTTTCGGCAGCACATCGGCCATGGCCACCTCGACGGGCTGGAGCGAGGAGTCGATCGCACTGGGCCGCAATTCGGCATCGGACAGCAACTGGCCCTCGGGTTGCTGAAGACGTGGGCTGAACAATGTTGCATGTTCCAGCAAGACCGGCGCCACCGGATTGTCGGTGATGATCACATGCGCACCGCGTTCGGTCATGCCGTAGAGCTGCTTGGCAAAGGCTCGCGGGATCCGGATGCAGCCGTGCGAGGCTGGGTAGTTCGGCACGCTGCTTGATTCGTGCAGGGCGATACCGGACCAGGTCAGCCGCTGCATCCACGGCATGGGTGCATTCGAATAGAGATTGGACTCGTGGTATTTGCGCTTCTCCAGGATCGAGAAAATCCCTGACGGCGTCGTATGGCCGGGTTTGCCGGTCGAAACCTTTGAGGTCGCGATCACCTGATCTCCGTCATAGACGGTCAGCGACTGTTCCGCCTTGGACACGAAAATCTGGAGCGAATCTCCACCGCCGGCCAAGGCCGGTGTGGCAAGGATGGTCGCAGACAGAAGGCCGAGTGAAGCAGCCAGCGACTTGATCATGGTATGGGATCCCTCACGCAATACGAATTCCGCCAGATTATAATTCGATGCTTAAGGAAAGTTTGAAGAGAAATCGATGTTCACGAACTCGTGTATGCCGATACAAACCTTTGACAGCGGCTATGGCTCCTCACAGTTTGTTGATTGCGTCCACCGGCCGTAAGTATAATTCAAGGATCACCCGGACGGTTTTTTGACGGGAATGTATAGCCGGTTTGCACGCTTGCCTTGCCGAACTTGTGACGCAGTTCATCCATGGCGGCCTCGGCGGCGGCGCGGCGCTTGGCCTGCTCGTCGACAAGATCCGGCGGATCGGCGAGCGTCTGGTCCTGAAGGTCCGTGACACCGATCCCGATCAGGCGGAAGCGCGTTCCATCGGTTTCCTTTTCAAGCAGACTGAGCCCGATGCGAAATATCCTGTCGGCAAGCTGGGTCGGGTCGTCAAGGCGGCGATTGCGCGTCCTTCCCTTGAAGTCGGCGGTTTTGAGTTTCAGCACCACGGTCTGGCCGGCTATACCGCTCCTCTTTAGCCGCCACGCGACCTTCTCAGACAGCGCTCGCAGGTGGGTCACCAGTTCCTCGTAATGCGAGATATCGTCGAAGAAGGTCGTCTCGGCCGAAACGCTCTTGGCGGCGTCATTGAGATGGACATCACGATCATCGACGCCGCGCGACAGACGGAACAGACGCTGGCCCATGGACCCGTAACGGCGCATGAGGTCACCTTCCTCCATCGTCTGTAACTGGCCGATGGTGCGGATTCCGTCGCGCTCCAGCGTCGCAGCGAAGGCCCTGCCGACGCCCCAGATGGTTGTGACCGGGCGTGGCGCCAGGAAAGACAAGGCCTCGGCTTCGCCGATTACCGAGAAGCCGCGCGGCTTTTGAAGGTCGGAGGCGACCTTGGCGAGGAACTTGCAGTAGGAAAGGCCGACGGAGACCGTGATGCCGATCTCCTTTTCCACCCGCTGGGCAAAACGCGCCAGGACGCGTGCCGGAGGATCGTGATGCAGTCGCTCGGTGCCCCTGAGCTCAAGGAAAGCCTCGTCGATCGACAGCGGTTGGACGAGCGGCGTCAGTTCTTCCATCATCGACCGCACCTGCCGCCCGACACGCGCATATTTCTCCATGTCCGGTTTGATCACCGCCGCCTGCGGACAGGCTTCCAGTGCCTTGAACATCGGCATGGCCGAGCGAACGCCATAGATTCGAGCGAGGTAGCAGGCGGTTGAGACGACGCCACGCTTTCCCCCGCCGATGATGACCGGCCTGTCGACCAGTTCGGGATTGTCGCGTTTCTCTATCGAGGCATAGAATGCGTCACAATCGATATGGGCAAGCGTCAGCCGGTAGAGTTCGGGGTGGTAGACGAGGCGAGGGCTGCCGCAGGCGCGGCAACGCGTCCGGCTCTCCGGCTGCCCGGCCAGGCAGTCGCGACAAAAGCCGGGAGATAGGATCGGATCGTCGGTCATTGATTGGAACAAATGTTGAACATTCGCGCGCCTAGCGTTACTCTTTGATGAGTCGGGTGACAAGGAAAAATGCAATGGACGGACAATTCCGTGCCCAACCTCTCACGGCCGACCGCTGGAGCGATTTTGAGGCAGTCATGGGCCCCCACGGTGCCTGTTATGGCTGTTGGTGCAATCATTTCCGCCTGTCACCTTCTCAGAGGAAGGGCTTGGCGGGCAGCGAGAAGAAGGATTTCATGCACCGGCGCGTGAGTGTGGGACCACCGGCGGGGCTCATCGGCTATCTCGGTGACAGGCCGGTCGGCTGGGTGCAGGTGGGGCCTCGTGCCGATGTGCCGAACTGGAATTCGCCCCGCACCGTCTCGCGGCCGCTCGAAGAGCGAGACGCTGCCGACCTAGCGGTCTGGGCGGTGAGCTGCTTCTTCATCGTGTCGAAAGAGCGCGGCAAGGGCTTGAGCCACAGGATGCTCGATGCCGCCGTCGCTCATGCCCGCGTGGCCGCTGCGCGCATCATTGAAGCTTGTCCGATCGAGCGGACCAAACAATCGAAGTCCGTCGGGCTTTATGTCGGATCGAAGCGAATCTTTGAGGCGGCGGAATTTGTCGAGGTGGCCTCGAGAAAAGAGGGAAGGCCGCTGATGCGGCTGGTACTTTGAGTTCCGCGGCCTGGCCAGGCTTCAGTATTCTCCCGACTCGAGTGTCGGGCCGGAATAGTGATGCGAAGCCCTGACCACCGCCTCCGGTTGGGTGCCGGTCGCCGCGCAAAAGGCCATGAGGGTCGGCTCGTGCGCCATCAGGAAATCCAGCATGCCGGCCATGAAAGCGGGATCGCGAATCGCCTGGCGCAAGTGGTCGGGACGCGTACCCGAGAGTGCCAGAAAGCGGCCGAGCATGTCTGGTTCGCCGGCAAGCCAGCTAAGAACGGCGATGGCGGTTTCCTCGGCGCTGACTGGTATGCTGCTGTTCTTCATGGGCCTTTCCGCAATTCTCTATAGAGTTACCTATTTCTCAACCAAATGACCTTAGCATGACATCGCACCAGAAGTGCAAACTGCCGGACCGCAACGTTCAGCGGACGCCAGGCGGGATCAAGGGACGGGACTTATGCCGAAGAAGGTAATGATTGTCGAAGACAACGAGCTCAATATGAAGCTCTTCCGCGATCTTATCGAAGCCTCGGGCTATGAGACCATCCAGACTCGCAATGGCATGGAAGCGCTTGATCTGGCGCGCAAGTACCGTCCGGACCTCATCTNNAAGTCTCCGGCCTTGACGTGACACGGTGGTTGAAGGAGGATCCAGAACTGCATGTGATACCGGTGATCGCGGTCACGGCCTTTGCGATGAAAGGCGACGAGGAGCGCATTCGCCAGGGCGGTTGCGAGGCTTACGTCTCCAAGCCGATCTCGGTGCCAAAGTTCATCGAGACGATCAAGACCTATCTTGGCGATGCGTGAGGGAATGGACCGATGACTGCGAGAATACTTGTCGTCGACGATATCCCGGCCAATGTGAAGCTGCTCGAAGCGCGT
>DBUL01000100.1 GCA_002307905.1 Rhizobiaceae bacterium UBA1291
CGCGGGCAATCGCGATGCGCTGCCGCTGACCGCCCGAGAGCTTGACGCCGCGCTCGCCCACATGGGCGTCGAACCCTTTCCGGCCGCGCTGGTCCTCCAGCCGTTCGATGAATTCGAGTGCCTCGGCGCGTTCAGTCGCCTTGATCAGCATATCCTCGCCCGCATCCTCGCGCCCGAAGACGATGTTGTCGCGGATCGACCGATGCAGGAGTGCGGTGTCCTGCGTCACCATGCCGATCTGCGACCGCAGGCTTTCCTGCGTCACGGCCGAGATATCCTGCCCGTCGATCAGGATTCGCCCCTCCTCCACGTCGTAGAAACGCAGCAACAGGTTCACCAGCGTAGACTTTCCCGCGCCCGAGCGCCCGACTATGCCAACCTTCTCGCCGGGCCGGATGGTCAGCGTCAGGTGATCGATCGCACCCTTCTTGCGGCCGTAGTGGAAGGACACGTCCTCGAAGCGGATCTCGGGGCGCTTGACCAAGAGTTCTGTGGCACCGGATGCATCCGTGAGGCCGATCGGCTTGGAAATGAGCTCCGCCGAATTCTGAATGGTACCGACATTGCGCATGATGCCGTTCAACTGCGTCATCATCCGTCCAAGCAGCATGTTGAGCCGCAGGACGAGGCCGAGGGTGAAGGCGACGCCACCCGCCGTGATCGCGCCGGAGAACCACAGGTCGATCGAAAGAGTGGCAATCATCAGAATCATCACGCCCGACAGCATGGCGAGCGAAGAGCGGACGCCGGTCAGCAGCCGCGCAAAGGGCGTCAGCGTCGCCTGGAAGCGGTCGAAACCGGCACGGATATAGTGGTCGTTCTGACGCTCGCGGCCGAACAGTTTCAAGGTCTGGATGTTCGAATAGGAATCGACCAGCCGGCCGTTCAGCATTGAGGCGGCTTCCGCCGTCTCCCTCGCATGGTGGCGAATGCGCGGCACGAAGATGCGCGCCAGAACGAGGAATACGGCGATCCATGTGGCGATGATCGCAGCGAGACGCCAGTCGAGCTGAGCGACCAGCGCCATGGTCGACACCGTATAGATCACCATGAACCAGACGACCTGCAAGAGCGAGGTCAGGAGATCGCCGGTCGACTGTCCGGCGGACCAGACCTTTGTGACGATGCGGCCGGAAAAATCGTTCTGAAAGAAGGATAGAGACTGACGCGCCACATGCGCATGGGCCTGCCATCGCACCAGGTTGAAGAAGTTGAGGACGATCACCTGCTCCTCGACCAGCGCGCCGACCGTGACGACGATGAAGCGGCCGGCCAGCACGACCAGTGCCATGGCCAGAAGCTCATAGCCATATGCGGCAATCAACCCGTCCCATCCGGCCTCCTTTGGTACCGTGTCAAGCAGGTCGACCAGGCGACCGACGAACCAGAACAGCGCCGCCTCCAGCATGGCGACTGCCCCGCCGAACAGGGCCATCATGACGAAGGGCAGCTTGGCCTGGCGGACATAGAACCAGACAAAGGCCCAGGGCCCGGACGGCGGCCTGAGGTCGTCGGTACGGGCGAAGGGACTGATCCAGTTTTCGAACAGGCGGGCAACGGAGCGGAAGATCATGGTCCGGGATATAGGCGGATTCCGCTGCGGGGCAAAGGCAATCGCCGCATTCCAGCCCACAATCGCCATGCCATGATGTCGTTGCTGTCGCCGCGCCAGCCCCCATTAACGCGAATAGCGCGTGAGATAGATGCCGAACAGGATGAGCGCCACGCCCGCCGGCTGGCCGATCGAGAACTGAGCAGTGCCGCGCAGGTAGTCGATCAGAAGCCCGACGATCATCTGCCCGCCGATGATCAGCAGCGCCGACCGCGCGGCCCCGATGCGCGGGAAGACATAGGACGAGATTGCGACGAACACGGCGCCGATCACGCCGCCGGTAAAGGCCCAGGCCGGCACCTCGGCGAGCAGCGCCATCCCCTGCCGCTCGAACAAAATGACGAACACGCTGAGCAGAGCAAAGCCGATGAAGTGGTTCCAGAACGAGGCGCGGAAGGCACCGCGGTCCATGGTCAGACGACCATTGATCGAGCGGCTCATGCCGACGGCCGCCCCGCCGGCAAGCGCAATCAGGATCGAGGTCAGCATCATGCGCCTCCAGAATAGATGATCAGTGCGCTGCCGGCGACGACACAGGCAGCGGCCATCAGGTCAAACCTGTTGAGCACTCGCTTCGGCGTGCCGAACAGGCCCCAGAGGTCGGAGATCAGGCCGAACAGGATCTGGCCCACCAGCAGAAGCGAAAGCCCGCCGGCGAGCGCCAGCCCCGAATTGACGGCGATCGAGGAGAGCGCCACCGCAAAGGCGCCCGGCGCTCCTCCGAGATAGGACCAGAGCGGCGGCTTCGAAATCCCTTGCCCTACCGTAACCCCCCGCTTGGACACCAGCAGCAGATTGACGCGCAGCAGGAAGAAGGCGGCCACCGCCCCTACCCCGTGCACAACCCATGAAGCGACGAAGGGCGTCGAATGTGCGGCCAGCGNNTTACCGCTAGCAATCCGCCGGCGAGCCCCGCCCAGACCCAATCGAGATAGTGTCGCATGAGCCCCCCTCAGTCGCTCTGCCGTTGCGCCTGCAAACGGCCGAAAATTGCATAGATCGTGCCAGGCCTGAGCGGCAATCGAATTATCCACGCAAAGCATGCAGGAAAACTGCAGCTCCCGCCGCCGGAGGCCGCCCCGCCCGCGCGCCGGACCAAGGCGCAAAAGGAAATGGGGCATTTCTGCCCCATCCCCATTC
>DBUL01000238.1:0-315 GCA_002307905.1 Rhizobiaceae bacterium UBA1291
TCTGTGGGCGCATTGGCGGAGACATAGGTCCAGAAGACGAAGGCGCGTTCTTCATTGCGCACCGCCATGGAAAAGGCCCGGTAGGAATTGAGCAGTTCGGGCGCGACCAGTGCGGCGCCCTCGTCGTCAAACATCGGCTCCTGAAGATGGAGGGCGGGCGGGGCGATGACGTTCGATTGCTCGATCCAGCGGTCGACATTGGCGAGATGTCCCTGCTCTTCCGCCGTCAAAGCCTCGAATACCGCGGCAAGGTCGGGGCGTTTCTCGAGACGCATTCGCTCGGCAAGCGCCACGTATCCGGTGATCGCCTCCTGC
>DBUL01000238.1:320-11191 GCA_002307905.1 Rhizobiaceae bacterium UBA1291
CAGTTCGTCCATTGAACCGACCGCCCAAGGCTCGTCTCTATTGTCCGTCATGGCACTCTCCCAGATCGCATATCAGGCCTCGCTCGACCCTACACATTATGCCCAAAAGATTCATGTTTTATATTTGATTTGAATCAACGAGTTTTTGCATTATGCTGAATAAACACGGCGTTACAGCGACAAGCGATTTTCAGAAAAAGACGAGGCCGATGATAAAGAGCGCGACAGTCCAGCACCGCAGCCACCGGCTTCCAGCCCCGCTTTTCACCCTCTTCGCTACCCTGGCCATCATCCTCCTGGCGCTTGTTTCCTTTGCATCCCCGGGCCATGCCGCCGGTCAGCTTGCCAGCTTTCTGGAAAAGGTCGAGCCCGGCGACCTGTTCGACGGAGCGGACCGATTCGGCGAACTCAGTGGTGATCCGCCGATCGCGCCGGTCATGCGCGGCGACGATCTCCTGGGCTATGCCTATCTCAACTCCGACTTCTCCAGTTCCATCGGCTATTCGGGCAAACCGATCCATATCGTCGTCGGCATCGATCTCAATGGCGTGATCCGCGGTTTCAAGCTGGTCGACCACAAGGAGCCGATCGTCCTGATCGGCATACCGGAGGAAAAGGTCGTCGCCTCCATGAACGCCCTGATCGACAAGGACATGGGGCNNTCGGGGGCGGAGCGCCCGCCGCAGGTGGATATCGTGAGCGGTGCGACGGTCACCGTGCTGGTCATGGGCGACAGCGTGTCGCGCGCCGCGGTACAGCTCATTCGCTCCAATCGACTCGGCGTTGAACTGGCGACGGGCGTTGCTCCCATCACCGAGATTCGCAAGCTCGACCTGTCGAAGACCGAGACGAGCGATTGGCAGACCCTGCTTGGCGACGGCTCGGTGCGCAGCCTTCGCATGACCGTCGGCGAGGTTTCGGAGGCCTTCCGTGAGGCTGGGCAGACGATTGCCGCCGACAAGCCGGAGACGAAGAACCCCGAGGATCGCTTCATCGATCTCTATCTGGCCCCCGTCAGCGTTCCGACCATCGGCCGGACCCTGCTGGGCGATGCCGCCTATGACCGGCTGGCCGGCAAGCTTAAGCCGGGCCAGTCCGCCATTCTCGTCGCCGGCGACGGGGCCTATTCGTTCAAGGGCTCGGGCTATGTGCGCGGCGGCATCTTCGACCGCATCGAACTCCTGCAGAGCGGTCAGGGCGTGCGCTTCCGCGACCGGGACCACACCCGCATTCCCGCACTTGCCGCCGACGGCGCGCCGCGCCTGCGCGAAATCGCGCTGTACGTGGTGCCGTCCGAATTCGCCTTCGACGTCACCCAACCGTTCGAATTGCAGATGCTGGTGCAGCGCAGCGCCGAGGGGCGCAACAAATCGGTCCTGCCCTATAATCTCTCCTACATCCTGCCGGACAGCTATGTGACCATCGAGCAGCAGCCGGCGCCAGCCGCGCCGCCGCCAGCGGCCGCTCCGGCACCGGGTGCCGCACATATACCGGGCCCGGGCAGCGACATGCTGACGGACCAGCAGATCGCCGACGGCCAGCCGCTTTGGATGCGCATTTGGGACATGAACCGCATCAATATCGGCATCACCATTGCCGCCCTCCTCGTGCTGACCGCCATCTTCTTTTTCCNNGACCTTCGCCAATTCGCTGATGACCGGCTTCAACTGGGAATTCTTCCTGTCCGCGCCGCTGATCTTCATCCTGTGGGCCGCGGTTGCCGCCGGACTGCTGTTCTGGGGCCGCGGACCGTTCTGCGGCTGGCTCTGCCCGTTCGGCGCGCTCCAGGAACTGACGAACAATATCGCCCAGTGGCTGAAGGTGCCGCAGATCCGCCTGCCCTGGGGGCTGCATGAACGACTCTGGCCCATCAAGTACATGATCTTCCTGGGCTTGTTCGGCCTGTCGCTCTATTCGCTGGCGCTCGCCGAAATGTTTGCCGAGGTCGAGCCGTTCAAGACCGCGATCGTCCTGAAATTCGCTCGCGAATGGCCTTTCGTCATCTTCGCGCTGACCATGCTGGCGGCCGGTCTTTTCATCGAGCGCTTCTATTGCCGCTATCTCTGCCCGCTCGGTGCCGCACTCGCCATCCCCGGCCGTATCCGGATGTTCGAATGGCTGAAGCGCTATCCCGAATGCGGTTCGCCCTGCCAGCGCTGCGCCAAGGAATGTCCCGTCCAGTCGATCCATCCGGAGGGGCAGATCAATGTCAACGAGTGCATTTACTGCATGCACTGCCAGGAACTCTACCACGACGACCACCGCTGTCCGCACATGATCCAGGTGCGCCTGAAGCGGGAGAAATTCACGGCACTTTCGACGCCGGCCTCGAGAGGCGAGGCCAAGGCCAAGGTCGCCGTGACCCACAATGGCGCTCCGATCGGCAAAGCCGATGGCGCGTCGGAACAGACTGCGTAACCAACCAGCCAAGGAGAGGCAATCATGTCAAACGAAGAAAACAAGGTGCGCTTGAACAGGCGCCAGATGCTGGGATCCACGGCTTTCGTGGCTGCGGCGGGGGCGGCGACCGTCGGCGGGGCGATCAGCCTTACCGGGGGCTCGGCAACACCGGCTGCGGCTCAAGGTGCCGACGGCCACAGCTACGAGGTCAAGCCGGGCGAACTTGACGAATACTACACCTTCTTCTCCAGTGGGCAGTCGGGCGAAGTCCGCGTCGTTGGCCTGCCGTCGATGCGCGAACTGATGCGCATCCCGGTCTTCAACCGTTGCAGCGCGACGGGCTGGGGCCAGACCAACGAAAGCCTCAAGATCCTGAGCGAAGGCATGTTGCCGGAAGACCGCGAATTCATGGCGGATCGCGGCGGCGTCTTCATGAACGGCGACCTGCATCACCCGCATCCGTCCTTCACCGACGGCACCTATGACGGCCGTTATCTCTATGCCAACGACAAGGCGAATACCCGCGTCTGCCGCATCCGCCTCGATGTGATGAAATGCGACAAGATCATCCAGCTGCCGAACCAGCATACGGTCCACGGGCTGCGCGTGCAGAAATATCCGAAGACCGGCTATGTCTTCTGCAATGGTGAAGACCGCGTGCCGATCCCGAACGACGGCAAGATCCTCGATGACCACAAGCAGTATCACGCCATCTTCACCGCCGTGGACGGCGAAGAGATGAAGGTCGCCTGGCAGGTGATGATCGACGGCAACCTCGACAACGTCGATTGCGACTATCAGGGCAAGTATGCCTTCGCCACCTGCTACAATTCCGAGGAAGGCGTCACTCTCGCCGAGATGATGGGCAACGAACAGGACTGGATCGTCGTCTTCAACCTGAAGCGGATCGAGGAAGCTGTTGCAAAGGGTGACTTCAAGGAAATGGGTGGCGTTCCGGTCATCGACGGCCGTCACGGCTCGCCCTATACCCGCTATATCCCTGTAGCAAACAGCCCGCACGGCATCAACACCGCCCCGGACGGCATACACGTCGTTGCCAACGGCAAGCTGTCGCCGACCGTNNGCTGTTCATCGACAGCCAGGTCTGCAAGTGGAACATCGAGGACGCCAAGAAGGCGTTCGCCGGAGAGAAGGTCGATCCGATCCGCCAGAAGCTCGACGTGCACTACCAGCCGGGCCATAACCACACGTCCATGGGCCAGACCAAGGAAGCAGACGGCAAGTGGCTCGTTTCGCTCAACAAGTTCTCCAAGGACCGCTATCTCAACGTCGGTCCGCTGAAGCCGGAGAACGACCAGTTGATCGACATCTCGGGCGACGAGATGGTCATCGTGCACGACGGCCCGTCCTTTGCCGAGCCGCATGACGCCACCATCGTCCATTCGTCGAAGATCAATCCGGTGCATGTGTGGGATCGCAACGACCCGTTCTTCGCCGATGCGGTTACCCAGGCTGCAGCCGACGGCGTCGACCTGATGTCCGACAGCACGGTCATCCGCGACGGCGACAAGGTTCGCGTCTACATGACCTCGGTCGCGCCGGCCTTTGGCCTNNGACGAAGTCACCGTCTACGTCACCAATATCGACGAAGTGGAAGACCTGACCCACGGCTTCGCCATCATCAACTATGGCGTCAACATGGAAGTCGGTCCGCAGGCCACCGCCTCCGTCACCTTCAAGGCCAACAAGCCAGGTGTCTGGTGGTACTACTGCTCGTGGTTCTGCCATGCAATGCACATGGAGATGAAGGGCCGCATGTTCGTCGAACCGAAGGCGGCATGATGATCCTTCGTCCCATGACGAAAAGACTTGGAATGGCGGCCGTCCTGGCCGCCATTCCAGCCATGGCAGCGGCGGCGGAGCTTATCGTTTCGCCGGCCGGCCCAGCATTGCAGGAGGTTGTCGCCCAGGCGGCGCCAGGCGACGTGCTCACCCTCGAGCCGGGCGAATATGCCGGTCCAATCACCATCGACAAGCCGCTCGTGCTTGCCGGCAAGCCGGGCGCGACTGTGATCGGCAATGGTAAGGGCAGCGTGGTGACGATTGCCTCGCCCGGCGTCACCGTGAGGGGCCTTTCGGTGACCGGCTCTGGCCGTGACCTGACCTTGCGCGATTCCGGCATTTATGCCGCCAAGGAAGCGACCGGAGCAATCATCGAGGACAATACTGTTACCGACAACATGTTCGGCATCTATCTCTACGGCGCGGTTGATTCGATCGCCCGCAACAACCGCGTCGTCGGTCTGAAGTCCGGCCGCATGAGCCAGGCCGGCAGCGGCGTCACCATCTGGAACGCGCCAGGCGCCAAGGTGATCGGCAACGACATCCGCTTCGGCCGTGACGGCATTGCGACGACGGCAAGCAAGAACAATGTCTTCAGCGGCAACCGCTTCTCCGATCTGCGTTTCGCCATCCATTACATGTACACCAACGACAGCGAAATCAGCGACAATGTCTCGACCGGCAATTCGGTCGGCTATGCGATCATGTTTTCCAACCGGCTGAAGATCACCGGCAATATTTCCGACGGCGACCGCGACCACGGGCTCCTGATCAACTCGGCCAACGGTTCGGATATCCACGGCAATGTGGTGATCGGACGGATGCAACCTGTCGATCGTTGGCTCTCGGCCGGGCAACAGACCGGCGAGCACGGCGTTCCGGCATCCGATGGCACAGACGCGGCCGTCGTCGGGGACCAGCGTCTCGGGCCGGAAAAATGCGTCTTCCTCTACAATGCCAACCGCAATCGGTTCATGGACAACAGCTTCGAGAACTGCGCCATCGGCATCCATTTCACCGCTGGCTCCGAGGGCAACCGCATGAGCGGCAATGCCTTCATCAACAACCGCAATCAGGTCAAATATGTCGGAACGCGTTATCTCGACTGGTCGGATGAGGGCCGCGGCAATTATTGGAGCGACAATCCGGCCTTCGACCTCGACGGTGACGGCATTGCCGACAATCCCTACCGACCGAACGACCTGATCGACCAGGTGCTGTGGACCTCGCCGCAAGCCAAGATCCTGATGTCGAGCCCGGCCGTCCAGGTGATCCGCTGGGCCCAGGCCCAGTTCCCAGCTCTCCTGCCCGGCGGCGTGGTCGACAACCATCCCTTGATGGCGCCCATCGCGCCGAAGAAAGCATTTCAATGACGGCGACTGTGAGTACCGCCGGCGTTTCCAAACGCTATGGCGCAGTTCAGGCGGTGAAGGACGTGAGCTTCACCCTCAATGCCGGCGAGACTATTGCGCTCGTCGGCCATAATGGCGCGGGAAAGACGACGCTGATCAAGCTCATGCTCGGTCTGATCCGTCCGACCACCGGGACCATCAGCGTGCTCGGTGAAGACCCGGCGCGCGGCGATTTCCATGTTCGCCAGCGGCTGGGCTACCTGCCGGAAAGCGTGTCCTTCCACATGGCGCTGACCGGGCGCGAGACACTTTCCTTTTATGCCCGCCTCAAGCGCGTGACGCTCTCTTCCGCCGACGCCCTGTTCGAGCGCGTCGGCCTGGCGCAGGAAGCGGCCGNNCAGGCGCTGCTCGGCGAACCGCGTGTCCTGCTGCTCGACGAGCCGACCAGCGGCCTCGACCCGGCACTTCGCCGCAACTTCTACGACCTGATCACCGATCTGCGCGCCGCCGGCGCGACGGTGCTTCTGTCATCGCATGCGCTGACCGAGCTCGAGGACCGGGCCGATCGCGTCATTATCGTCGATCGCGGCATCAAGATCGCCGACGGCACGCTGGACGAATTGCGCCACATCGCCCGACTGCCGACCCGCATCGGTGTCAGGCTGTCCGCCGCCGATGCGGCTCCTGGCTGGACCTGGGGAGGCACCAACTGGAAGCGGACGGCAAGCGGACTTTTCGAGGCCAACGTGGCGCCGGAGGACAAGATCGCCCTGCTCCACGACATGACGGCCAACCCGTCCCTGCTCGCGGCGCTGACGGTCACAGAACCGACGCTCGACGAGCTCTATGCGCATTTTCTCAAAGGGCAGTCGCCAAAATGACGAATATCCTCATCATCGCCCGCAAGGAAATCCAGGAGGGCCTGCGCAATCGCTGGGTCCTGGCGACCACCCTGCTGCTTGCGGCGCTCGCACTCACCTTGTCCCTGCTTGGCAGCGCCCCGACCGGCTATGTCGGCGTCAATCGCCTCGACGTGGTGATCGTCAGCCTGTCGAGCCTGACCATTTTTCTCGTTCCGCTGATCGCGCTGCTTTTGTCGCATGATGCGATCGTCGGTGAATCGGAACGCGGCACCCTGCTCCTGCTGCTGAGCTATCCGATCAGCCGAGCCGAGGTGATCTTCGGCAAGTTTCTCGGCCATCTGGCAATCCTCGCCTTTGCTACCGCGATCGGCTATGGTGCGGCAGTCGCGGTCCTGACCGTGACGGGCACCGAAATCGCGACCGACAGCTGGCGCGCCTTTGTGTCCATGGTCGGCTCATCCGTCCTGCTCGGCGCCGTTTTCCTTGCCATCGGCTACCTAACGAGTACGCTGGTGAGCGAGCGCAGCACAGCGGGCGGCATCGCCATCGGCATCTGGCTGTTCTTCGTGCTGATCTACGACATGGCTCTGCTCGGCGGACTTGTAGCGGCCCAGGGTCGCGCCGTACCGGCCCTGGCTCTCGATCTTCTGCTCGTCGCCAATCCGACCGACGTCTACCGGCTGCTCAATCTGGGATCCGGAAACGCCGGGGCACTTTCCGGCATGGGAGGCATTGCGGCTCATACGGGGCTCAAGGCACCGGTGCTGATCACCGCGCTCCTGCTCTGGACGATCGTGCCGCTCGGCTGCGCCACCGTCATCTTTTCAAGGAGGGAAGTATGAGACTTTCCATCACCATCGGCGTACTTGCCGCCTCGCTCCTGCTTTCGGCCTGCAACGGCAAGGAGGAGGCCGCCATGCCGCCGCCCTTCGCGCTCACAGAAGAGGCCATGGGCCGCTATTGCGGAATGAACGTGCTGGAACATGCCGGTCCCAAGGGACAGGTCATCCTGCAGCATATCCCCGAGGCCATCTGGTTCTCCTCGGCGCGCGACACGATCGCCTTCACCATGCTGCCGGAAGAACCGCGCGACATCGCCGCGATCTACGTCTCCGACATGAGCAAGGCACAAAGCTGGGACGAGCCTGGCGCAGAAAACTGGGTCGATGCCAAGAAGGCCTTCTATGTGATTGGAAGCACTCAGCGCGGCGGAATGGGCAACGAGGAGGCTGTCCCCTTCTCCAGCGAGGCTGATGCCCGGGCGTTCGCCGAGAAACACGGCGGCCGTCTGGTCCGTTTCGACGATATGCCCCAGGACTACATTCTCGGTTCGGGGGACGGAACGCCAGCGGACGCTTCCGCATTCGATCCGCCGGCCACCAGCGCAGACGCAGAGGGACACGAACATGGCTAACTCCATCACACGCCGCCGCGCGATCTGCATCATGGCTGCTACTGCGGGCCTGCCGCTCATTCCTTTCGGCGGAACGGCGTTCGCAGCTGTGGAGCCGACCATCTGGAAGGGTCAGGCGCTCGGCGCGCCGACAACGCTCGTCCTCATTCATCCCGATCGGCCGAAGGCGGAAATGCTGATCCGACGCGTCGTCGCCGAGGTCGATCGGCTGGAATCGGTGTTCAGCCTCTATCGCGAGAGTTCGGCCCTCAGCGAGCTCAATCGACGGGGGGCGCTGGCAATGCCTCCGCCGGAGCTGGTCGCCGTACTTGACGCCGGCAGGAACGCCTGGGAGGCGACCGACGGCGTCTTCGATCCTTCGGTGCAGCCGCTATTTGCCCTCTACGCCCGCCATTTCGCCCGCTCCGAAGCGATGGCATCCGGCCCGTCCGCCGAAGAGCTGGAACAGGCCCTTGCCCTCACAGGCTTCAATGAGGTGCTCGTCAATCCAGACAGGATCGCCTTTGCCAAACCTGGCATGGCGCTGACGCTTAACGGCATCGCCCAGGGTTATGTCACAGATCAGGTCGTCGCCCTTTTGCGTGACGCCGGGATCGAAAGCAGTCTTGTCGACATGGGGGAGACCCGGGCAATTGGCGGGCAGCCCGACGGCTCGCCCTGGCGGGTCGGTGTTGCAGAGACCCAGTCGGATGCAGCGGCCGAGACGGTGCTGCCGCTCTTCAACAAGGCGGTCGCAACGTCCGCCTTCTCCGGCTTCCGCTTCGACCCGGCCGGGCGCTTCAGCCATATTCTCGATCCCCGCCGCGGTAGTGTCCCGCCACTTTACCGCCGCGTGAGCGTCATCGCACCCGACGCAACACGGGCTGACGNNGTCAGCGCCAGGTCCTCGATCATGTCTTCCTGACCACCGACCATGCCGCGGCGGCCGAGTTCCAGCAGCAGGTCGCGCGCCGGAACGCCGTAGCGCTTCTCGGCGCGCTCGGCAAACAGCAGGAACGAGGAATAGACACCGGCATAACCGAGAACCAGCGAACCGCGATCGACGCGGATCGGCCGGTCCATCATCGGAACGACGATGTCCTCGGCGACGTCCATGATCTTGAACAGATCGACGCCGGTTACGGCGCCCATGCGCTCGAACACGGCGACCAGAAGTTCGGTCGCGGCATTGCCCGCACCCGCCCCGAGGCCGGCGATCGCGCCGTCAATGCGGTTGGCGCCGGCCGCAACGGCCGCCACCGAATTGGCGATGCCCATGCCGAGATTGTGGTGGCCGTGGAAGCCGAGCTCGGTCTCGGGCTTCAGCGCCGCCCGGATCGCGGTGATGCGTGCCGTCACGTCGTCCGGCAGCATATGGCCGGCGGAATCGGTGCAGTAGACGCAGTTGGCGCCATAGCTTTCCATCAGAAGCGCCTGCTCGACCAGCTTCTCAGGGCCGGCGCGGTGAGACATCATCAGGAAACCGACCGTGTCGAGACCGGTCTTGGCTGCATAAGTGATGTGCTGCTCGGCGCAATCGGCTTCCGTGCAATGGGTGGCAACCCGCACACCGGAAATACCACAGTCGATCGCCTCCTTCAGCGTGTCGACCGTGCCGATGCCCGGTAGCAGCAGGGCCGAGACCTTGGCATTCTTCATCTTCGGCACGACAGCGCTCAGATACTCGGCATCGGTATGGGCGGCAAAGCCGTAGTTCACCGAAGCGCCGCCGAGGCCGTCGCCGTGGGTTACCTCGATCCACGGCATGCCCGCCTCGTCGGCGGCCGTGGCGATGGCGACCATCTGGTCGGTCGAGATCTGATGGCGCTTGGCATGCATGCCGTCGCGCAGGCTCATCTCGTGAAGGGTGATCTTGCGACCTTCAATGCTCATGATTTCTCTCCTCAGCCGCGCGCCGGCAGGGTGACGACGCCGTTGGCGGCCTCCTGGGCGAATAGTTCAGCGGTGCGAAGGGCAGCCGCTGTCATGATGTCGAGGTTGCCGGCATATTTCGGCAGGAAGTCGCCGAGGCCCTCGACCTCGAGGTAGATCGTCACGCGCTTGCCGTCGAACACCGGGCCGTTGACCAGCTTGTAGCCGGGCACGTATTTTTGCACCTCGGCCACCATGGCCTTGACGCTCTCGGTGATCGCGGCCTGGTCGGGCTCGCCTTCGGTCAGCACATGGACCGTATCGCGCATCAAGAGCGGCGGTTCGGCCGGATTGACGATAATGATTGCCTTGCCGCGCTTGGCGCCACCCACCTTCTCGATGGCAGAAGCCGTCGTGCGGGTAAACTCGTCGATGTTCTTGCGCGTGCCGGGACCGACGGAACGCGACGAAACCGCAGCGACGATCTCGCCGTAGTCGACCGGCTGCACGCGCGAGACCGCGGCCACCATCGGGATGGTGGCCTGGCCGCCGCAGGTGACCATATTGACGTTCATCTCGAGCTTCTTGGCGTGATCCGCAAGGTTGACCGGCGGAATGCAGAACGGACCGATGGCCGCCGGCGTGAGGTCGACCATGATCACGCCGAGTTCGTTGAGCTTGCGAGAGTTCTCTGCATGGGCGTAGGCCGAAGTGGCGTCGAAGGCGACCCGGATGTCATCGGCGATGATCTGGTCGAGAACACCGTCAACGCCGGTGGCGCAGGTCTTGACGCCCATGTCGGCGGCGCGCTTGAGGCCCTCGGAGGAGGGATCGATCCCCACCATCCAGACCGGCTCGACCCATTCGGATCGCTTCATCTTCATCAGGAGATCGGTACCGATATTTCCAGGCCCGATGATGACCGCCCTGAGTTTCCTGCTCATTTTGGGTATCCTTTACATTACATGCCGAAGAAGGCGGGCAGCGCCAGAGAAACCGCTGGCACATAGGTGATGATCAACAGCACGGCGATCATGACGAACATCGGTGTGATCGCACCCCTGACGACAGTCTCCAGTGTCAGACCCGAGACGCGCGAGGCGACGAAGAGATTGACACCGACGGGCGGGGTGATCATGCCGATGGCAAGGTTGACGATCATCACGATGCCGAAGTGTTCGGCGCTGA
>DBUL01000105.1:0-2611 GCA_002307905.1 Rhizobiaceae bacterium UBA1291
GATTCACTACGACCGCGACTACTGTCAGCGGGAAGAAAACTATCCCGGCCTCCTTGTGCACGGCCCCCTGCAGGCAACATTCCTTTTGCGTCTCGCCGGTCGAATGAACAATGACCGCCTGCCCGGCCGCTTTGCTTTTCGCGGGATGTCGCCTCTTTTCGACTCAGGTCAGTTTTCCGTCAACGCTGCACAGATCGACAACTGTCGCCATCTTTGGATACGTTCGCAAACAGGTATCGTCACTATGAAGGCCGTGGCTGACTAGCTCATCTCGATTTTGTACGTTATGCGGCGAAGCAAAGGGCTTGTGCCATGCGCGCGAAGCGGTCTGGCGGAATTTCGCGTCTGTCTCGGTTTGGCGGAGAGTGTGGGTAAAGGTCGCCGACCCACAGAGCAAGACGCACGGGAGCGATGGCTTCGATGAATGTGAGACTTTTTTACGATACCATGCTGCGGCATAGCGGATGGTTGTTTTGGACACGAGATCACACGCCCACAGGGCAATGAGCTGTTGAGACCGAACAGAGCGGGCGCGGTGCGGGCGATGGCCTTATCAGACCATTGCCGCTGGGTTTCGACGCCGAGATGGGCGCGGGTTTCGGCGAAGGTGGCCTCAAGACCTACTAGAGCGCGTCCATTGAACGCGCTCTAGGTCGCGCTCGGTATCCGTGCAGTCACCGTTTACAACGAGATGCTGCGGCGTCATCCGCAATTGTCGGAAGGTATTCGCCGCACGATAGAGCGCCGTATCCGATCATCGCGCGTTTCCTGCCCTTTTTCCAATTGTCCAGGCGGCGTTCTCGAAATCCACTTCATCCCATGTCGCCCCCTGAAGCTCGCTCCTGCAAACCATTGTGAGCAGAAACAGGAGTAGCCCAAGCGTTGGTCGCCAACGTGCGACATGCTCGAGTTGCTTGGGCATCACCCGAACTTCGGAAGGGGAGTTTAACGGTCACGCGGAACGAAGTTGGCGATGGACGTCTGCCCCACCGCCCGTCACATTTTTTGGCGGGCAGGTTCTCCTGCCCGCTTCCATGCGTCTTCCTTGTTCGGCATTCGGCTAATTGCAACGCGACATGGTCAGCGCCAGGTCCTCGATCATGTCTTCCTGACCACCGACCATGCCCCGGCGACCGAGTTCGAGCAGCAAGTCGCGCGCTGGAACGCCGTAGCGTTTCTCGGCGCGCTCGGCAAACAGCAGGAATGAGGAATAGACGCCGGCATAGCCGAGCACCAGAGAGCCTCGATCGACACGGATCGGCCGGTCCATCATCGGCACGACGAGATCCTCGGCGACGTCCATGATCTTGAACAGGTCGACACCCGTCTGGGCACCCATGCGCTCGAACACGGCGACCAGCAGTTCTGTCGCGGCATTGCCCGCACCCGCCCCGAGACCGGCAATCGCACCATCGATGCGGTTCGCACCGGCAGCAACAGCCGCCACCGAATTGGCAATGCCCATGCCGAGATTGTGGTGGCCGTGGAAGCCGAGTTCGGTTTCCGGTTTCAGCGCCGCGCGGATGGCCGTGATGCGTGCCGTCACGTCCTCAGGAAGCATGTGGCCGGCGGAATCGGTGCAGTAGACACAATTGGCGCCGTAGCCTTCCATCAGAAGCGCCTGCTCGACCAGCTTTTCGGGACCGGCGCGATGCGACATCATCAGGAAGCCGACGGTATCGAGACCGGTCTTGGCGGCATAGGTAATGTGCTGCTCGGCGCAATCGGCCTCGGTGCAGTGCGTCGCGACGCGCACACCGGAAATGCCGCAGTCGATGGCTTCCTTCAGCATGTCCACCGTGCCGATGCCAGGTAGAAGCAGGGCGGATACCTTGGCGCTCTTCATCTTCGGCACGACGGCGCTCAGATGCTCGACATCCGTATGTGCGGCGAAACCATAGTTGACCGAAGCGCCGCCGAGGCCGTCGCCATGGGTCACTTCGATCCAAGGCATGCCCGCCTCGTCGGCGGCGGTTGCGATCGAGACCATCTGGTCGCTCGATATCTGGTGGCGCTTGGCATGCATGCCGTCGCGCAGGCTCATCTCGTGAAGGGTGATCTTGCGACCTTCAATGTTCATGGTCTTGCTCCTCAGCCGCGCGCCGGCAGGGTGACGACGCCATTGGCGGTCTCCTGGGCGAATAGTTCGGCGGTGCGAAGGGCCGCCGCCGTCATGATGTCGAGGTTGCCGGCATATTTCGGCAGGAAGTCCCCGAGCCCCTCAACCTCGAGATAGATCGTCACGCGCTTGCCGTCGAACACCGGACCGTTCACAAGCTTGTAGCCGGGTACGTATGTCTGCACCTCGGCCACCATGGCCTTGACGCTCTCGGTGATCGCGGCTTGGTCGGGCTCGCCTTCGGTGAGCACATGGACCGTGTCGCGCATGAGGAGCGGCGGTTCGGCCGGATTGACGATGATGATCGCCTTGCCACGCTTGGCGCCGCCCACCTTCTCGATGGCCGACGCCGTCGTGCGGGTGAACTCGTCGATATTCTTGCGTGTGCCCGGACCGACCGAGCGCGACGATACCGCCGCGACAATCTCGCCATATTCGACCGGCTGAACCCGCGAGACCGCCGCCACCATGGGGATGGTGGCCTGGCCGCCG
>DBUL01000105.1:2747-3093 GCA_002307905.1 Rhizobiaceae bacterium UBA1291
ATCGATCCCCACCATCCAGACGGGCTCGACCCATTCGGAGCGCTTCATCTTCATCAACAGATCGGTGCCGATATTGCCGGGACCGATGATGACCGCCCTCAGTTTACTGCTCATACTGGTTTCCTTTGACTTACATTCCGAAGAAGGCGGGCAGTGCCAGCGAGAGCGCAGGCACGTAGGTGATGATCATAAGGACGGCGATCATCACCAGCATCGGCGTGATCGCACCCTTGACGACCGTCTCCAGCGACAAGCCGGAGACGCGCGAAGCGACGAAGAGGTTGACGCCGACAGGCGGGGTAATCATGCCGATGGCGAGGTTGACGATCATCACGATGCCGAAGTG
>DBUL01000004.1:0-398 GCA_002307905.1 Rhizobiaceae bacterium UBA1291
CGCGGGGGAGGGTGCGGATATCGCGGAGGGGTGTCGTGTTCACCGCTGCACCTCCCAATCCATCGCCCGGATGCAGCGCACGCCGCGCTCGCCGGCAAAGGTCGTCCAGCCGGGTTCGCCCGCATGGCAGGCGTCGATCACCTCCCGACAGCGGTCGGAGAAGGCGCAGCCGGCCGGCAGCCGGTTGAAGCCGGGAACGGTGCCGCGAATGGTCGAAAGCCGGCCGCCGTCGCCGATGCGTTTCGGTACCGCGGCGATCAGTCCACGCGTATAGGGATTGCGCGGCTGGGTCAGGACATCCTGCGTCGCACCTTCCTCCATCCGCCGTCCCGCATACATGACGATCGTGCGTCGGCACATGCGGGCGATGACGCCGAGATCGTGGCTGACCAGCATCA
>DBUL01000004.1:586-2824 GCA_002307905.1 Rhizobiaceae bacterium UBA1291
ATCGGCTCCTGGAAGATCATGCCGATACGGTTGCCGCGGATCTCGCACAGACGCTCTTCGGATGCTTGAAGCAGGTTTTCGCCGGCAAGTGCGATCGTGCCGCTCGCTTTCGCAACGCCCGGCAATAGCCCCATGATCGCCAGCGCCAGCAGCGATTTGCCCGACCCGCTTTCGCCGACCACCCCCAGTGTTTCCCCGGCTTCCAGGTCGAAGGCGACATCGGTCAGGATCGGCATGCGGCTTCCGTCGCCGAGACGAATCGAGACGGAAAGATCGCGAACGGAGAGGAGAGGGGCGTCGTCTTGCCGCATCGTTATATCCTCCCCTTGTCACGGGGGTCGAGCAGGTCCCTTAGCCCGTCGCCCAGCATGTTGAAACCGAAGACCGTGAGCGCGATCGCAACGCCGGGCAGGATTGCCAGCCATGGCGCCAGGGCGAGATAGGTCTGGGCGTCGGCCAGCATGCGGCCCCAGGTCGGCGCCGGCGGCGGNNGACCGAGGAAGCTCAGGCCCGCTTCTGTCAGGATCGCCAGGCCGAGCTGAATCGTCGCCTGGACGATGATCTGGTTGGAGATGTTTGGCAGCACATGCTCGACCGTGATCAGGAATGACCCCTTGCCGGCGCCGCGGGCGGCGAGCACATAGTCGCGCGACCAGACCTGCTGCGCGGCACTGGCTGTCACGCGGGCAAAGACGGGCACCATGAAGACGGCGATGGCGATGATCGCGGTGAAACGGCCCGACCCCATCAGCGCGCCGAGCATCATGGCCGAGAGGATCGGCGGCACGGCGAAGATCACGTCGTTGGCCCGCATCACGAAGGCTTCGGTTAGGCCGCGGCGGGCGGCAGCGAGAACGCCAAGCGCCGTACCGAGGGAACCGCCGATTGCTACGGCCGCGGCTGCCGTCGACAGCGAATTCCACGCGCCGACCATCAGCATGGAGGCGATGTCGCGGCCGAACTGGTCGGTACCCAGCAGGCCATAGGCCAAGGGCGGCTTCAGCTTGTGGATGATCTGCATCTTGGCCGGCGGCAGCGGTGTCCAGACGAGCGACAGCAGGGCGATCGCCAGGAGCGCCAGGATGATCGCGCCGCCGATCGCGAGATTGGGCCGGCGCAGGATCAGCCACGGACTGTAGGCCGTGGGCCTGGCCTTGGCGCTCTCGACAGGTGCGCTCATCGGCCTCGTCCTCTCAGTCGCGGGTCGAGCACCAGATAGGAGAGGTCGACCAGGAAATTCATGACGATGACGAGACCGGCGAAGAACAGCACGACGTCCTGCATGACGATCACGTCGCGCTGGGTCAGCGCCTGATAGGCGAGGCGGCCGAGGCCGGGCAGGTTGAAGACGTTCTCGATCAGGATCGCGCCGGCGATCAGGAAGGTGAATTGCAGGCCGAGGATGGTGATGACCGGCACCAATGCATTGGGAACGGCGTGGCGCCAGAGTGCAACGCGGCGCGGCAGGCCCTTGGCACGGGCGGTGCGGACAAAATCCTCGTGCAGTACTTCGAGCACTGAGGACCGCGTCACCCGCGTCAGCACGCCGGCCTGCGGCAGGGCAAGGGCGACCGCTGGCAGGAGTAGGGCCTGTAATCCCGCGGGCAGCCCGGCCTCCCAGCCGGGAAAGCCCCCGGCCGGCATCCAGCCGAGCGAGATCGAGAAGGCAAGGATCAGAAGAAGCGCCACCCAGAAGCCGGGCACGGCGATGAACAGTTGCGAGAGCACGCCGGCAAGAAAGTCGAAGCTAGAATTGCGTTTGGCCGCCGAGGCGACGCCGAGCGGGATGGCGATCGCGACCGAGATCACGATCGCCATCCCGGCGAGGGGCAGAGTGACGGCCAGCCTCTCGGCGATTAGGCCGGCCACTGGCACGCCATAGGTATACGACGTGCCGAGATCCCCGGTCAGCAGTCCGCCGAGCCAGATGAAATAGCGCACCAGCAAGGGCTGATCGAGCCCGAGTTCGCGACGAAGGGCGGCCAGCGTGTCCGGGCTTGCCGAGGTGCCGAGCATGATCGCCGCCGGATCGCCGGGTAGGACGTCCATGATGACGAAGATCAGGGCCGAGACCGCGGCGAGCGTCAGGACGAGACTGCCAAGCCGCCGGGCGATGAGTGTCAGCATGGGTGGGTCCCTGACATGGCGGAACACCCCCTCTGGCCCGCCGGGCATTTCCCCCAGAAGGGGGGAGGGCAGTGGAGGCCAGCGTCCCGCCTGCAATCCGATGTTTCCGTG
>DBUL01000065.1:0-193 GCA_002307905.1 Rhizobiaceae bacterium UBA1291
CTGGTATTCCTGCATCGACTGCAGCAGCGCCGACTGGGTGCGCGGGCTTGCGCGGTTGATCTCGTCGGCCATCAGCAGCTGGGCGAAGACCGGGCCCTTGATGAAGCGGAAGGAGCGCCTGCCGTTCTCGTCCTGGTCCAAGACCTCGGTGCCGAGAATGTCGGAGGGCATGAGGTCGGGGGTGAACTGGATG
>DBUL01000065.1:443-6082 GCA_002307905.1 Rhizobiaceae bacterium UBA1291
GTCGAGGGCGGCATCCGGGGTTGGCATCAGGCCCATGGTCTTCTCCATCTGGTTTTGCCGGCGTGGCCGAATCGGGTCGGTCTTCCCGACAGCGGCACATGAAACTAACTTATTCCCCAACGGGCGGCTGACAAGCGCGTTTCGAATGACTATCTCGTGACATAACACTGATTAGGCACCAACCGGGACGCAAAGATGGCAGGCGACACGCTGAAGGCGACGACGGATGCGGCGGGACTGGCGGCGATGATTTCGCGCGCGGCCGCGCAGACGGCCGGCGGCAAGCCGAGCCTGCCGCCCGGGAAGCGCTGGGCACCGCCGTTCTGCGGCGATATCGACATGGNNCACGCCGATCGGCCGTGCGCCGCTGGTGCGGCTGTTCTCGACGGTGTTGCGCAAGGACGAGGACGGCAAGACCTATCTCGTCACGCCTGTGGAGAAAGTCGGCATCCGGGTCGAGGATGCGCCTTTCCTCGCCGTCGAAATGAGCGAGACCGAGCGGGACGGGAACAAGCTGCTGACCTTCCGCACCAATGTCGGTGATGTGGTCGAGGCCGGGCCGGACCATGCGCTGCGCTTCGTCGTGCATGGCGAAAACCACGAGCTGAAGCCCTACCTGCATGTGCGCGGCCGGCTGGAGGCGCTGGTGTCGCGCGCCGTCATGTATGACCTGGTGGAACAGGGCGAGACGGTCGAGATCGACGGGGTCGAGATGTTCGCGGTCCGCTCCGGCAGGGCGATCTTTCCGGTGATGCCGGCGGCAGAACTCGACCGGCTGTCGAAATGAGTTTCGACATCTATTCCGCTGCCGACTTCCGCCATAGGGCGCTCAACCAGATCGGCGCGCCGCTGGAACATGCCTGGCGTGACCATGGCGATCATGTGCTCAATCCACAGTCCTTGCTCGAAGTTGAAGGGCTGAAACTCAAGGATGCCGCCGTTCTGGTGCCGGTGGTCGACGATCCGGACGGGGCGAAGGTAATCCTCACCCAGCGCACAGCGACGCTGCGCAAGCATTCCGGCCAGATCGCCTTTCCCGGCGGCGGCATCGATGAGGGCGACCTGTCGCCGGAGGTGGCGGCGCTGCGCGAGGCGGAGGAGGAGATCGGGCTCGATCCGTCCTTCGTCGAGACGGTCGGGCGGTTGCCGCAATATCTTTCCGGCACGGGCTTCCGCATCATTCCGGTTCTTTCGGTGGTCAAGCGCGGCTTCGTCATTGAGCCCAATCCCGACGAAGTCGATGCGGTGTTCGAAGTGCCGCTGTCTTTCCTGATGAACCCGGACAATCACCAGCGCGACAGCGGGGTCTGGCAGGGGATCGTTCGGCATTTCTACGTGATGCCCTATGGCGAGCGCCATATCTGGGGCATTACCGCCGGTATCATCCGGACGCTCTACGAAAGGCTCTATGTATGACCAACCTGTCGAACGAGACCTGGTTTGCCGATCCCGCTCTCCAGCGGCTGTTTGCGCTGCTCAACGCCGATGGCGGCGAGGCGAGAGTGGCCGGCGGCGCGGTGCGCAACAGCCTGATGGGTCTTCCTGTCGCCGACATCGATCTTGCCACGACGCTTCCGCCCGAGACGGTGATAGAGCGGGCCAAGGCCGCTGGGATCAAGGCAGTGCCGACCGGGATCGACCACGGCACGGTCACGCTGGTACTCGACGGCAAGGGCTTCGAGGTGACGACGCTTCGCCGTGACGTCGAGACCGACGGGCGGCGCGCCAAGGTGGCTTTCGGCGAGGATTGGCAGGAGGACGCCGAGCGGCGCGACCTGACGATCAATGCGCTCTATGTCGGCGCCGATGGCGAGGTGATCGATCTCGTCGGCGGCTTGCCCGATATCGAGACGAAGACGGTCCGTTTCATCGGCGACGCCGACACGCGCATCGCCGAGGACTATCTGCGTATCCTGCGTTTCTTCCGCTTTTTCGCCCATTACGGCGGCGGGCGGCCGGATGCGGCAGGGCTCAGGGCGTGTGCACGGGCCAAGGACAAGCTCTCCACCCTCTCGGCTGAGCGGGTCTGGGCAGAGACGAAGAAGCTGCTTGCCGCGCGCGATCCCGGTCGGGCGCTGTTGTGGATGCGCCAGTCGGGCGTTCTCGGTGCAATCCTTCCGGAAACGGAAAAATGGGGGATCGATGCGATCCCGGCGCTCATAGTGGCCGAACAGACGCTTGGCTGGACGCCTGAACCCATGCTGAGGCTAGCCGCCATCGTGCCGAAGGATGCCGAGCGGCTGGCGGCGCTTGCGCAGCGCTTGCGCCTGTCGAACGCCGAGGCCGCTTTTCTCGATCGCTTTGCCAGGGCGCCAAAGCCGAACGGCGATATCACCGATGCGGCCTTCGACCGGGATCTCTATCGCCTGGGGAAGGAAGGCGTGATTGCATCTCTCAAGATCGATCTCGCGATGGCCCGCGCCAATGTCGGGGCCGATCCCAAGGCCATGACGAAGGCCGGGCGGCTGTCGGTGCTGTTGAAGAGGGCGGAAATGTTCGTGCGACCGGTGTTTCCTTTGAGTGGCGCAGATGTGCTTGCGGCCGGCGTGGCGCCAGGACCCAAGGTCGGCGAGACCCTGAAACAGCTGGAAGAGGTGTGGGTCGGTTCAAACTTTTCGTTCGACCGGGCGAAGATGCTCGCCCGGCTCGGTGATCTCTTCAAGAACTGATTCAAGTTGCTGCGAAAGAGATTCGCATTGTACCGCCATGCAATTGACGCGTAACCGTATTCCGGGCGCGCCTCAGATGCTGATCGAATGTCCGGCAAGTGCCAGACACAGCCGTTGGCTCAGGCGGCGTTCGCCTGGTCGGTGATCCGGGCCTTGATGTTGTCGACCATGGTTTCGCGGATGATTTCTTCGCCGTGTGCGGTCCGCATGTGCTCGACGGCGCGGCGGACGACTTCGGCTTCTTCTTCGGCGCGGGTGTGCCAAGGGCAGCCCGGAACCAGTGAACCGCATTCAAACTGCTTCATGTCGCACTCCTCTTCGACTGGGTTCAGCATCCAAAACCTATCATGAAACGCTAACGGGGCATAGTCGGCATACGATGTGCGAGCGGTGTCCACACCTGCTGCCACTGTCTGATGAACGCGTGTAGCGGTCGATCGGCCACTTTACTCCGGCATGGCCCAAGCGCGAAACACCGAGCCGGTGGCTTGCGGTGGACGACGGCGCGGGGCGCCTTCAACATGATTGGCAGCGGCGAGATCGGTCAGATCTCGGCCCGCCAAGCCGAGCCGTACCCGTTCGACGAAATATGCATGGGGAAGATCGACACCGCTCGTCTCCCGCAGTTGCTCGGCAAGCCGATCGATGAATTCGAGCTTGTCGAGTGCCCTATCCGTTGCGGCTGATTGCTGGGGTGGAATGCTGCTTGCGTAGGCCATCGCGCTTCTCCTCCATGTAACCAAGGAAAAGATAACACGGCAGCGGTGCAATCCAAATGCAATTTTGTGTCGCAGGCGCTGGCGGCGATGGCCCGAAGCCGGGGATAAGAAGCCCGGATTTGGAAACGGATGTCTACAAGTCAGTTCAGGGCCAGCGTACCACCGGCGGCATTGACGACAGGATCGACTCGACATTGCCGCCGGTCTTCAGGCCGAAGATCGTGCCACGATCGTAGAGCAGGTTGAATTCGACATAACGGCCGCGTCGAATGAGCTGCTCGTCGCGGTCCACCTCCGTCCAGGATTGGTTGAAATTCGACCGTACAATCCGTGGATAGGCGAGATTGAAGGCGCGGCCGACGTCCTGGACGAAGGCGAAATCGGCAGCCCAGCCGCCATGCTCGTCGTCGGAATGCAGCCAGTCGAAGAAGATGCCGCCGATACCGCGTGCTTCGTTGCGGTGGGGAAGGAAGAAATAGTCGTCGCACCAGGTCTTGTATTTGGGATAGTCCGCGACCTGGGCGTGGCGGCTGCAGGTGATTTCCATGGCGCGGTGGAAAAGCCGGCTGTCCTGGTCTTCCTGGGTTCGGCGTCGATCGAGCACTGGGGTAAGGTCGGCACCGCCGCCGAACCACTGGCTGGTGGTCACCACCATGCGGGTGTTCATGTGCACGGCCGGCACGTTCGGATTGACCGGATGGGCGATCAGCGAGATGCCCGAAGCCCAGAAGCGCGGATCTTCCTCGGCACCCGGCATGGTCTTGCGGAATTCCGGGGAGAATTCGCCGTGGACCGTCGAAGTATGCACGCCGACCTTCTCGAAGACGCGGCCTTCCATCATCGACATGCGCCCGCCGCCGCCGTCGCCGCCGTCGCGCTGCCAGTCCTTGGCCGTGAAGCGGCCAGGTGCCTGATCCGCGAGCGGGCCGGTGAGCTCGTCTTCGAGCGCCTCGAAAGACGCGCAAATCGTATCACGCAGGTTTTCGAACCAGGCGCGTGCCGCCAGCTTCTTTTCCTCGATGTCGTCTGGCAGGCCTTTCGGCAGATCAGGTCTTTGCATGGCTTCCCCTGGACAACAGCCCATGCGCCGACTCGGCGCCCATTCGAATTCCGCAATTAACAGGACCATCTCGCCTGGACCAGTCCGCGGTCCTTCATTCGTTGAAAAATCGACTCGCAAAACGGGCGTTCCGTCATTAATTTGATCGCAAGCGAGGTGTTTCATGACGAAAATACCCGGTCCTCCGTCGTTCGACGGCCTGAAAAGACGCATTGCCAGCCACCGGCAGGCCAAGGCCGGCAAGGATGGTGGCCATTTCGTGCGCGAGACCTTCTGCCTCACGCGTGACGAGGCGCGGGCCAAGGCACGGGAATGGTTCGACAGTTTTCCCAAGGCGGCCTATTGGACGGAAGTCGAGAGCTGGCGCCAACTCGATGGCGACCGGATCGAGTTCACGATGCGCCGCCTACCGTCAGCCGACTGACCGCGCCGGGCGTTTTGCCTCGCGCGCCCCTGCATTTCGCGAGGGGTTATCCGGCAATGGCTAAAATCCTAACGGTTTCTGAAAGCGGATATCAAGCCGTCCCTGGCATGTATGCCTCGGTCGGTGGTTTGCGCGTGCGTGCCTCCCCCCGCATGAACTCGTTGTCAAAGCCCTGGCTTTCGCCTCGGCAGGTCACGTGGTTCACAGCAAGGACAAATGATGACAAGCGTTTCCTTTAATTCGACGTCTGCCTCGGCACTGTCGCTGCTGACCGGTTCGAGCCGGGCGCTCGAAGCGACGCAGACGCGGGTTGCCTCGGGCAAGCGGGTCGACGAGGCGTCGGACAACGCCGCCTATTGGTCGATCGCCACGACGATGAGCGCCGACAACATGTCGCTGTCCAGCGCCGAGGACGCCACTGGGCTGGCCGCCGCAGTCACCGATACCGCTGCGCTCGGCATGGAGATGGCGACCTCGATCGTTGCCGAGATACAATCCAGGCTGGTTCTCGCCCAGGCGGTCGGCACGAACCGGTCGGCCGTCAATGCGGAGATCACCCAACTTAAGGAGCAACTGGGTACGCTTGCCCAGTCGAGCGCGTTCAACGGCCAGAACTGGCTGAACCTGGATGTCGGTCAGCAGCCCAAGATCCAGTCGATGGTGGCTTCTGTTACAAGCAATGGAAATGGCGATGTCTCAGTCAATGTCATCGATTTCGACACAGCGAAGTCGACTTTGATCAGCGGCCAGAACGCGCAGGATGGCTT
>DBUL01000065.1:6138-10211 GCA_002307905.1 Rhizobiaceae bacterium UBA1291
ATGATTTCGGCGATGAACTCCATGATGACCAGCATGATCGATGCCAGCGCCAATCTCGGTGCGACCCGTAGCCGGATCGCCTCAAACACCGAATTCCTGCAAGATCTTCAGGATATCACGGAGATCGGCATTGGCCGTCTGGTGGATGCGGACATGGAGGAAGATTCCGCGAGGCTGTCGGCACAGAAGGTCCAGCAGCAGTTGCAGACTATCGGCCTAAACATTGCCAACAGTTCCATGGGGGCTTCGCTGAAGCTGTTCGCCTGAGCATGACGCTTCACTATGCAAAAGGCCGGCGAAAGTTCGCCGGCCTTGTCGTTTGTTCGGTCGGGATCGGCCCTTAGCNNTGCGGGCAGGGTGGCGCTGCGCAACAGGCTCCGCGGGAGGCGCTTCGATTTCTGGTGCTGTTGCCACGGGTTTATCGGCGACCATGGTTACTGGCGAAGCAATGGGCTTCTCCTTCTTCGCGGCGACGTCTGGCGCGGCGGCTTCGACGATCACGGCCTCGGCTTCCACCTGCATAGTCTTGGCCACAGGCGGTTGTTTCAATTTCACCGGCGCATCTGCCTCAAGCGTTTCAGGTGCTGCTTCGGCGAGGACCGCTGGCTCGGCAATCTCAACTTCGGGAGCTGCTTCGGCCTCCAGCTCGGGGATCGGCGAAACCGCGGCGTCCTCGGCGATGGTCGCCACAGGCGCGGCCGTTTCCGCCTGTTCCGTTACGACCGGCAAGCTGCGGGCGATAATGCCCTTCAGGATCTTGGTCACCTGCAGCGCGCCGGCAAGGTCAGTGTTGGTCGAGTGGCCCGCCAGCGGCACGCGAATATCGCTGTCGATTTGCGGGCGCGAGTTGATCTCGCCGAACCAGTCGAGTTCGCCGATCACGTCGACTACCTCACGACAGTCCGGCGGCATGGTGATGCGGCCACCGAAGGTGACGATGCGCAAGCCGCCGGCGAGCTCACGCAGTCGCCGCCGATCCTCTTCCCTAATGGCGTAGAGCGCCTCGGAGAGAACGCGATTGCCGCGCGAATGGCCGGCAAGAAGGTGGAAGGAGAGGCTCGAATCCGCCAGCAGGGTTTCAACGGTATCGGTGTCGAGCGCGCTCGGACGGGCTTTCAGCGCCAGCTTGTGGCGATCCTCGTAGGCACCGAGATGCGGGCGACCGACGACATCGTCGATCACCTCAAGATCGTTGCGCATGTGGCCTAGCCAGCCGAAGAAGAACGAGCCGCCGATGGTTTCGTTGATGATGTCGCCGAGACCGTAGCCGGAAACCACGGCGGCGACCGGCTCACCGATCGCATCGGCGACGTTGCGGGCGAAGGCGGCAGCACCGATCGCCGAGCCGCCGATACCGGCGATAGCGAGGGCATGCACGTCGCTCCCGCCGCGCAGCTTGTACTCGGCCACGCTGTCGCAGATGGTCAGCATGTCGCCGCCGCTTGGCGGCACGATCATGATCAGGCCTTCCGAACCCAGGGAATCGCTGATGTAGAAAGTCTCCTCCGCGGTCAGCGACTTCACGTCGTAGTAAAGCGCGTCGAGGCCGGTGTTGCGCAGCCGCCAGGGTTCGAGCGTGGCATTGCGGGCAGGGCGGCGCTGCAGCCGCTCCGGAATGCTGAGGGTTCTTGCGAACTGGGTTAAACTCAGGGCGAATGCGGTCTTGAACATAGATCGTCTCCCGGTTTTTTATTGCGATGCAGCATATCAGCTTCCGGTAGAATTAGCAAACTTAGAGGGACGCCGAAGCCATCATGTCGCAGTTGTGAATGCCTGTGAACGCAAAGGATGCACCCGCACGGCAGCAGGCGCGACCAGTCTAGCGCGGCCTTGCGACGATTGATTGATGGAGGGGAAAGGCGCCGGGCTGCTGCCGCATGGCTCACCGCACCTGCCTGAGTGCCTCGCCGGCGATCATCGCGACTGACATGGCCACGTTGATAGAGCGTTGGCCTTCGACCATGGGAATGGTGAGGCGGGCGTCAGCCTTGTCATGGACGTGATCGGGAACGCCGGCGCTTTCGCGCCCGAACAGCAGGATGTCGTCGGGATGATAGGCGAAATCGGTGTAGTGCTCGGCGGCCTTGGTCGATGCGAGCACGAGCCGGCGGCCGCTCTCGCGTCGCCATTCCTCGAAGTGTTCGAAATTGACGTGGCGCACGAGCGAGACGCTTGCCAGATAATCCATGCCGGCCCGCTTGAGGTTGCGGTCGGAAATGTCGAAGCCGGCAGGTTCGATGATGTCGATGCCGAGGCCGAGGCAGGCGNNGATCGTGCCGGTATTGCCGGGAATGTCCGGTTGGTAAAGGGCGATGCGGAGTGCGTTCATGGTCTTTTCTAGCGCGAGGCTACCGTTCTGCTCAAGGGGACGGTGAGGCGCGATTGCCTGTTGTCGTCAAGCAACAGGTTCATCGGATCGAAACTCGACCGGAAGTTTGATGCTTTTCAATTCGGGTTAGGAAAGGTAGAAAGCACTCCTCTTCAACACGCAACAGGGAGGCCTCGATGATATCACATGGCATGATGCGCCTTCCGGTGCCGCATTACTTGCAGGCCGCGTGACGGCGACGCCGTCGCCCATCTTCAAAGACTTGTCTATTTGAATCACCTTGCGGCCCATCAAGGCCTCATTGTCTGATATTCCGCCCTCCCGGCACAGCCAAGCGGCTTCCGGATTGCAAGGGGCGCTGTTTTTCTGGAGAATTTCGATGTTTTCGTGGTTCGAAAACCGCCTCAATCCTTATCCGCCAGAGGATCCGGTGCTACCGCCGAACGGGCTCGTGGCATTCTGCTGGCACTATACGAAGCCGGCTGGCCCCTGGCTTTTGCTGCTGGGGCTCTGCTCCATGCTGATCGCCGTGGGTGAGGTCCTCCTCTATCAGTTCCTCGGCAATATCGTCGATTGGCTGTCGGTTGCCGACCGCGCCACCTTTCTCGAAATGGAGAAGGGCAGGCTGATCTGGATGGCGGCGCTGCTTCTGGTGGGCCTACCGGTCGTCGGATTCATCCATACGCTGACCATGCACCAGGTGCTCGCCGGCAATTTCCCGATGATCGCCCGCTGGCAGATGCACCGCTTCCTGCTGCGCCATTCGATGACCTTCTTCGCCAACGAATTTGCCGGCCGGGTGTCCACCAAGGTGATGCAGACCTCGCTTGCCGTACGGGAAGCGGTTATGAAGATCATCGACGTGTTCGTCTATGCGATCAGCTTCTTCGTCTCGATGCTGGCACTGGTGTTTGCCGCCGACTGGCGGCTTGTGGCGCCGCTGATCATCTGGATCGTCGTCTACACGCTGATCCTCACCCTCTTCGTCCCGCGGCTGCGGCGGCTTTCCAGCGCGCAGGCCGATGCACGCTCGATGATGACAGGGCGGATCGTCGACAGCTACACCAATATCGCAACGGTGAAGCTGTTCTCGCATGCCGGTCGTGAGGAAGCCTATGCCAAGGAAGGCATGAACGCCTTCCTCGACACCGTCCACCGGCAGATGCGGCAGATCACCTTGCTCAATGTCTTCGTCGACATCAACAACGCGATCGTGCTCTTCGCCATATCCGGCCTCAGCATCTGGTTCTGGCTGGGGGGCACGGTTTCGGTCGGCGCGATCGCGGTCGCCATCGGCCTTGCCATGCGGATCAACGGCATGTCGCAGTGGATCATGTGGGAGGTCTCGGCGCTGTTCGAAAACATCGGCACGGTCTATGACGGCATGGGCATGATGACCAAGGCGCACGACATCACCGACGCGCCGGGCGCCAAGGCTCTGGAAGCGCCGAAGGGCGAGATCGTCTACGACCATGTCCGTTTCCACTATGGCAAGGACAAGGGCGTGATCGAGGACTTCTCGCTGACCATCAAGGCTGGCGAGAAGGTCGGTCTGGTCGGACGCTCCGGTGCCGGCAAGACGACGCTGATGAACCTCTTGCTGCGTTTCTACGATCTGGAGAAGGGCCATATCCTGATCGACGGCCAGGACATTTCCGCGGTCTCGCAGGAGAGCCTGCGGTCGCTGATCGGTGTCGTCACGCAAGACACGTCGCTGCTGCATCGCTCGATTCGCGACAACATC
>DBUL01000127.1 GCA_002307905.1 Rhizobiaceae bacterium UBA1291
TGAAGACCGCCAGCGTCGACATGAAGAAGGCGATCCGCAACATCCAGGCGATCCTGAACAAGAACGGCTTTGATGCCGGCACGCCGGACGGCGTGATGGGGAATCAGACGGTTTCCGCCATCAAGGCCTTCCAGACGTCGATCGGCCAGGACCCGACCGGCCAGGTGACCGACAAACTGGTGAACGAGCTTCTCGCACGCAACAAATAGGCGGCGACCGTCATAAAAAGGGAAAAAAGCCGGCGTATGGCAGGCTTCATAATTGACTCGCTCCGCCTGCGGGCGCAAGAAGGAACTGATATAGGTCAAGTCCGATCAAGGACTTGAGCCTGTTTCGCTTTCTGCCGAACACAGGTGGCATTCCCGACTTGACCCCCTATTGAGCCCGCTCCGGCGGGCCGACGCATTTGAGGTCCGAGCGTGACGATCTACCTGCCGATCGCAGAACTTTCGGTGAATATTTTCATCATTCTCGGGATGGGTGCGGCCGTCGGATTTCTGTCCGGCATGTTTGGCGTCGGCGGGGGCTTTCTCATCACGCCGTTGTTGATCTTCTACAATATTCCCCCCGTCGTCGCGGTCGCGACCGGTGCCAACCAGGTCGTTGCCTCATCGGTTTCCGGGGCGATCAGCCATTTCCGCCGCGGCACACTCGACATGAAGCTCGGCCTCGTGCTGCTTGTCGGCGGTCTGGTCGGCGCATCGATCGGGGTGCTGATTTTTTCCTGGCTCAGGCGCCAGGGTCAGCTCGACCTGGTGATCTCGCTGCTCTACGTCATCTTCCTGGGAACAGTCGGCGTGCTGATGCTGATGGAGAGCCTAAACGCCATGCGGCGCGCGGCGAGGAACCAGCCGATCAGCCGGAAGCGGCCGGGCCAGCACAACTGGGTGCACCGCCTGCCCTTCAAGATGCGGTTCAAGAAGTCGAAGATCTATCTCAGCGTCCTGCCGATCATCGCGCTCGGGTTTGCCGTCGGCATACTGACCTCCGTCATGGGCGTCGGCGGCGGTTTCATCATGGTCCCGGCGATGATCTATCTCTTGCGCATCCCGACCAATGTCGTGGTCGGNNGGTCGGGACGTCGCTTTTCCAGATTATCTTCACCACCGCCTACACCACCGTGGTGCAGGCCGCGACCAACTATTCGGTCGATATCGTGCTGGCCTTCATCCTGATGCTGGCCGGCGTGGTCGGCGCGCAATATGGCGTTCGGGTCGGCCAGAAGCTGCGCGGCGAGCAGTTGCGTGCGCTGCTCGGCCTTCTGGTTCTGGCGGTCGGCCTGCGGCTGGCGGTCGAACTGGTGCTGACGCCGGACGATCTCTATTCCCTCGCGATCGGAGGCTGAAGATGCGGTCCTTGCTGTTCGCAGTCCTGATTTTTACCGGCAGCCTCCTCTGCGGCCCGGCCTTTGCGCAAGTACCGCTCGCAGCCGACATGACCGGCAAGGAAGATCTCGAGATCGGCACTTCGACGAGCGAGATCGCCATCACCTCGGATTTCCGCGGCGCCGACCTCACGATTTTCGGGTCCGTGATCAACAGCGACGCGCTGCTTCTCGCCATCGGCCAATATGACGTGGTGGTGACGCTGGAAGGCCCGCGCGACGACGCCACGGTGCGCCGCAAGGAGCGTCTGTTCGGCATATGGGTCAACCGCACCTCGATGACCTTCGAGCGCATGCCGACTTCCTATTCCCTGGCGAGCACGCGGACGCTAGCGGATATCACCAAGCCACAGACGCTGACCGAGCTCGGCATCGGTATCGACCATCTGGCGCTGACCCCGACCGGCTATCTCAGCGGTGCGGCCAATCTCACGGAATTTCGCCAGGCCTTTCGCCGCCTCAAGCAGGCCGGCGGTTACTACCAGGGCCAGGACGCCGGTGTCCGTTTCGTCAGTTCGAGCCTGTTCAAGGCGACGCTCAGGCTGCCGGCCAGCATACCCGACGGCGTCCATATCGTCCGTGCCTACCTGTTCAAGACAGGCGAATTCATCGCCGAGCGGGACCTGCCGTTGCGGGTCATCAAGACCGGGCTCGAGGATTCGATCTCGCGGGCCGCGCATGAGAGCCCGCTCTCCTACGGCCTGTTCGCCGTCCTGCTTGCCGTGATCACCGGATGGGGCGCAAGCCTTATCTTCCGGCGCGACTAAGACCCTTTCGCCGCGTCCATCCTGGCCCTGACCTCGAGATAGGCTTCGGTCAGCCGCGCCAGGGCGGATGGCGTGTCTGCGGGCATCGGTACACCGAGGTGAAGCGCGCGCAGCTCGGCCATGAAATCCTGCCAGAGCGACCGCCCGCCCTGTTCCAGCAGTTCGGCACGGATCGCCAGATCTTCCGAGACGGGCAGATGCTTTCTCCCCCAGGCGCCCATTTCGGCAAAGAGCGGCACGAGGTCGATCGACATTTCGGTGAGGCTATAGATGCCTTTCTGCTTGTGGGTCGGATCGTCGGCGCGGCTGAGCAGCCCCTTTCCGACCAACTTTTTCAGGCGGTCAGCGAGGATGTTGGAGGCGATACCCTCCTCGGAATTCTGCAAAAGTTCGCGGAAATGGCGGCGGTTGCCGAACATCACATCGCGGATGACGATCAGGCTCCAGCGGTCGCCGAGAACCTCGAGCGTCAGGTTGATCGGGCATCCGGAGCGGTGGGGGTCGGGCATGACATCTCCGCTCGACCAGTTGCGATCTGCCATCAGTTGAGCTAAAAGACAACTGATTGCATATTGCAAGCTGTTTTGAGCATCTATACGGGAGGACGCCATGCGCAAACTGATCATCTGGAATCTGATGACCCTCGACGGCTATTTCGAGGGAAAATCTCCCTGGGATCTTGCCTTCCACGAGCGCGTCTGGGGCGGGGAACTGCGGGCCTATTCACTGGAGATCGGCCGAGAGGCGGACCTGCTGGTCTTTGGCCGAAAGACCTATGAGGGCATGGCGGCGTATTGGGTCGACGCCGCCGAAGAACTCGAGATCAAGGAATATATGAACGCGATCGCCAAGATCGTCGTATCGCGGACGCTGACGCATGCCGACTGGAACAACACCCGCATCGTTCGCGACATCGTCGGCGAACTCACCACGCTGAAAGCGCAGCCGGGCAAGGACATTTTCGTCTTCGGCAGCGCCGAGTTGACGGACAGTTTGTTGAAGGCAGGCTTGGTCGACGAGATAAGGCTCTGCATCGTGCCGGTGGTGCTCGGCGGCGGCAATCCGCATTTCAAGCAGGCCGAAACGCCACGCGTCTTCACGCTGCTCGAGACCCGGCCGCTGAAGACCGGCGGGGTGGTCCTGCGCTATGCCCCTGCCCCGGCGGAAAGCTGACCTCAGCCGATGAGGTTGGAGAAGCGCACCGAATAGACCCTATCACGGCCGAGCAGATGGGCGATGAGGGCCGTGCGGTCGAACAGGCCTGTGAAGGCCTTGTGGCGAAGATCGAGGCCGCCGGTCAGGACGCCGAAGGCCGGCATCATCAGGCGTATGCCGTCGCTGGCGAAGCAGGGACGGCGGACCGATTTTTCGCGACGGCGCACAGTGGCGCAAGGGTGCAGATGGCCGGCGACCTCGCCCCTGGCCGCGGCAAGGCTCGGCTCGTGGCGGAAGGTCAGTCCGCCATAGGCGAGCTCGTCGACCGAGATGCCCGGCAGGTCGGACGTGCCNNGCGATGCGCTGGCGATAGGCCTCGGGCATCAGCGCCGAGCCGACCGGATCGTGGAAATTGTCGCCGAGGCTAACGACGATCTTGGGATCGTGGCGGACGATCACCGCTTCAAGGATCTTCAGCGTCGCGAGCGTGTCATAGGGCGGCAGAAGCTGGCCGCGCCGGGCGAAGGCGGCACCTTTTTCGAGGTGCAGGTCGGAGACGACCAGCATGGACAGGTCAGGAAGATAGAGCGCGCCGGACAGATCGCAGACCGCGCTCACTCCGTGAAACGCGAACTCCACCGGGGGCGGGCTCTCGTCGGCGGCAAGGTGTCGTGCTGTCAAACTGGTCATTCCGTGTTCCCGGCCGCAGAGGCGGCGATACTTGTTTCGAGGCTTTAACACCCCCTCTGGCCTGCCG
>DBUL01000205.1 GCA_002307905.1 Rhizobiaceae bacterium UBA1291
CGCAGATCGAGGCGATCGACAGGAATTCCAGCGCGAAGTCGCGGTCCGACACGGTGTCGATCGAATTGCGGGTCGGCTCGCGGAAGCCGAGCGCCTGTGCTGTCATATGGCGGTCGATGGCAAAGCCGGTGCCGGNNGGTGGGTGAAGCCGGGCATGACGGTGTCGGCATGTTCCTCGGCGCGGTCGAGGAAGGCGGCGATCAGGGCGGTCAGCGAGGCCTCGACCTTCTGCAGCTCTTCCTTGACCCAGAGGCGGAAGTCGAGTGCGACCTGGTCATTGCGCGAGCGGGCGGTGTGCAGCCGTCCGGCGGCCGGGCCGATCAGTTCAGCCAGCCGTGCCTCGACGTTCATGTGGATGTCCTCGAGCTTGCGCGAGAACACGAACTGGCCCTCTTCGATCTCTGACAGGATCGTGTTCAGCCCGTGAACGATCTTGTCTTTGTCCTCCGCCGAGATAATGCCTTGATGCGCCAGCATGGTCGCATGGGCGATTGAGCCGCGGATGTCCTGGGCGTAAAGCTTCTTGTCGAAACCGATGGAGGCATTTATCTCCTCCATGATGGCCGCAGGCCCGGACGCGAAGCGACCGCCCCACATCTGGTTGGAGGATTTCGTGTTCTTGGTGTCCTCGGCCATGCCTTGCCCATCCTGGAGACTGCAATGACAGAAAAAAGACCGCTCGGACTTCCTTCCGCCAAGCTTGTTGCGATTGCGGCGGTCGCCGGGATCCTTGCCGGCGCGGTCGCGGTATACGTGAAGCAGACCACCTCTGGCAATGGGACGGAAGTCGCCGATGCCGCGCAGTGTGCGACTTCCGTCGAAAAAGCGGCCTCCCTCAAGCCATTCACCACCGGTGAGGTCGCCGCCATGGTCGCGGCGGCGGAGCCGCGGGTGATCGCCGGGCTCGCCTTCAAGGACCAGGCCGACAAGGATCTGACCCTTGCCGATTTTGCCGGCAAGACGGTGCTGCTCAATCTCTGGGCCACCTGGTGTGTGCCCTGCCGCGAGGAAATGCCGGCGCTCAATGCGCTGCAGAAGGCCGAGGGCAGCGAGATGTTCCAGGTCCTGGCGATCAATATCGACACCGGCACGATCGACAAACCCAAGGCCTTCCTCGAAGAGACCGGGGTCGACGCGCTCGGGCTCTACCGCGATGCCAGCATGGGCGTGTTCAATACGCTGAAGAAGGAGGGCTTGGCCTTCGGCCTGCCGGCCACGTTGCTGATCGACGGCAAGGGCTGCCTGCTTGGCGCGATGAACGGCCCTGCCGCCTGGGACAGCCCGGATGCCCGGGCCCTGATCAAGGCGGCTGTCGGACCCTGATTCGCCGCGAGCCACGCGCTTTTCCTGGTCGGCGCCAGTGCCCTGTGACAGCTCTTTCAGGGAGACGAGCGATACGACTTTCGGCAAACTCGCCATTCACGCCGAGCCGGGCGCCGGCCTGCCGGACAAGATCATCTCCGAAACGGTGGGTATGAGGGCCTTTATATTGCGTTGATTTTAACGCCGTTTCCGGCGGACTGCCTCAGCGAGTCGGCACCGGCACTTCGCCACGATAGTCGTAGAAACCGCGGCCGGCCTTGCGGCCGAGCCAGCCGGCCTCGACATATTTCACCAGTAGCGGGCAGGGGCGATATTTGGTGTCCGACAGGCCATCGTGCAGCACCTGCATGATCGAGAGGCAGGTGTCGAGGCCGATGAAGTCGGCGAGCTGCAGCGGCCCCATCGGGTGATTGGCGCCGAGCTTCATTGCCGTGTCGATTGCCTCGACCGAACCCACGCCCTCGTAGAGCGTGTAGATCGCCTCGTTGATCATCGGCAGCAGGATTCGGTTGACGATGAAGGCCGGGAAGTCCTCGGCGACCGTAATGGTCTTGTCGAGAGACCTGACGAATGTCTTGGCCGTTTCGAAGGTCGTCTCCTCGGTGGCGATGCCGCGCACCAGTTCGACCAGCTTCATCACCGGCACCGGGTTCATGAAGTGAATGCCCATGAAGCGTTCCGGGCGGTCGGTGGCGGACGCGAGCCGGGTGATGGATAGCGAAGAGGTATTGGTAGCGATCAGAGCTTCGGGCTTGAGGACCGGGCAGAGCTGGGCGAAGATCTTGCGCTTGACGGTTTCGTCCTCCGTCGCAGCCTCGATCACGAGGTCCATCGGTGCCATGTCGTTGATGTCGGCAGAGCCGGTGATGCGCGAGAGGGCGGCCTTGCGATCCTCGTCGGAGAGCTTGCCGTTCGTCACCTGACGGGCGAGGTTACCGTTGATGGTGGCCAGTCCCGCCTCGATCCGATCCTTGGAGAGGTCGTAGATCGTCAGNNAGCCCGCGAGTGCCGAGACATGGGCAATGCCGCAGCCCATTTGACCTGCGCCTACGACGCCGACATTGCTGATAACCGTCATCATGGTGCTCTCCTCGCCGCTCCGCAGTCCTACTTTACAAGAATGCCGGGCCAACGGAAGCCGGCCCGGCAAATTGATAGACCCGCGCGGGGTGTTTTTCCAGTCCATTTCGCAGTTGCGAAAAGACGGCGTGTCAAAGCGCCTTTTCGAGCTCCGGCAGTGCGTCGAACAAGTCGGCGACCAGACCGTAATCGGCGACCTGGAAGATCGGTNNGTCCTTGTTGATCGCCACGATCACCTTGGAATCCTTCATCCCGGCCAGGTGCTGGATGGCGCCCGAGATGCCGATGGCGATGTACAGGCCCGGCGCCACGACCTTGCCGGTCTGGCCGACCTGCCAGTCGTTCGGGGCATAGCCCGCATCGACCGCGGCGCGCGAAGCGCCGACGGCAGCACCGAGCTTGTCGGCGACCGGCAGGATGACCGCGTTGAACTTCTCCGACGAGCCGAGCGCGCGACCACCCGAGATGATGATCTTGGCCGAAGTCAGTTCCGGACGGTCGGAGGTCGACAGCGCATCGTTGACGAAGGTCGATACACCCGGATTGGCGGCGGCGCCCACCGTTTCGACGGCCGCCGAGCCGCCTTCGCCCGCCGCGGCAAAAGCCGTGGTGCGCACCGTAATCACCTTCTTGGTGTCGGTGGACTGAACCGTCTGGATGGCGTTGCCGGCATAGATCGGACGCTTGAAGGTGTCGGCCGAGACGACTTCGGTGATCTCCGAGACCTGCATCACGTCGAGCAGGGCCGCGACGCGCGGCATGACGTTCTTG
>DBUL01000188.1:0-318 GCA_002307905.1 Rhizobiaceae bacterium UBA1291
CGATGCTGCTGGTGCTGGGCGGCGGCATGGCCGTGCAACGGCCCGTTGCCGAACGCTGGTATGAGATGACCGGCTGCCCGATCACCGAAGGCTACGGACTGTCGGAAACATCGCCGGTAGCCACCGTCAACCGTCTCGACACCACGGAATTCAGCGGCATGATCGGTCTGCCGCTCCCCTCGACGGACATTGAAATCCGCGATGAGGACGGGGCCACCCTGCCGATCGGCGAAGTCGGTGAGATCTGTATTCGCGGACCGCAGGTCATGGCCGGCTACTGGCAGCGCCCCGAAGAGACAGACAAGGTCATGACCGAGG
>DBUL01000188.1:389-8455 GCA_002307905.1 Rhizobiaceae bacterium UBA1291
GGCTTCAACGTCTACCCCAACGAGATCGAAGAAGTGGCCGCAATGCATCCTGGCGTGCTCGAATGCGCTGCGATCGGGGTTCCGGACGCCCATTCCGGCGAGGCGGTGAAGATCTTCGTGGTCAAGAAGGACCCGGGCCTCACCGAGGCCGATCTCAAGGCGCATTGCGTCACCAACCTGACCAACTACAAGCGCCCGCGCTATATCGAATTCCGCAGTGAATTGCCGAAATCGAATGTCGGCAAGATCCTGCGGCGCGAACTGCGCGACAGCGAACTGGCCAAATAGAACGGCCGCAGGCGACAACTGCTCCTACCCACCCGGGCCGCCCTTCGGCAGCCCGGGCGTTTTCCTGTGAGCTTGATCGCTCGCGCCGCCCAGAATAGTGTCGCCAGCATCTCCGCCAAATCAGGGAAACGAAGATGCAGGCAATCATCGACAAACTCACGAGCACCGCCACGGCTACAAGGGCCGAGGATCTGCGCGCCGCCTTTGCCGCCGATGCCGGGCGCTTCACCCGCTTCAGCGCCGCACTCGACGATCTGTTGATGGATTATTCGAAATGCGCGGTAAACGGGGAGATCATGGGCCTGCTCGAAGAGCTTTGCGCCGACGTCGCCGAAAAGCGCGATGCGATGTTTGCCGGCGAGCCTATCAACTTCACCGAGGGACGTGCAGTCCTCCATACGGCCTTGCGCAACAGGTCGAACACGCCGGTCATAGTGGACGGCCGCGACGTCATGCCCGAGGTGAATGCCGTGCTTGCCGCCATGGGCCGCTTTGCCGAGGGAATCCGCTCGGGCACGCTCACGGGCTCGACCGGCAAGGCGATCACCGATGTGGTCAATATCGGTATCGGCGGTTCCGACCTGGGCCCGGCGATGGCGACGCTGGCGCTCGCCCCCTTCCATGACGGCCCGCGCCTGCACTTCGTTTCCAATGTCGACGGCGCCCATATCAGCGACACGCTGAAGATCCTCTCCGCCGAAACGACCCTTTTCATCATCGCCTCCAAGACGTTCACGACGATCGAAACCATGACCAATGCGCAGACGGCGCGGCGGTTCGTTGCCGAAAAGCTCGGCGAGGCCGCGGTCGGCAAGCACTTCGCCGCGGTTTCGACCGCGCTCGATAAGGTCGCCGCCTTCGGCATCGATCCCGAGCGCGTGTTCGGTTTCTGGGACTGGGTCGGCGGGCGCTATTCGATCTGGTCGGCGATCGGCCTGCCGCTGATGATTGCCATTGGCGAAGACGACTTCGGACGCTTCCTCGACGGCGCCCATGCGATGGACCAGCATTTCCGTAACGCGCCCTTCCGGCAGAACCTCCCGATGCTGCTCGGCGCGATCGGCGTCTACCATCGCAACGTGCTCGGCTACCAGACGCGGGCGATCCTGCCCTATGACCAGCGGCTATCGCGCTTTCCGGCCTATCTGCAGCAGCTGGACATGGAATCGAACGGCAAGAGCGTCACCATCGACGGCAAGCCCGTTGCCGGCAGTTCCGGTCCAGTGGTCTGGGGCGAACCGGGCACCAATGGCCAGCACGCCTTCTACCAGCTGATCCACCAGGGAACGAGCATCATTCCGGCTGAGTTCCTGATCGCCGCGCGCGGCTTCGAGCCCGATCTGAGACACCAGCACCAGTTGCTGATCGCCAATTGCCTGGCGCAATCGGAAGCCCTGATGAAGGGGCGCACGCTCGCCGAGGCCAAGTCGCAGCTGACGGCCAAAGGAATGGACGAAGCCGAGGCTGAGTCCATCGCCCCGCACCGCGTATTCTCCGGCAACCGTCCGTCGATCACCTTCGCATACGACCAGCTGACACCCTATACGCTCGGCCGACTGATCGCACTCTACGAGCATCGCGTGTTCGTCGAAGGGGTGATCTTCCGGATCAACTCCTTCGATCAATGGGGTGTCGAGCTTGGCAAGGAACTCGCAACCGGCCTGTTGCCGGTGGTTGAAGGCAAGGTGGCCGCGACTGGTCATGACAGCTCGACCGCCGGCCTGGTCGCGACGCTGCTTTCGAGGGCGAAATAGCCACGCGACGGGTGCAGGAGGCTCGCGTCAGACGAGCCCGATTTCGTCGGCATAGGGTGGATTGGCACCGGCGCGCGAGACCGTGACGGCCGCCGCCCTGGCGCCCAGTTCGAGGGCGGAGCGAACCGCCGCCTCGTCCAGCGCCGCGACCTTGGCCTTGGCCAGCAGATCCTGGCGCTTCAGCGACGCCAGGATACCCGCATCAAAGGTATCGCCCGCACCTACGGTATCGACCACTTTGACCCGCTCGCTCGGCACAGTGACCTTGAAACGATCGGTATAGCCGGTCGCTCCATCGGCTCCGCGGGTGATGACGACGAGCTTGGCGCCCATGTCCAGCCAATGGCGGGCACGGTCGTCGATACCGCCGGGCAGACCGAACCACTCAAGATCCTCGTCGGAGAACTTGAGGATGTCAGTCATGGCGGCCATGCGGTTGATCCGCGCCATGTGCGCGGCCCTGTCCTTGATGAAGCTCGGGCGGATATTGGGATCGAGCGAGATGACGCGGCTCTGATGCTCGCGCACCATCAGCGCCTCGTAGGTCGAGCCACATGGTTCGGGAATGAGGCTGATCGCGCCAAAATGAAGCGCCTCGCATTCCTCGCCCAAACCCGGCAGATCGGCTGGCGAGATCATCCGACCGGCGGTGTTCTCGTCATAGAAGGCGTAGGTTGCATGGCCGTCGACGAGCTTGACGAAGGCAATCGTCGTGGGCCGCGACGACGTCGCGCAGAAACTGAAGTCGACGCTGCTGGACCGCAGCCTCTCGCGCAGAATGTCACCCATCATGTCGTCGGAGAGCCCGGTGAAAAAGCCGGTCGGAACGCCAAGCCGGCCGAGTGCGATGGCGGTGTTGAAGATCGCACCACCAGCGTGCGGCGCGAAAGCCCGCTCGCCGAACGTCGATTCGCGCGGCAACATGTCGATCAGCGCTTCGCCACAACACAATATCATTCGACCTCCTCCATTCCCTCTATCCGAAGTCGGGTTTAAATCGATTTAGTGCATTCGATCGCGGAAGGCCAGTCCACCTCAACCAAGCGAAGCGACACCGCCGTTGCGGGCCGACCAGGCCAGCGGCGCATCGAGGAAAGCTCCGACCTCCGACAGCGTCTTTTCATCGAAGAGCCTCTTCTCACGGGCGACAGCGAGCACTTCCCGCCAGGTGGCGATGTGGTGCAGCATCACGTTGCCATTGGTGAAACGCTCTTCTGCCTCGGGGAATATGCCGTAGTAGAACAGCGCGACGCCGTGATCGACGACACCGCCGGCCGCACGGATCGCATCGATGAACTTGAACATGCTGCCGCCGGCAGTGGTCAGGTCCTCGATCACCAGGACACGTGCGCCTTCCGGCATATGGCCTTCGATCTGCGCATTACGGCCATGGCCTTTTGGCGCCTTGCGCACGTAGATCATCGGCAGACCGAGGCGCTCCGCGAGGAAGGCGGCAAAGGGAATACCTGCGGTCTCACCACCAGCCACGACGTCGAACTGCTCGAAGCCGGCATTGCGCATCACCGTGGCGGCGGCGAAGTCCATGATCGCCGAGCGGATGCGCGGATAAGAGATCAGCTTGCGGCAATCGATATAGACCGGGCTCATCATGCCGGAGGACAGCTTGTAGGGCTTGTCGGCGGAGAAATGCACCGCCTTGATCTCCCACAGCATCTTCGCCATCAATTCCGCCATCACGGCAGGTTCGGGAAAGGTCGTCTGGATCATTTCGGCTCCTATCGCGTTACGGCACCCGAAAGCGGCCAATAGCAGCAACGCGGCGAACTGGCCAGCGCCAGAGGAAAATTGCGCAGCGCTCGGCGCAGATTGAGACAATGGCGCAAAGGTGGACTAGATTGAATCGCCAATCTCTTCAAACAGAACCGTATCAACCACATGTTTGTCCGGTTCGCGGCACAGCATTCTGAAATCAACAGCAGGCCACAATGTCGGACCTTATTGTAATCGGCGACAAGGCACGCATCGACACCAATACCCCCGCAAGCTAAGACAGGAAAACCAAAATGAACTCTATCGCCATTCAACCGCTGATCGCACTGATCGCCGGCATCCTTATCCTGGTCATGCCGCGCCTGCTCAACTACGTGATCGCGATCTATCTGATCATCGTCGGCATTACCGGCCTGTGGCCAGACCTGCTGGGCAGCGTCAAGCTTTGATCCATTCAGGAATGTCCGGGCCGAGGGTCCGGGCATTCCTGGCGGATCGACCCTAAGCCTGTCGCGAACTTCCAGATCGGCTCCACAGGCTTTGGATCTCTGTTTTTTTCGCGTGTACGCGATCCAAAACTGGTGGGTTGTCCGGGAAGAATATTTCAGTCCACTTCCCAGAAGATCTCGAACATCGGATCGAAAACCGTTACGGGGCCGGCTCCGGTCTCGATCTTTGCCGGATAGGAAACCGGCGTGTCGCGCCTGACCAACGTGATTGTGTCGGCATTCGGCGACAGCCCGTACCAGGCCGGGCCGTTCAGCGAAGTGAAGGCTTCCAATTTGTCGAGCGCGCTTTCCTGCTCGAAGACATGGGCGAGGCAACTCATGGTGTTGATCGAGGTGTAGATGCCGGCGCAGCCGCAGGCGCATTCCTTCAAGGGATCGACATGCGGAGCGGAATCGGTGCCGAGGAAGAAGCGGCGATCGCCGGAGGTGGCGGCAGCGCGCAACGCCAGGCGATGGCTCTCGCGCTTGGCGACTGGCAGGCAGTAGTAATGCGGCTTGATCCCGCCGACCAGGATGGCATTGCGGTTGATGATCAGATGATGGGTGGTGATCGAGCCGGCAATGTTGCGCTCGGCCGAACGGATATAGTCGATTCCGTCCGACGTGGTCACATGTTCCATCGTGACCTTGAGTTCCGGCAGGCGCCGGCGCAGCGGATCGAGAACGGTGTCGATGAAGACCTTCTCACGGTCGAAAATGTCGACTTCGGGCGTCGTCACCTCGCCATGTACGCAGAGCGGCAGGCCGATCTTCGCCATGCGCTCCAGCACGGGCATGGCCTTTGCCATGTCGCGCACGCCGCCATGGGAATTGGTCGTGGCGCCGGCGGGGTAGAGCTTCACGGCGGTGATGAGGCCGCTCTTTGCGCCCTCCTCCACATCGTCTGGGCTCGTGTCCTCGGTGAGATAGAGGGTCATCAGCGGCTCGAAGCGATCACCCTGTGGCAGGGCCGCCATGATGCGGTCGCGATAGGCGCTCGCGTCCGCCGTCGTGACGACGGGCGGCACGAGGTTGGGCATGATGATGGCGCGCGCGAAATGCCGGCTCGTATCGCCAATCACCCCTTCGAGCATCGCGCCATCGCGCAGATGCAGGTGCCAGTCATCGGGGCGGCGAATGGTGAGCGAGCGCATGGCAAACCTCCAGGGCATGGGTCTTTGCCCGGAGATAGCATGTTCCCGGTGTAGGGCAAACCTGCCTTTAGGCGACTTTTCCGGAAAGANNCGTCCTTTCCGCTTCCTCAAGTTGTTCACGCCGATCGTTTTCCATGATTGCCCTGATCTTCGGCAGTGCGCGCTCGAAGGCCGCCACGCAATCCGGATCGAACTGCGTGCCCGCGCGGCCGACGATGTGCTCAACGGTGCGTTCGAACGACCATGCTGGCTTGTAGGGCCGCTCGGTCGTCAGAGCATCGAAGTTGTCGGCAATGCAGACGATGCGGCCCGAGATCGGGATCGCCGCGCCGGCCAGGCGATTCGGATATCCCTGACCGTCCCACCGCTCGTGATGGCTGGCGGCAATTTCCGATGCGAGCTGTAGCAGGGAGGAGTGCGAGCGGGCGAGGATGTCGCTGCCGATCTGCGCATGTGCCTGCATCTGCCGGTACTCGGCCTCGGTGAGGCGACCCTGCTTCAACAAAACCGTATCCGGCATCGCCACCTTGCCAATGTCGTGCATCGGAGCCGCGAGGCGGATGTCGCTGCAAAACTGTCCCGGAAGGCCGACCTCGATCCCGATCGCTTCGGAATAGGCGGCTACCCTGAGCGTGTGGCGCGAGGTTTCCGGGTCCTTATAGCCGGCGGCGAGCGTCAGGCGGTGGATGATCTCCTGTTCGCGCTGGCGCAATTCGAAAACCGCGCGGTCCACCTCGCGACGCAGCCATTCGGCCTGGTCCGCGAGTTGGCGCCGGGCCCGGGCAAGCGACACGATGTTCTGCACACGCACCTGAAACTCAACGGGATTGATCGGCTTCGTCAGGAAGTCGATGGCACCGGCGTTGAGCGCCGCCATGCGTGTCGTCATGTCCTTGTCGGCCGTGACGAAGATCACCGGAACCTGGGCATATTTCTCGAAGCGCACGATCTCGGTAAAGAGCTCCACGCCGTTGTAGACCGGCATCTGATAGTCGATGATCGCGATGTCGAAATCGAGTTCAGGAAGAGCGGACAGGACCGCGTCGGGGCTTGCGAAAGCCAGAGCCTCGCAGCTGTCCAGCTTGCCGACGAGTTTCGTCAACAGCTTCAGGTTGGTGCTGTTGTCATCCACCAGCAATATACGCATAGATGCCTCCTTCACTCTCAAGCTACCAATTTGAATTTCAGGGTTTCGATTTCGCCGCTCAGCTTGTCGACGTCGGCGGCCGACGGACGATGGCTGCGCAGCGCATGGGCAAGGTCGGCAATGTCGTTCAGGCCGACATTGACCGCAGCGCCCTTGATCGTGTGCAGGGCGCGATCGATCTTCTCGGGGTCGTGATTGGCCAGCGCGACATGCAGATCCTGGATCAGGCTGGTCGCGTCGTTGAAGAAGGATTCGACCAGTTCGCGGAACACGTCCTCGCCCAGTGCATCGACGAGTTCGGACTGACGCGCCTCATCAAGGCCCTCAATCGCCAGCGGGGGAAAATCCACGTCGTCGATGATGATCGGTTCCGGCAGGCCGATGTCGTTCGACATGTCCCGGTCCTGCCCGTTCACCGGAACGTTCACGATCGAATGTATCACGTTGCGCAGCCTTTCCATCGTTACCGGTTTCGATTCGAAGCCGGCCATTCCTGCCTCGATGCACCGTCGGCGGTCGTCGTCGGAGGCATTGGCCGTCATCGCGATGATCGGCGTGGCAGAGCACAGCCCGCCTTCGGCGATGATACGGCGCGTAGCCTCGATGCCGTCCATGACTGGCATCTGCATGTCCATCAGGATGACGTCGAAAGTCTGTTCCTTGGCGATCGAGACGGCCTGCGCCCCGTCGCCGGCGACGACGACTTCCTGCCCGAGCCGGTCTAGGAAACGGGTGGCGACCAACTGGTTGACGCGATTGTCCTCGACCAGAAGGATGCGCAGTCGCGGCAGCGGCGCCTTGTTCTGTCCCGTCGCCTGGCGGCGGACCTCGTCCTTGCCGACGGCGACGACGGCAAGCTCGAACCAGAAGATGCTGCCGACGCCGACAGTGCTGCTCATGCCCAGCTCGCCGCCGAGCTTCTCGACGATCTGCTTGCAGATGGTGAGGCCTAGGCCGGTGCCGCCATATTTGCGNNTATTTGCGGCTGATCGAGGCATCGACCTGCGAGAACGGCTTGAACAGCTTGGCCAGCCCCGCTTCGTCGATGCCGATGCCGGTATCCTCGACCTCAAAGCGCAGCATCAGCTTGCCGTGGCGGTAGAACTCGCGAAGACGCAGCGTCACCGTGCCCTTGCTGGTGAACTTGACCGCATTGGACAGGAGGTTGAGCAAGACCTGACGCAGCCGGGTCGGATCGGTGCGCACATAAAGCGCATCGAGGGAATAGGGGATGTCGAGAACGACCGTGTTGCCGTAGTCGTCGGCGCGGCCGCGGATGATGCTGACCGTGGTTTCGGCCAGCGCGCGAATGTCGACCGCACGCTCTTCGAGTTCCAGCTTGCCATGTTCGATCTTGGAGTAGTCGAGGATCTCGTTGATGACCTCCAGCAGGGCCTCGCCCGAGGAGCGAATGGTCTTGACGCTGGAAAGCGCATCTTCGGGAAGCTCCGAGAACTCCAGCAGTTCCGACATGCCGAGAATGGCATTGAGCGGCGTGCGGATC
>DBUL01000254.1:0-369 GCA_002307905.1 Rhizobiaceae bacterium UBA1291
CATGGGCCCCGGCCTGATTGTGAACTTTGACGAAAACGGCGCAGCCGTGCTGGCCCCACCACAGCTGGACGCCATTTCCGATGTGACGGGTGCGGGCGATGCCTTCGCCGCCGGCTTCCTGTCAGCCAGGATTGCCGGGGAGACAATCGCCGAGGCCCTGCGCCAGGGGACGGCTTGCGCCGCGATCACCCTGATTTCGCCACACGGCACGGAGAAAGATCTCAATAACGAACTCCTAAAGTCGGGGCTGGCCCTTGTGGGAGAGGCCGCTATCCTGTCATGACACGCGCTCGAGAATCCTGGATACAACCATGACCAAATCCATTTCCCCCATCCTGCCGATCGTTTATTCAGCCGAGGTCGTCGCCG
>DBUL01000254.1:380-2507 GCA_002307905.1 Rhizobiaceae bacterium UBA1291
CCGGTCTCGAACCGGCGCAGATTGCCGCCCTTGCAGAAATGCGTGAGGTGATGAAGCTTTCGCGGGCGGACATCGCCTTCGCGCTGGCCGAACGGCGCACCGGTGCGACGACAGTCGCCGCAACCATGATCGCCGCGGCCCGAGCCGGCATCTCGGTCTTTGCCACCGGCGGCATCGGCGGTGTTCATCGGGGCGCCGAGGAGAGCTTCGACATTTCCGCCGATCTGGAGGAACTGGCGCGCACGGCAGTGATCGTCGTCTCTGCAGGCCCCAAGGCGATCCTCGATATTCCCAAGACGCTCGAAGTACTAGAGACACGAGGCGTCCCGGTCGTTACATTTGACAGCGAGGAATTCCCGGCCTTCTGGTCGCGCGTCTCCGGCCTGAAGAGCCCTCTCACCCTGCCGAGCCCGGCAGCGATCGCCAATTTCCAGCGGATGCGCGAACAGCTCGGCATCGAAGGCGGCATGCTGATCGCCAATCCAGTGCCTCCCGAATACGAGATCGCGCGCGAAGAAATGGAGATCTATATCGGCCGGGCCCTGGCGAGCGCCGAGCGCGAGGAAATCACCGGCAAGGAGGTCACGCCCTTCCTGCTCGACACGATCTTCCACATGACCAGCGGGCGCAGCCTGAAGACAAACGTCGCCCTGGTCGAGAACAATGCCCGCCTGGCAGCCGAGATTGCGGTGGCGATGAACAGCTGACAGTCATCGAACGGTCCGGCCGCGGCCTCAGGTGATGTAGCCCAATCGGACCGCCTCGGTCAGCGCGTGTTCGAGGCGGTCGGTGCCGAGCTTTCGGCAGAGCGACCCATGAAGATAGTTGACCGTGCGCGTCGACAGTGAAAGCCGCTGGGCAATGGCCGCCGTGTCGAGACCGGCAGCCGTCATTATCAGGCACTCGATTTCCAGGCTGGACATGCCGGTCTGCTGCCAGCCGCGTAACTTCTCCAGCGCCTCCAGACGGTCCAGAAGATGGATTGACAGGAAACTGAATTCATCCAGTTCCGCTGGCGACAGGGGCGCGCGCTCACCGTAGACCCCGAAAATATGCTTGCGCCCGTCAAGCGTCGGCAAGGCTGCATAGGCGCCCTGGCTTATGCCGTGCCCTTCAAGCAGCGTCATCAGCCGCCCGACCTGCGGAGAGGCCATCGCCTTCTCCGTCAAGTCGCTCACATGCCATTGGTAGACCAGCCGATCGGAAGTGTCGAAAATGCGGATCGGCGCGGCCGGAAGGCCGCCGATAGCATCGAAGCCGTCGATGAAGGTCGATGGAACATTGGTGAGGACAAGATGCTCCCGAAGAGAGCCACTCGATACGGACCGTGCGGCAAAAAGCTTGAAATAGTCGAACCTGAAACGCCGCAACAGAAGGCCGATCACCGTCCCGATCCCAGCCAGGCCATCTGCCGCCTGGATGCGGATGAGCAGATCCCTGCCGCTGTCGTCTGGAACTCCGTTCCCGTCCATCGCACCTCAACTACACGCCATATTGCAGTTCTGGCGCCGTGTGCACCCGAACCGGTCAATTCACCAGGTTTGCGCCCCGTGGCCACGCAATCGGCGAATTGACCAAGACCATGAGCAGTAGGCCAATGAGCTTGCCAAATGTCAATTTCTTCCGTCGAGCATTTCGCGAACGGCCACGGCCAGCTGCTTGAGCGAGAACGGCTTTGGCAGGAAGCCGAACTTCGCGTCGGCCGGCAGGTTGCGAGCAAAGGCATCCTCGGCATAGCCGGAGACGAAGATGAACTTCAGGTCCGGATACTTCTTGCGCAGCTCGGTAAGCAGCGTCGGACCGTCCATTTCCGGCATGACGACGTCGGAGACGACAATGTCGACGGCACCGTCGAGCTCTTCCATGATGTCGAGCGCCTCTATCCCGGAGCCGGCCTCGTGCACTGTATAGCCGCGGGTTTCAAGCATGCGCTTGCCGCCGCGCCGGACCGCTTCCTCGTCTTCCACCAGCAGCACCACGGCCGACTTGCCGGTCAGATCGGCCGGCTCAGCCGGTGCCGCGCTTCCCGCCGCCTGCGCCACGGCACCCGCGTGTTCGCCACCGCTGGCAGGTCCGGTGCGGGACGTACCGTCGGATACGCTCAGCGGCAGGGCCTCGGGGATATGG
>DBUL01000123.1 GCA_002307905.1 Rhizobiaceae bacterium UBA1291
GAGATCGGCGATGACGCGCAGGAAGGTGGTCTTGCCGCAGCCGGAGGGACCGATGAAGGAGACGAAGTCACCCTTCTTCACCTCGAGGTCGACATTGGACAGTGCATGGACCGGCCCGTCTCCCGTCTGGAAGGTGAGACAGAGGTCCTTGGCGGACACGACGGAGACGGGAGCGGTCATCGATGGGAACCTATGGGCTTTCTTGCAAAGGCGCCAAGCCTCTTGCACACTGTCAATACATGGCAGGCGCGGGCCGGCCTATCGGACTTTACGGGAATTTCGGAGATCGAGGAGGAGTGCCAGAATGGATACGTCATCGAAACCCACCTGCCGGATCGTTCGGCCCGGAAGCACCTATGACGGCAAGCAGGGCCTGAGCTATTTTGCCGGCATTTCGGCGGAGACGGTCGGCTCGAAGGGCATCTGCATGCACCTCCTGACCATGCCGCCGGGTGCGAGGGCCAAGGCCCATCTGCACGAGAACCACGAGACGGCGATCTATTGCCTGTCCGGCCAGGCGCATACCTGGTACGGCGACCGGCTGGAAAACCATGTGATCCTGCATGCCGGGGAACTGATGTACATCCCGGCCGGCGTGCCGCATCTGCCGGCCAACCTCTCCAACGCGCCCTGCACGGCGCTGATTGCCCGGACAGATCCCAACGAGCAGGAGAGCGTCGTGCTCTTGCCGGAGCTGGATGCATTGGTCGAGATGCCGATGCCGGGGTGACCCGTAAACCGCCACTAGTGTTTGATTACGCATAACCTGACGCCCGCATTGCTTTCGAATCCACGCTGAAACTCGGCTACGTCTTGTATGCAGCCCAAATCGTACACGCAGAATATGATGCTTTCATAGGCGCTGAGATATGCAGGTATATCAGCGCTCATTTCCTCCACGCATTTAGATATATGAGATTTGTTCTTTATTAGTTTGACCTCGATTACTAGATTGAAACTCTTGAATAGAAAGTCAGGAACAAATTCCTTCCCCGAAAATTTGACCCGGCCCGTTTCTCGATCGTAGTCAAAGCCTTTTTGGTACCCTCGCCCTACAAAGAGGGTCTCCACTGCATGTTGCACCGCAACTTCGTTTGCAGGAACATCAAAAACTACCCTCCGGAGATTGCTGGAGATGAGGTCTTGAACTTCCGATCTAGAAGTCATTTGCGGTGACGCATACTCATTCAAGCAGGCCGACAGAAAAAGGGTATCCGTGTAGGCTTGCTCGAAATAATTCTTTGCTTGGTGCCATACAACTTCGCCCCACCGAGGTAGCTTATCTAAGTCGTATACGATCACATCTTGGTGACCCGTCAAATTTCGATAGGAACTTGCAAGTTTATTATAAGTTCTAAAGAAGTTGGCGAAGCCATTCCATTTCCCAAAATCAGGCGTATTTCCCTGCGCTGTCATCTCCATAGACTGTCGCAGAGCGTCGACTTGCGACGCTAGCCGCCTAAGCTGCTGGTTCGGTGATGCGTTCGACGAACCCTCGTTCAAGGATTACACCCCTGTCGCCGGAATGCCTGACCGTTCGACCTTGCGCGGCGCGACCAGTTCCTTCCAGGTCGACAGCGCCTTGTTGACCGCCGTGAAGGGCTCTCGGCTAACGAACTGGCCGTGGCCCTCCTCAGTCTTCACCGTCGCTTCCTCGATCACCACCTTGCCGCGCGACAGCGTGAAGCGCCGCAGGCCTGTGACCTGCTTGCCCTCGAAGACGTTGTAGTCGATCGCCGACTGCTGGTTCTTGGCCGAGATCGTCTTCGAGCGTTTCGGATCCCAGACCACGAGGTCGGCGTCGGCGCCGACGAGGACTGCACCCTTCTTCGGATAGATGTTGAGGATCTTGGCGATGTTGGTCGAGGTCACGGCAACGAATTCGTTCATCGTCAGTCGTCCGGTCGCGACACCATAGGTCCACAGCATCGGCATGCGGTCTTCGAGGCCGCCGGTGCCGTTCGGGATCTTGGCGAAGTTGCCGACACCGTAGCGCTTCTGCTCGGTGGTAAAGGCGCAGTGGTCGGTCGCCACGCAGGAGAGCGAGCCCGACTGCAGGCCGGCCCAGAGGCTGTCCTGGTGCTGCTTGTTGCGGAAGGGAGGCGACATGACGCGGCGGGCGGCATGGTCCCAATCCTTGCTGAAGTATTCGCTCTCGTCGAGCGTCAGGTGTTGGATCAGCGGCTCGCCATAGACGCGCATGCCCTTCTGGCGGGCGCGGCGGATCGCTTCATGCGCCTGTTCGCAAGACGTGTGCACGACATAGAGCGGCACGCCCGCCATGTCGGCCAGCATGATGGCGCGGTTGGTCGCTTCGCCTTCCACTTCTGCCGGCCGCGAATAGGCGTGCGCCTCCGGGCCGTTATTGCCTTCGGCCAGGAGTTTGGCGGTCATCGCCGCCACCACGTCGCCGTTCTCGGCATGGACGAGCGGCAGCGCGCCCAGTTCGGCGCAGCGCGAGAACGAGGCGAACATCTCGTCGTCATTCACCATCAGCGCGCCCTTGTAGGCCATGAAGTGCTTGAAGGTGTTGATGCCCTTGTCCTGAACCACCGTCTTCATCTCGTCGAAGACGCGTTCGTTCCAGCCGGTGATCGCCATGTGGAAGGAATAGTCGGCGTTGGCGCGGCTGGTCTTGTTGTGCCACATCTGAAGCGCGTCGAGCAGCGACTGATCGGGCGCCGGCAGGCAGAAGTCGACGACCATGGTCGTGCCGCCGGCAAGCCCCGCGCGCGTGCCGCTTTCGAAGTCGTCGGCCGAATAGGTGCCCATGAAGGGCATTTCGAGATGCACATGCGGGTCGATGCCGCCCGGCATGACATAGCAGCCGGCGGCGTCGAGAACCGTGTCGCCGGTGAGGTTCGGTCCGATCTCAACGATCACGCCGCCCTCAATCTTGACGTCCGCCTTGTAGGTGAGGTCGGCGGTGACGATGGTGCCGCCCTTGATGATTGTGCTCATGCTGTTCCACCCCATGTCTTGTGTATTGTCGTGTTCATAGTGGTCCGAAAGCGGGTGACATCACGCCACAATCTCCGCCGTCTCCAGCACGGCCTGCAGCAGCACGTCGGCGCCGGCGGTGGCCCAGTCCTTGGAGATCTCCTCGGCTTCGTTGTGCGACANNGCCGACGCAGGGACACATGATCATCGTGGCCGGCGCGACCTTGGCGGCCCAGCAGGCGTCGTGGCCGGCGCCGGAGATCAGGTTCATGTGGCTGTAGCCGAGCCGCTCGCCGGCGTTGCGCACCGTTTCCACCAGCTTCGGGTCGAAGGTGACCGGGTCGAAATGGCCGACGGCCTCGACCGAACAGCCGACACCGAGCGCTTCGCAGATTACGGCCGCTTCCTTCTCGATGCGGGCGCGCATGGCGTTGAGCTTGGCGAGATCCGGCGTGCGGATGTCGACAGTGAAGATCACCGTGCCGGGCAGCACGTTGCGGGAGTTGGGCGAGAACTTCACCTGGCCGACGCCGCCCACGGCACCCGGCTGGTTGTCCATGGCAACCGTCTGGACCATTTCCATGATGCGGGCCATGGCAAGGCCGGCATTGACGCGCAGGTTCATCGGCGTCGAGCCGGTATGCGCCTCGCGGCCGGTAAGGGTGAACTCCAGCCACCACAGGCCCTGACAATGCGTGACCACGCCGATCTGCTTGTCTTCGGCCTCGAGAATTGGGCCCTGTTCGATGTGGTATTCGTAATAGGCGTGCATCTTGCGTACGCCGACCTCTTCATCGCCGAGCCAGCCGATACGCTTCAACTCCTCGCCAAAGGCTTTTCCATCCGAATCCTTGCGATCATAGGCGTAGTCGAGCGAATGCACGCCGGCGAAGACGCCGGAGGCCAGCATGGCCGGGGCGAAGCGCGCGCCTTCCTCGTTCGTCCAGTTGACGACGACGATCGGGTGCTTGGTCTTGATGCCCAGATCGTTCATCGAACGGACGGCTTCGAGACCGGCCAGCACGCCGAGCACGCCGTCATATTTGCCGCCGGTCGGCTGGGTGTCGAGGTGGGAGCCGACATAGACGGGAAGGGCGTCGGGATCGGTGCCGGGACGGGTCATGAACATGGTACCCATCTTGTCGACGCCCATGGTCAGGCCGGCATCTTCACACCATTTCTGGAAAAGCGTTCGGCCTTCGGCATCCGCATCGGTCAACGTCTGGCGATTGTTGCCACCGGCGATGCCAGGGCCGATCTTCGCCATGTCCATCAGCATGTCCCAAAGGCGGTCGCCATTCACGCGCAAGTTTGCGCCGGGTTGAACCGTCATTTTGATATCCTCACCTGTTCTTCGAGGGGTCATGCAAGAGGCATGCCCGGTAGTTCCCGTTTTCGTTACCAGCCGATCTTTTTGCTTTTCTGACTGGCGAATTGGCCGGTTGTCTTTATTTGACGTCTGTCGGATAATTTGACCGGCTGGTAAACATTACAACTTCCGCCGCGGCACTCAAGACGCAAAGACGAAAAAACCAAGACAAAATAGCGGGCATTTGCCCGGAAAAGATGCAGCGATAAAAATGATGAAGATCAAGCCGTTAGGCTTGTCGGGTGAGGATGGGCACGCGCGAATGGCAATACCGAGAGCGGCGCAGACGCAAAGGCGGACGCGGATCCAGGAAGAGAAGGAGGAGGTTATCCTCGAGGCGGCACTCGACGTGTTCTCGCTGCGCGGTTTCCGAGGCGCGACCATCGACCAGATCGCCGAGGGGGCCGGCATGTCGAAGCCGAACCTGCTTTACTATTTCCGCACCAAGGAGGGCATGCATCGGGCGCTGATCGACCGCGTGCTGGAGAATTGGCTGGAGCCGTTGAAAGCCTTCGATGCCGACGGTGATCCGGAAGAGGAGCTGCGCTCCTATATCCGTCGCAAGCTGGAAATGGCGCGCGACTTTCCCCGCGAGAGCCGGCTGTTTGCCAATGAGATTTTGCAGGGGGCACCGCATATCGAAGACATGCTGAAAGGACAGCTGAAGGAGCTGGTCGACGAGAAGGTCGAGGTCATCCGTTCCTGGATCCGGGTCGGCAAGGTGCACGAGTGTGACCCCTATCACCTGATCTTCTCGATCTGGTCGACCACGCAGCACTATGCCGATTTCGACGTGCAGGTGCGGGCGGTGCTGGGCGCCGGCAAAAGCACGTCACGCTTCGAGGATGCGGGGCGCTATCTGGAAGAGCTGTTCGTGCGCGGCCTTATTCCGCGAGGAACCGCCGGCGCTTGATCAGTCCGGCAAAAATGCCATTACCAGCAGGCCGCAGGCCGTCACGAGTGCGCCGAGGAAGACGGCGGCGGAGGCCCAGCCGTGGCCGATCAGCCCTTCAATGACGATGATGAAAGTCGGCGTCAGGTAGCCGTAGGCGAGCACCTTGGGCGCCGGCAGCCGAACCGAGGCATATTGCAGCAGGAAGAAGGTCACGGCCGTGGCGATGACCGAAAGATAGAGCACGGCGATCCACACGAGCGGTGGAAGGTTCAGGTAGTCTACCGTGACAAGGCGCGGCGCCGCCGGCACCAGGATGAAGAAGAAGGTTGCGATCGCTGCCCAGAAGACGAAGGCAAGCGGCGCCTCTTTTCGATTGAACAGCCTGAGCAGCGGCACATAGGCGGCATGGCAGAGAACGCCGACGAAGAAGATCATCTCGCCCCGGCCGACGTCGAAGGCGAGAAGCGCATCGAGATCGCCGCGAAAGATCACCCAGATCGCCCCGCTTGCGGCGATCAGCAGGCTGACAAGCACACCCGGGCGGGTATGCTGGCGCATCAGGAACCATGCGAAGACGGCACTCAAGAGCGGCATGAGGGTGAAGACCGCACCGGTCGCCACAGGCTTGGTGTACTGAAGCGCCACGAACATGGTGCTCATGTAGACCGCCATCAGCAGGCCGAGCACACCAAAGCGCCAGGGTTCCTTCGGCCCTTTCAGCGAAATTCCCATCTTCAGGCAGAGGAGGGCGATCAGCACCACAGTCAGTGCGTAGCGCAGCGCCTGCAGGGCGAGAGGGTCGATCAGTTGCGTGGCGATGCCGCCGAAAGAAAAGGAGCCTGAGATGAGCAGAGCGAAGAGCAGGACCGCGAGATGGGCCTTGAGCTTTTCCCTCCCCCTGGCATGCGTATTGTGGCGGGTTCTGTCGGTCGCTTGCTCGGTCACTGGATGCTTCGGCTGGCTCGATGGACGCCGGCTTGCGGCATGGGTTCTGCCTAGCATGGCCGCAACGGCGAAGGAAAGGCGCAAGAGAGCCTGGTGTGAGATCTCAGCCTGTTTCGGCGGGCCTGTGCTGCATCCAAGAGCGCCCGCGGGCGAAGTCGATGAGGGCATTTCCGTCCATCGGCCGGGCGAGCGCATAGCCTTGCAGCGTCTGGCAGCCGAGGTCGCGCAGAATTGCGGCGTGGTGCATGGTCTCGACGCCTTCGGC
>DBUL01000122.1 GCA_002307905.1 Rhizobiaceae bacterium UBA1291
CACTTCATGAAGGACGAGATCGGCACGCCGGTGGAGCCGTTCCATACCGTCTATGTCCATGCGCTGGTCCGCGACAAGAACGGCCAGAAGATGTCGAAGTCGAAGGGCAACGTCATCGACCCCTTGGAACTGATCGATGAATACGGCGCCGACGCGTTGCGCTTCACGCTGGCCATCATGGCGGCGCAGGGCCGCGACGTGAAGCTTGATCCGGCCCGCATTGCCGGCTACCGCAATTTTGGCACCAAGCTGTGGAACGCCACGCGGTTTGCCGAGATGAACGGGGCAAAGAGCGATCCGCATTTCCTGCCGGAAACCACCACGCTTGCCATCAACCGCTGGATCCTGACGGAGCTGGCACGCACCGAGCGGGATGTGACGGAAGCGATCGCCGGCTTCCGCTTCAACGAGGCGGCCGCCACGCTCTATCGATTCGTCTGGAACAGCTTCTGCGACTGGTATCTCGAGCTCTTGAAGCCGGTTTTCGCCGGCGAAGACGAGCAGGCCAAAGCAGAGGCGCAATCCTGCGCGGCCTATGTTCTCGAGGAAACCTACAAGCTGCTGCACCCCTTCATGCCCTTCATGACCGAGGAGCTCTGGGCACATACGGCAGGCGAGGGACAGACCCGCGACACGCTGCTATGCCACGAAGCCTGGCCGGCCCCCGATTTTGCCGACGAACTGGCGGCGGCCGACATCAACTGGCTGATCGATCTGGTCTCGGGCATCCGCTCGGTCCGATCCGAAATGAACGTGCCTCCGGGCGCTGTGGCGCCGCTGGTCGTGGTCGGGGCAAATACCGTTTCGCGGGACCGTCTTGTCCGTCACGAGGCATCGATCAAGCGGCTCGCCCGCATCGAGAGCATTGCGCTTGCCGACGAAGCGCCGAAGGGCGCAGCCCAGATCGTCATCGGCGAGGCGACCGCCTGCCTGCCGCTCGGCACGCTGATCGATCTCTCCGCGGAAAAGGCTCGGCTGGAAAAAGCCGTCGCCAAGGTGGAGCAGGAGATGGCGCGCATTGCCGGCAAGCTCGCCAACGACAAATTCGTCGCCAACGCCAATCCGGACGTGGTCGCAGCGGAGCGCGAACGCTATCAGGAGTTGGAGCAGCAAAAGGCAAGTCTCGATACCGCGCTGAAGCGGGTTGTCGAGGCCGGCTAGAAATGAGGCGGCGGCCTTTGGGTCGCCGCCTCATTTCCCGTGCGATGCGGGTGATTCCGGCGCACGGCGCCCTTTGATCACCCAGATTTCCAAATCACCTTGTCGTTCTGAGCCCCAGCGCGCGGTTTTGGCCGTTGCCACCGCCTTATTTGCTGCCATGCCGCCGAATGTGACAACGCACACACAAATTCATTCTTGTGGCAATCATGCAACGTTGCCTTCGAGAATTGGAATGTTATTCCATTTATTGGCGCCATAAGCCGGGCGCAGGGGAATGATAATCCACTATGGCTGGCATCTTACGTGTGCGTAAGAGTGTTTACGTAAAAATTGAGGCAAGACACCCGCGATCAGGCGTGGCGTCGCAAGATTGTCATTCACTTCTGCGTGGCTAAACTGCAAATCAGTTGGTGCCAGCAAGTGGGGAGAGAGATGGCAGTGAATTTCAAAAGGACGGCAATTCTTTGTTTGGTCGGCGTAAGCGCGCTGGCAACGTCGGCGCATGCGGGCGGCTGGAATCGCGGCGAGGCCGACACAGACATCCTCTATGAGGATGGCGATTATGTGATGCGGGGCGGCGCGATCTATGTATCGCCGCATCGCAAATTTGCGACGATCAACGGTGCAAACGCCACGGACGACCGCTATTCGCAGGACTATTGGATCCCGAGCCTGGCAGCGAAGTTCAAGGTCAGCGACAACTTTGCTTGCGCCTTCACTTATACGCAGCCGTTTGGTGCTGACGCGGACTACGGCGCGGATGCACAGGCTGCGGGGGCGACGATTTCTGGCTTGGGTGCAAGCCACAAGGATTTCATCACCAATGAATATGGCGCGACCTGCGACATCAACATGCAGGCCGGCAAGGGGCGTGTGCACCTGCTCGGCGGCGTCTTCCTGCAGGATTTCAATTATACTGCTATTAAAGGCCAAAATTTCATTCATCCCATTGCCGGCCCCTTGGCTGGCGAAGGCACGCTCAGTCTCGAAGATAAGTCGGCATTCGGTTATCGGCTCGGCGTTGCTTACGACATCCCGGAATACGCACTGCGGGCGCAGTTGATGTACCGTTCGGCGGTGGAGCACGATGCAAACATCGGCAGCTATGATGTGACGTACGGGGGATCCCCGGTCGCTCAATATGATGCCTATGGCAGTGGAACGCTCCCGCAGTCTGTAAAACTCAGCCTTCAAAGCGGTGTAGCACCAGGTTGGATGGTCTACGGCTCGGTCAAGTGGACAGACTGGAGCGTGATGAAGCAGCTAGACTATAACGTAGGTGGAGCGGATAACTCGGATATCTACAACTGGAAGGACGGCTGGACCATCAATGCGGGCGTGGCTCACGCCTTCAACGAGAAGATCGCCGGCACGGTCAACGTCATGTGGGATAGCGGTGTCGGCACCGGCGCTGACATCTACTCCGATACATGGACCGTCGGTGCTGGTCTTTCGGTCAAGGCTGGTCCCGGCGAGCTTCGCTTCGGCGGTGCCGTCAGCTACCTGACGGAAGGCAGCCAGTCGACAGCTGACGACGCTGTGTACAACGCGACGGCCGATGGCGATTGGGCCTATGCCGTTTCGGCAAACTACAAGATCACCTTCTAAGAGGTTTGCGGATCGAAGAGACTATGAGAGAGCCCGGCATGCCGGGCTCTTTTCGTTTCATGCGGGGATGGTTCGGAAAAATGTGACGGATTTACAACAGCAATTGATTCCTCGCCGGCCCGCCGTTTTGCGGCCGATTTTGTCCATTTCCCGCCACAAACGAAGCGCAGCGATCTGTGCATGAAACGTCGGGTGTCGTTTCGAGTAAGCGTGGCGTGAGTAAGCATGGGGCAGGTCGTCAGGAATTATCTCCAAAAATCAACCGCGATGGCTGTGCCGGAACTCCTCCGTGCCGCAAGCAACCTTTCTGGCGGTTGGAAATGGCGATCAGTCGCAGTCTTGCCCGAAAGAGCTTCTAGGCTCCAATTCGTCGCCGTTGACAGGAAGTTCGCCTCGGAAATGGCGATGGACGCCCGATCGTGGCGGAGCGATGAACCGGTTGTTCACGGTTTTGCGCTCAAATGTCTGGCAGACAAAGACAAGCCTTCCCGGGTGAATGGTGGGGTTTGCTGATGTCTGCGGTGTTGTGGAAGAAATACGGAATTATGCTGACAACAGACTGGAAGTGTCCGACCACATTGATTTTCTCCGCGTTCCTGCTCGTCATGACTGGAACGGCCGGACACGCCTTCGACATGAATGCCGGGGTGACCAAGGAGTCCGGCCCCTTCGACCTCTTCAAGTTCGGCTTCAAGGCTTACAAGAACGGCCAGAAGCAGGAGGCTGTCGAAGCCTATCGCTACGCAGCGGAGAAGGGCCACACCGGATCCCGCTGGGCGCTCGCCAACATGTATGCGGCCGGCGACGGCGTGGTCGAGGATGATTTCGAGGCGTTCAAGATCTATGCCGACATCGCCAGCCAGGGCGTCGAGCCCGGTTCCGAGGATACCGGTTTCTTTGTCAACGCGCTGTTGTCGCTTGCCCGCTATTATCGCCAGGGCATTCCGGGCAGCCCGGTGAAGATTGATCTCGGCCAGGCCCGCCAGCTCTATTTCCAGGCGGCTTCCACCTTCGGCGTGCCCGAAGCACAGTTCCAGCTGGCGCGGATGATCCTTGCCGGCGAGGGTGGCAGGAGCAATGTCCAGCAGGCCAAGAAATGGCTGAACCTTGCCCGCAAAAGCGGCCATGCCGGCGCCATGTCGGTGTTTGGTAATGTCTTGTTCCAGGAAGGTCAGACGGTGCGCGGTCTTGCATTCCTGACGGCGGCGCTCGACAGCTGTGCTCCGAAGGACTGTGGCTGGATGCAGGAACTGCAGGAGCAGGCCTTCTCGATCGCCAACGAGGAAGACCGCCGCGTCGCGGTTGCGCTTGCCCCGCAGGTTTACCAGGCGGATTAGGCCTGGTTAGCTTTCAGGCAAAATCGAAGATTGCCGTCACGGGCACATGGTCTGACGGCTTTTCCCAGCTGCGCACGTGCTTTTCGATCGAAGCCGACAGGAGGCGGTCGTTGGCTTCCGGCGAGAGCATCAGGTGGTCGATGCGGATGCCGTTGTTCTTCTGCCAGGCGCCGGCCTGATAATCCCAGAACGTATAAAGCAGCGGATCATCGCTGACCGCGCGCACCGCATCGGTCAGGCCGAGATTCTCCAGCCGTCGGAACGACTGTCGTGTATTCGGCAGGAATAGCGCATCGCCCTCCCATAGACGCGGATCGCGGCAGTCGTGCGGTTCGGGAATGACGTTGTAGTCGCCGGCGAGGATGAGGGGTTCTTCCAGTGCCATCCGGCTCTCGGCGAAGGCCTTCAGCCGCTCCATCCAGGCAAGCTTGTAGGGGTATTTGACCGGGTCGTCAGGCGGATTGCCGTTCGGGAGGTAGAGCGAGCAGATCCGCACGACGCCCCCCGCGACCGAGAAGACCGCTTCGATGAAACGGGCCTGTTCGTCTCCATCATCGCCCGGAAGGCCGCGGCTGACCTCGTCCGGCTTGGTCTTGGACAGGATAGCCACGCCGTTGAAGCCCTTCTGGCCGTGCGTCTCGACATGATAACCGAGCGCCTCGATCTCGAGCCGCGGAAAACCGTCGTCGACCGACTTGATTTCCTGCAGGCATACGACGTCCGGCGCCGAACTCTCGAGCCATGCGCACAGATTGGCGATGCGTGCCTTGACGCCATTGATGTTCCAGGTCGCGATCTTCATGGCGTTCACCCTTTCGTCTCGCCTCTACATAGCCGATGGCGCGGATTTTGCCATCGGCTTTTGCGGGCTATGCAGGGGTTCGCGCCAAGGCGGCTGGCGATCAGACGGAAAAGCTGGTGCCGCAGCCGCAGCTTGCGACAGCGTTCGGATTGTTGATCTGGAAGGACTGGCCGAGCAGGTTGTCGACGAAATCGATCTCCGAGCCGGCCATATAGACCAGCGACATGGGGTCGATCAGTACGGTTGCGCCGTCGCGGCTGATGACGACGTCGTCCGACTGCGGCCCCTGATCGAGGTCGAACTTGTAGGAGAAGCCGGAACAGNNTTCTTGCCGGTTTCACTGGCCACAATCCGGGCGATTCGCTTCGCCGCAGCTTCGGAAAGGGTGACGGTCTCGGTGCTCATCTTGCCTCCTGACGGGTTCAAGGCCCGTGGAAAACTTCTGGAACGCCAGAAAAATCAACGTTCTGACACGTATTGGCGATAGATCGCCATGGATATTGCCGGATGCCCGCCGCGCTCATGCTATAAGACGCAAACATTGCGGCATCGTTCGCTATAGGTATGAAGGCGGGCCGATGGCGTCAATGGGGAGCGGACAGGACGCGACATGACGATTGATAAGAGTGCATTGGGTTTCGGAACCGGCGAGCGGGCGATCTTCGCCACCGACCCCTGGACGACGCGCGGCCGGCTGTTTCCCGAGGGCGGCAGCCCGACCCGATCCGACTTCCAGCGCGACCGCGACCGCATCGTCCACACCACCGCATTCCGCCGGCTGAAGCACAAGACGCAGGTCTTCATCGGCCCCGACGGCGACCACTATCGGACCCGGCTCACCCACACGATNNCTGAAGCTCGACGAGGACCTGGCGGAAGGTGTGGCGCTCGTCCACGATTTTGGCCACACGCCCTTCGGCCATACCGGCGAGGATGCGCTGCACGAGGTGCTGGAACCCTATGGCGGCTTCGATCACAACGCGCAATCGCTGAGAATCGTCACCAAGCTGGAGCGGCGCTATGCCGAGTTCGACGGGCTGAACCTCACCTGGGAGACGCTGGAGGGACTGGTCAAGCACAATGGCCCGCTCGAGACCAAGGCGGGTGAGGGGACGCGCGGCCCGGTGCCGCAGCCGATCCGCGATTATTGCGAGCTGCACGACCTGGAAATCGCCAGCTATGCCGGGCTGGAGGCCCAGGTCGCGGCAATCGCCGACGACATCGCCTACAACACCCATGACATCGATGACGGACTGCGCTCAGGCTATCTGAGCTTCGACATGCTGGAGGAGGTGCCCTTTCTCGCCGGGTTGATGAAGGAGGTGCGCGACCGCTATCCGCATCTCGAGGCCGACCGTTTCACCCACGAGATCATGCGCCGACAGATAACCCGCATGGTTGAGGACGTGATCGGGGTCGCGCAGGCGCGCCTTGCTGCGCTCAGGCCGCAGAGTGCGGCCGATATCCGCGCCTCCGACCGGACAGTCGCCACCTTCTCCGACGAAATGGCCGAGACCGACCGGCAAATCAAGAAGCTGTTGTTCAGCCGCATCTACCGCCATCCCGACATCATGCGCATCCGCGCCGGTGCGGCGCAGATCGTCACCGACCTGTTCCACGCCTACATGGCCGATCCGGCGCTGATGAGAAGCCACTACTGGGTGAACCATATCGCCGGCCTGAACGAGCCGGCGCGGGCGCGTCATGTCGGCGACTATCTGGCGGGCATGACCGACACGTATGCGGTGCGCACCCACAGTGAGCTGTTTGACCAGACTCCCGATTTGCGCTAGGCAGCGCTGCAATTCCACTCCATTTGCGGGCTATCGAACTGCTTGCGCGGGTACCGAGACATGAACCTCTTCGCCGACTTCGAAACGAGAATCAAAAACGCGCTCGAGCAGATCGACAGCATCAGGGAGAAGCGCTCCTTGCTCGATTTCGGCCGTATCGTCGTCGAGCCGCCGCGCGATCCGAGCCATGGCGATGCCGCGACCAATGCCGCCATGGTGCTGGCCAAGGCGCTGGGAACCAATCCGCGGGCACTGGCCGAGATAATCGGCGACAAGCTGAAGGAAGACGCAGACATCGCCGAAGTGAGCGTTGCCGGTCCCGGCTTCATCAATATGCGCCTGTCGACCAGCTACTGGCAGCGTCTGCTTGCCACGATCATCACCGAGGGGACCGATTACGGCCGCTCGACGCTCGGCAAGGACCGCAAGGTCAATGTCGAATATGTCTCGGCCAACCCCACCGGCCCGATGCATGTCGGGCATTGCCGTGGCGCCGTGGTGGGCGATGCGCTCGCCAATCTCCTGGGCTTTGCCGGTTATGATGTCGCCAAGGAATATTACATCAACGACGCTGGCGCCCAGATCGACGTGCTGGCGCGCTCGGTCTTCCTGCGCTACCGCGAAGCGCTGGGCGAGACGATCGGCGAAATTCCGTCAGGCCTTTATCCGGGCGACTACCTGGTCCCGGTCGCCCAGGCGCTGGCTACGGAATTCGGAACGAAGCTTCATAGCATGCCGGAAGAGGAGTGGATGGCGATCGTTAAGGAGCGGGCCATCGACGCGATGATGGTGATGATCCGCGACGATCTGGCGATGCTCAATGTGCACCACGACGTGTTCTTCTCCGAGCGCACGCTGCATGCCAATGGTGCCGCTAAGATCCGCACCGCGATCAACGACCTGACCTTCAAGGGCCACGTCTATCGCGGCACGCTGCCTCCGCCGAAGGGCCAGCTTCCCGAGGATTGGGAAGACCGCGAGCAGACGCTGTTCCGCTCGACCGAGGTGGGCGACGATATCGACCGTCCGCTGGTCAAGTCGGACGGCGCCTACACCTATTTCGCCGCCGACGTCGCCTATTTCAAGGACAAGTTCGATCGCGGTTATTCCGAGATGATCTATGTTCTCGGCGCCGACCATGGCGGCTACGTCAAGCGGCTGGAGGCCGTGGCCCGGGCCGTTTCAGAAGGCAAGACCAAGCTGACCGTGCTGCTGTGCCAGTTGGTCAAGCTCTACCGTGATGGCGAGCCGGTGAAGATGTCGAAGCGTTCCGGCGACTTCGTCACTTTGCGTGAAGTGGTCGAGGAAGTCGGTTCCGATTCCGTTCGCTTCATGATGCTCTATCGCAAGAGTTCCGAGCCGCTCGACTTCGACTTCGCCAAGGTAACCGAGCAATCAAAGGACAATCCGGTGTTCTACGTCCAGTACGCCTATGCGCGCTGCATGTCGGTCTTACGCCAGGCGAAGGAGGCTTTCCCGGATCTTGATGTCGAGGCCACCGATTTTGCCGGAGCCGTAGCCGGCCGGATCATCGATCCGACGGAACTCCAGCTCATCGGGAAGCTTGCAGAATATCCCCGCGTGATCGAAGCTGCAGCCCAGTCCCAGGAACCGCATCGACTGGCTTTCTACCTGTACGATCTGGCAAGTTCTTTCCACGGTCACTGGAACAAGGGCAAGGATTTTCCCGAATTACGCTTTGTTAACGATAAAGATAGACAATTGACCATCGCCAGGCTTGGGCTTGTGCATGCTGTCGCCTCCGTTTTGAAGTCCGGTTTGTCCCTCACGGGCACTGCAGCTCCGGTAGAAATGCGATAGTATCGTCACCATTTGCCCACAATGCACTGGCAAGCGTCGAGTCGCGTAGGGTGAGTGGATTCAGTAATGGTACAAAAACAGGCCGCATACGGCAGTCGATTTGAGGGTGATACTTTCGCAGACGATGATCCGTTGGCGGAACTTGCCCGGATCGTCGGCTTCGAGCCGCCGGTTGAGCGTGATACCGCGCCGACGAGCCCCGCCGAGCCCGAGGCTCCGAGTTTCAACCTCGAGGACGAATTGCTTCGGGAATTCGAAGTCTATGATGCGCCATTGCGGAGCGGCGAGGAGCCGCTCTTCGTTGAGCCCGTCGGAGCTTCCCAGACCCGTGCGCCTGTCGAGGAAATCGAGGACCTGGATGACGTCTTCTATCCTGACTCGGTGATCGAGCCCGTCGTGGAAGCTCAGGCTGATCGTGCNNCTGCTGCCACCCCCTTTGATGCCGATCTTGCTGACGAATTGGAATTGGCGGTGTCGGAGTTGGACGTGCAGCACGACTGGCTAGCCCCCCGTTCGGAGGAAGAGCCGAAGCTGCGCCTGCCGCTTGCCAATTTCGCCGCTCAGCCCGCTGTGCGCGCCGAACCGCAATTCGCCGAGGAAAGCGCTGAGCCTGCGCCGCAAGTCTGGATAGAGCCTGAGTTCGCGCAAGCGGGCACGGAAGCGACGGTCGACGAATTCTTCCCGAGCGAGGGCTTTCAGTGGAGCGAGACTGTGTCTGGTCCCGCTTCGGCCGTGCCCGTCGCTTCGGTGGATCGTACGGCTTCACTGTTCNNCAGCTGTTTGAGGGCGAGCCGATCCATGATGATGCACCCGCGGCACTCGACGAGTCTTCTTTGTCTTTCTCGTTTGCTGACGAATTCCCTGCAAACGATGGTTCTTCGGTGCGCGCACCGGACGTCGCGCCGGCGGCCGCGGAGGAGTCCACCCCGGCACCACAGCCGGCAGAGCGCGTGGAAACGGTGACCGACAGTCGTCCTTCCATCGAGGATGAGGAGTTTGACCCCTTCGCCGAAGGTGAGTTTGACCTGCATCTCGATGACCTCGACCTTGACGACCTGGACCTTGATCTCTCGGACCTCGAGGACGATTTTGATGAGCCGGCGGTTGCTCCTGTTGCCCCAATTGCGGCTGTTGCTTTGGCCGCACCGGTAGCAAGGTCGTTGGCTACACCCGTCGCATCGGCTCCGGTGGCGCCTCCGGTCGCTCCTGCGCCAGTCGAACCGCGTGCGCAGGCTGCGGATATAGTCGTGTCGCCAGCCAAGCCTGCTCTGCCCGAAGTGCCGTTTTCCGATGAGCCGCTGGCCTTCGATCCGGCGGAGATCTCCGAGCAGGACGATCATCTTGAAGCCATCACCCATATGGATGTGCCCGAGGTTCCGCTGCCGGAAAGCAAGCCGGCGCCGGTTGCCTACGCACACGACTACGACCTCGACATTGACAGCGAGTTGGCGACCCTGTTTGACCAACCGTCGACTACACCTGCCGCCGTCACGAGTGAGAAGCCAGCGGCTGCGCCCGTACCGCTCTCGCGTGCTACGCCGATTGCGTCCACGCCGGCACAGGTTCACACTCAGGCCCAAACACCTGCGCCCGGCGCAACCCCGTTGCCGCCGATGGACGACTTTGATGCCTTCGAGCGCGCTCTGGAGGAGGATTTCCGCCGCACGCTCGACAGGCCGTCAGACTATGCGGCGGCTAATGCCGGTCGGATCGACATACCGATGGAGCCCAGGGGCCTGTCGCGATTGGGTTCGCGCAGTCCGCTAATGGCGGGCACGGCCGCAGTCGTCGTTCTGCTGGGTGGTGGCGCCCTCTATGCCTGGCTGAGCGGTGGCACAAGCTCGTTGAGTTCCTCCGGTGAACCGCCAGTGATCGCTGCCGACAAGGATCCGGTGAAGATCGTTCCGGAGAATCCCGGTGGCAAATCCGTGCCGAACCAGGACAAGGCGGTCTATGACCGCGTTGCCGGCGCCGCGGTAGAGGACCCTAAGCAGGAAAGCCTGATTTCGGCGAGCGAGGAACCGGTCGATGTGGTACAGAGAACACTGATCCCGGAAACTCTGCCGCTCGAAGGCGAGGCAGAATCACAGGCGCTCGGGACGCCGGTCGGCGAGACTGAAGATCCGAGGCTCCTGCCGGACGAGGTCGGATCAGGACAGCAGTCACCGGTGGACGGGGCTGAACCTGCGACGATTACACCTCGCAAGGTGCGGACCATGATCGTCCGTCCCGACGGCACGCTGGTGGCCCAGGAGGCACCCGAGCCAGCGNNGACGCTTGAAACGCCGGCGGTGAACGCGCCTGCGGAGGCACGCGAAACCACCATGCCTGCCCTGGCCGCGCCATCGACGGCATCTGAGCCGACCAACCTTGGCGCACCGGCCGAGGCTGCGGCCACAGGGCCGGTTCCAACGGCACGTCCGGCCGGCCCGACCGAGACCGCAACTGCGCCGGCC
>DBUL01000220.1:0-5408 GCA_002307905.1 Rhizobiaceae bacterium UBA1291
TCGAGATTGCAGTGGCATTTGCCCCGCGATCTGCGGCGGGTATATGACGGCCCTTCCCGCTCATGTCAACACGATGAATGTCGAAAAAACTGGAAAAATTTCAGCCTGCGGAAAATAGAGCAGGGGCCAAGCGGGTCTATCCCCGACGATCCGGGGCAGCTATAAGACGACATGGCAAAAGATACGAAGATCGACAAAACCGCCCGTGATACCCACTATGCAACGCTGCGCCGCCAGGTGCGCGATGCAAAGCGCGAACGTGGCGAAATCCCGACGCCCGACACCCGAAAGGATCGTCGCAAAGAGACCGACTGGACGCCCCCGCAGATCGCGCCAGATCAGGTCCGCCTCTATGGCCTGCACACCGTGCGTGCAGCGATCGACAATCCCGAGCGCAAGCTGATCAGGCTCTCCGTCACGCAGAATGCGCTCGTAAGACTTGAGATCGGGCCCGTTTCCGAACTCGGCTTTCCTGTTGAAATCGTCTCGCCGCAGGATCTCGACAAGCAGCTCGGCCCGGACGCGATCCACCAGGGCGTGATGCTGGAGACGCGCCCGCTTCCCCTGCGTCGGCTGGAAGCGCTCAAAGACAGCCCTCTCCTGCTGGTGCTCGATCAGGTGACAGATCCGCACAATGTCGGCGCGATCATGCGCACCGCTGTCGCCTTTGGTGCCGGCGCGGTCATCACCACCATGCGCCACAGCCCGACCGAATCCGGTGTACTGGCCAAATCCGCCTCGGGCGCGCTGGAAATGATCCCCTATATCCAGATCACCAACTTATCGGACGCGCTCGGTGAGTTACACAAGCTCGGCTTCTTTTCGGTCGGCCTCGATTCGGACGGGCCGGCCCCGCTCGAAGGCATGCTGTCCGGCGACAAGGTCGCGCTGGTGCTGGGGGCCGAGGGCAAGGGCCTGAGGCAGAAGACGCGCGAGACGGTCAATGTGCTTGCTCGCCTCGACATGCCCGGTGCGATCAAATCGCTCAACGTCTCCAACGCCGCGGCGATCGCGCTCTACGCGACGCGCCAGCATCTCGCAAAAAAGACGGCATGATCGTCGTCTTCTCCGATCTCGACGGCACACTGCTCGACCACGAGACCTATTCCTTCGCCGCAGCCCTGCCGGCCCTTGCCGCGCTGAGGGCGAGACGGATCCCGCTCGTGCTTGCCAGCAGCAAGACGGAGGCGGAGATGCGCCCGATCGCCGAAGCAATCGGCATCGACCATCCGATGATCGTCGAAAACGGCGCCGGCATCGCCAATCTTGCCGGGCACCGAGATGAAGAGGCGAATCAATACGAGTCCTTACGCCGCATTCTTCAGTCGCTACCCGAACATCTGGCCGGCCTGTTCGAAGGCTTCGGCGACTGGAGCGTGGAACAGGTGACTGCGCGCACCGGTCTTGCGCCGACAGCCGCGGCGCTCGCCAAGCAACGGCGCTTTTCCGAACCTGGCATCTTTTCCGGCAGCGCGGAGCAGAGAGCGGAATTCTACGCCCGTCTCGACACCCTCGACTACCAGGCAGTCCAGGGCGGGCGCTTCCTTACCGTCATGCCGAAGACTTCCAAGGCCGAGCGCATGGTGGAAATCGCCGCGGCCTACGCATCGGAGACCGGAGAACCGGTCACCACGATCGCACTCGGCGACGCGCCGAATGATCTCGCCATGCTGGAGGCGGCCGACCGTGGTGTGATCATCGCCAACCCGGCGCACGCCCCGCTTCCGGTGACAAACCGGGAACGCCAGGGGTTTATTTCGCGGTCGCGAAATGCCGGCCCGGAAGGCTGGAACGAAAGCATTCTTCAACTCGTTGAAACGGGGTTTTAGTCGCATGGCCGCAGCCGTGCCTTTTGAGGAAGGATCGACATGGCGGATTTTCACCAGAACGGCGTAGTGGCCACCCTGCACAATCTGCGCGAACGCTCGCTTGAGCGCATGGAACGGGAAATCGAGCAATTCGCCACCAACCGACCGATCACCCTGATCCTGCCGTCACTCTATTCGGAGCTTGAGGCCCCAGCCCTCGAACACATTGTCAGCGAGCTCACGGAAGTTCCCTACATTTCCGAAATCGTCATCGGCCTCGACCAGGCCGACCGGGCGCAGTTCGAGCATGCCAAGTCGTATTTCTCCCGCCTGCCGCAGAAGCATTCCGTCCTTTGGCATGACGGGCCGAGGCTGAGCGCGATCGATCAGCAGCTTGACGAGGCAAAACTCGCCCCCGACCAGCCGGGCAAGGGCCGCAATGTCTGGTACTGCATGGGATATGTGCTCGGCGCGCGCAATTCCGGCGTGGTGGCACTGCACGATTGCGACATCACCACCTATTCGCGCGAGATGCTGGCGCGACTGATCTATCCGGTCGCAAATCCCGGCTTCCCTTACGTCTTTTCCAAGGGGTACTATCCACGGATCGCAGAGCGCTCGCTCAACGGACGTGTGACCCGGCTGCTGGTCACGCCGCTGCTCTTGAGCCTCGAGCGGGTGATCGGCCATCACCCTTACATCGATTATCTGAAAGCGTTCNNCGCTATCCGCTCGCCGGCGAGTTCGCCATGCGCACCCACCTGCTGCCGGATATTCGCATCCCGTCGGACTGGGGGCTCGAGATCGGCGTGTTGTCAGAGCTCTGGCGCAACTATTCGAACAATGCCATCTGCCAGGTGGACATTGCAGATGCCTATGACCACAAACACCAGCCGCTCTCGCCCGACGACAGCGCCCGTGGCCTGTCGCGCATGTCGATCGACATAACCAAAGCGCTGCTACGCAAGCTTGCGACCGATGGGGTGGTCTTCAGCCAGGAGAGCCTTCGGACGCTGAAGGCGACCTACTACCGCACAGCGCTCGACCTCGTGGAGATCTATCACAACGACGCGCGGATGAACGGGCTCTCGACCGACCGGCACAGGGAGGAACAGGCCGTCGAACTGTTTGCCGCCAACCTGGTCGAGGCCGGCAATATCTTCCTCGACAATCCCAACTCCACGCCCTTCATGCCGAGCTGGAACCGCATCCACAGCGCCCTTCCCAACCTCATCGGCGAATTGCAGGAGGCGGTGCGAGCGGACAGGGAAGCCGAATAGCTCCGTCCGCGCGCAAATCTCACTGGCAAAAGCCCGGTTCTTGAGCCCCGTCCCATCATGGTTAACGAACGGTCAACCTGATGGAGGTAGGATGGGAACCGAAGCCGCCACCGAGCCGTTGATGCGTTTATTGGGAGGAAGAACATGCTGGAACTGCTGAATACCATCCGTGCCAACGCCGCGGAAACACCGGATACAGGCACCTTCGCCGACGGCGTTCTCTCTGTTCCGGCGGTCGATGTACGCGCCGCTTCCCGGCAGGATAATGGCCGCAGTGCGTATGCCCGCGACTATGGCACCCAGCGCAAGGTCCAGCGCGCAATCATCGGCTATGCCTGAACGGCAGTCGTCAAGCGAGCACTCAATCGGGTAATGTGAACGACCGGCCATCGGCGAGGACCTGATTGCCAAACAGGCGAGATCACGCTTCAGTAAAGTGCTCATGGCCTTGAAGCACCAGTGCGGAAGCAAGCCGCAGAGCGAAAAAATCCAGAATTTTCAAAGGGTGGGAAATGGTGCCCCCGGCAGGATTCGAACCCGCGACCCCCTGATTACAAATCAGGTGCTCTACCAACTGAGCTACAAGGGCATTTCCGAAGCGTCGGATAGCAGATTCTGGACTGCTGTAAAGGGGAAAACAACCCGAACCTCGCAACCCGTCACCACGCAATGCAGGCAAGCGAACTGTTTCGCCGCGAAACGCCTTGTCGCTCCTAGCCTACATCATGTACCACAGTGCCTGATCACAAAGGGCTGTCCATGACGCGTTCGTTCCAGTCGCTTTCCTTCATCGCCTCCATTTCAGAAGAGGCCCAGGCCTCGCGCGACGAACTTTCAGCGCGCTATGGAAACGTGGATCCGGCAGAGGCGGACGTCATCGTCGCGCTCGGCGGTGACGGCTTCATGTTGCAGACATTGCACGACACGATGAATTCGGGGAAGCTCGTCTATGGCATGAACCGCGGCTCGGTCGGCTTTCTGATGAACGACTATTCGACAGAGAGCCTGCGCGAACGCATCGCCGCGGCGGTTGAGAACGAATTCCACCCGTTGAAGATGACCACCACCAATGCCGACGGTTCGAATTCGGTGGCGCTCGCGATCAACGAAGTGTCGCTGCTCAGGCAATCTTACCAGGCCGCCAAACTGCGTGTGCTGATCGACGGCAAGGTCAGGCTCGACGAACTGATCTGCGACGGCCTAATGGTCGCCACGCCGGTCGGCTCGACTGCCTACAACCTCTCGGCGCACGGTCCGATCCTGCCGCTCGAAGCGCCACTTCTGGCCCTGACGCCGGTCAGTGCGTTTCGTCCTCGCCGGTGGCGTGGAGCGCTGCTGCCGAACAGGGTCAGCGTCGAGATCATCGTGCTCGAACCGGAGAAACGTCCGGTCAACGCGGTCGCCGATCATACCGAGGTGAAGTCCGTGATCCGGGTCCACATCGCCCAGTCAGAGGACACGACCGCCCGCATTCTTTCCGATCCGGATCGCTCCTGGTCGGATCGCATCCTCGCTGAACAGTTTTCTGACTAAGGGAGACGATCGGATGGCCCCTACCCTGTTGTTCCGCGCCGGCCTTCTCGGCCTGATGCTGGTGGGCAGTTCCGCGCTTGCCGAGGACATAGACCAACTGCCGGTGACGGCGACCTTCGTAATCAGCGGCGGTTCATGGGAGGGCGAGAACGAAACGGCGGTGCCGCCTACACCGCAATCGCAGCCGCCCGCCGATGCCAGCCAGCCGGCCCCATCAGCTGAGGCTATCACCCCTGCTCCCCGCCGGGGCTATTACAAGCTGATCGCGATCCGCCAGCCGGATCGCACAACCAGGGTCTATCTGCAGCAGATCCTGTCGAGCGAAGCCGGACCGCAGGTGCTGGAAAGCGTCGAGCTCGAGGAGTTCACCGCGATCCGGCCCTATGTCACCGATATTCGGCCCGAGGATTCAACCGGCGTCAGCCGCCAGCCAGGCTTTTTAGCCACCGTCTATCTCAAGACAGATCCGGCACAGGTCGAACCGGACGCCTGGACGGTGCTGATCGACGAACTCGGCGAGATTCGCGTCGAGCGCGCCACGAACTGAACACCAGGTTGCGAAACGGCGGGCAATTGCCCGCCGCAGCATCAAACCCTGACTGTCAAAAGCGATCAGTCGATGTCAGAAACTGCGTCGGCCTTGCCGCTGATGCGGTGGGCGAGCGCAGCCTCCATGAATTCGTTCAGGTCACCGTTCAGCACGGTATCCGGATCGGTGCTCTCGACACCGGTCCTGAGATCCTTGACCAACTGATAGGGCTGCAAAACGTAGGAACGGATCTGGTGC
>DBUL01000220.1:5476-25870 GCA_002307905.1 Rhizobiaceae bacterium UBA1291
GTCGGTCGTGTTGACGTGCTGGCCGCCTGCACCCGATGAACGATACGTATCGATGCGGCAATCGCTTTCGTTGATGTCAATCTGGATCGAATCATCGACGACCGGATAGACCCAGACCGACGAAAATGAAGTGTGGCGACGCGCGTTCGAATCATAGGGCGATATGCGCACCAGACGATGCACGCCCGATTCGGTCTTCATCCAGCCGTAGGCGTTGTGGCCCTTAATGTGAATCGTCGCGGACTTGATGCCGGCTTCTTCACCGTCATGGACTTCCAGAACCTCGACCTTGAAGCCCTGCTTCTCGGCCCAGCGGATATACATGCGCAAGAGCATGTTGGCCCAGTCCTGGCTCTCGGTGCCACCGGCACCGGAATGGACTTCGACATAGGTGTCATTGCCGTCGGCCTCNNGCCTTCAGCGCCCTGAGCGCATTCTCGGCGTCCTTGACGACCGATTCGTCGCCTTCTTCCTCGCCCATCTCGATCAGCTCGATGTTGTCGTTCAGCTCCTGTTCGAGCCGCTTGACGCCATTGATACTGTCATCGAGTTGCTGGCGCTCGCGCATCAGCTTTTGGGCCTCGGCTGCATCGTTCCAGAGGTTCGGATCCTCTGCCTTGTTGTTCAACCAGTCCAGTCGCCTTACCGCCTGGTCCCAGTCAAAGATGCCTCCTCAGCAGGCTTATGGCCTGCTTGATTTCGTCGACTACATTCTCGATTTCATTGCGCATAGTGGATGATCTTAACCTCGGTCTAAACTGGTTCGTCAATTAGTTGCGGCCGCCCCCGATGTAAAGGGCGGCCGCTCGCATTGAACTTCGCTTGATGTCAGAACAGGCCGCCGGCGCCTGAGGTCACCGCCTGATTGGCCTGCGGCGATTCCCGCAGGATCTCCTCGGGTGCGACATATTCTTCCATGCCGATAACCGAGAAGGTATCGGCCGGGCCCGTGCCAGGCTTGAAAGCCTCGATGATCGTGTCGGGATCACCTGCGGTCGCATACATGCCGTTCTTGCGGTTGACCGGTATGAGGCTCATGCCCTCCGGCAGGCGGAACTTGCCCGGGGCAGTGCCGGCTACCGCGACCTGCATGAACTCGTTGAAAACCGGAGCCGACAACGATCCCCCCGTGGATCCGCGACCGAGCGGTGCGGGACTGTCGAAACCAATGTAGAGACCGGCGACGAGGTCGGGCGTATAGCCGACGAACCAGGCATCCTTTTCGTCGTTCGTAGTGCCGGTCTTGCCGGCTACAGGCCGATCGAGCTTGATCTTGCCGGCGGCGGTCCCGCGCGAAACAGCGCCTTCCATCATCGAGGTAATCTGGTAGGCCGTCATCGGGTCGAGCACCTGCTCGCGATTGTCGACGACCTCCGGCTCCTCCTGGCCTTCCCAACCATTGGCGTTGCAGCCTTCGCAGACACGTTCCTCATGGCGGAAAATGGTCTTACCGTAGCGGTCCTGGATGCGGTCGATCAGGGTCGGCTTGATCTGCTTGCCGCCATTGGCCAGCACGGCATAGGCGGAGACCATGCGCAGCACTGTGGTCTCTCCCGAACCGAGAGACATGGACAGCAGCGGCATCATCTTGTCGTATACCCCAAAACGTTCGGCATATTCGGCAACGAGATTCATCCCCATGTCGTTGGCCAGGCGGACCGTCATCAGGTTGCGCGATTTCTCGATGCCGAGACGCAGGGTCGAGGGGCCGGCCGAACCGCCGCCGTAGTTCTGCGGGCGCCAAAGCTGACCGCCCGAGACGAATTCGATAGGAGCGTCCATGATGACCGACGCGGGCGTGTAGCCGTTGTCGAGCGCTGCGGCATAGACGAACGGCTTAAACGACGAGCCGGGCTGACGCATGGCCTGCGTGGCGCGGTTGAATTCCGACTGAGCATAGGAAAAGCCGCCGACCATCGCGAGCACGCGGCCGGTATGCGGGTCCATGGCGACCAGACCACCCTGCACCTTTGGTGGCTGGCGCAACCTGTAGCGTTCCGGCGAATCCGCGAGTGCCTCGACGAACACGACGTCACCCGGTTCCAGCACCCCTTCCGGCGATTTCGCAGTTTTGCGATCACCGGTCGCAGAGCGATAGGCCCACCCCATGTCCTCGGCCATGATGCGACCTGTCACGCGATCTGCCGCGACCTTTCCGCCCGCTTCCTTGGCGGGCTGCAGGCCGATGTCGACGCGCGAAGCCGAGACGGCGAGCGCGACGGCAAGCTTCCATTCCGGTACGTCGCTCAGGGCATTGACCTTCGCAAGTTCGGCGCCCCAGTCACCCGAAGCGGATATCTTCGCCAGGGGACCGCGGAAACCGCGGCGCAGATCGTAGTTGAGCAGACCGTCCTGCAAGGCCTTTCGGGCGGCAATCTGCATCTGCGGATCGAGGGACGTCCGCACGGACAGGCCGCCTTCATACAGCGACTTGTCTCCGTACTTCTCGATGATCTGGCGGCGAACCTCCTCGGCGAAATAGTCCGAGGCAAAGAGAGACGAACCCGTGCGGCGGACATTCACGCCGAGCGGCTGCTTCTTGGCCTCATCGCCGTCAGCCTTAGTGACGAAGCCGTTCTCCACCATGCGGTCGACGACCCAGTTGCGACGCTCGATCGCCGCCTCGGTGTGACGGAACGGATGGTAGTTAGACGGCCCCTTCGGCAAGGCGGCGAGGTAGGCGGTTTCGGCGATGNNCACTGCCTTGTCGAAATAGGTGAGCGCCGCGCCGGCTATGCCATAGGCATTCATGCCGAAAAAGATCTCGTTGAGATAAAGCTCAAGGATCTTGTCTTTCGAATAGGTCTGCTCGATACGGAAGGATAGAATCGCCTCCTTGACCTTGCGGTCGATCGTCTGGTCGGAGGAGAGTAGAAAGTTCTTCGCCACCTGCTGGGTGATGGTCGAGGCGCCAACGGGGCGTCGACCGGAACCCATATTCTGAATATTGGTCACGACCGCGCGGGCAAGGCCGTAAACATCGACACCCGGATGGTTGTAGAAGTTCTTGTCTTCCGCCGAAAGGAACGCCGCCTTGACCCGGTCCGGGATCGCCTGGATCGGCAGGAAGAGACGGCGCTCGCGNNCGCGGGCGTATTCCGCCATCAGCGCGCCGTTGCCCGCGTGAATGCGCGTCGTAACCGGTGGTGCGTAGCTCGACAAGACCTCGTAGTCCGGCAAGTCCTTCGAGACCCCGTTCAGGTAAACGGCGACAACACCCGCGACACCGAGGGCGAGGACGGACGCGAGTCCGAAGAGATAACCAATCAGTCTGATCATATTCGAGCTACCGGCAATGCTTTCGGTTCAGCGCGCTATGGGCGAACATCGCACATAGCGTGGCGTTTTGCACGTCATGCACTCCATGGCAAGACGCAAGTGACCCAGTTCGGAGTAACGGCCCGATTGTGAGGAAAATAGGGCCATGTCTCGCTTATGCACCGCCGACGCCATGTGATGGCTTTCGCCTCAGCCACCGTTGGCAACGACCGGAAGGCGGTAGCGCTTGATCGCCGCGGCCAGCAGTTCGGCAATCTTCACGCGCCAGGCCGGATCGAGCAGCTGCTTCTCATCCTCCTTGTTGGACAGGAAGCCCAGTTCCAGTAGGATGGAGGGCACGTCATGGGCCTGCAGCACCCGGAATCCGGCATAACGATGCGGATTGTTGATCAGCGCCACCTGCCCTTCGAAGGATTTGACCACCGAATCGGCCATCGAAATCGAGAAGGCCTGCGTCTCGCGCCGCGTGAGATCGAGAAGGATGTCAGAGACCTCCGCCGGCTCGCTGGAATAGCTGACCCCACCCACTNNGCCATGCGGTCGGATGCCTTGTCGGAAATGGTGTAGACCGTGGCACCGCGGATGTTGTTCTGGCGAAGCGTGTCGGCGTGGAAAGAGATCAGGAGGTTCGCCCCGCGCTGGCGCGCGATGGTTACGCGCTCGGCCAGCGAAAGAAACTCGTCCCCCTCCCTCACCAGAAAAGCCTCGATACCGGGCTCACCCTTCAGCCGTTCAGCCAGGGCCTTGGCGAAGGCCAGCGTGATCTCCTTTTCCTGTGTCTTTGTCGCTGCGCCGGTCGCGCCCGCGTCGATGCCGCCGTGCCCGGCGTCGATGGCGATGACAAATGCCCCCGTCGTGGCCCGCTCGACCGCCGCGACCCGACCGCCGCGCAACGAGGCGGAGGCATCATCGACGCTCGCCGTCATCCAGCTCTGCTCGTTCACCAGCTTCTCGAAATCCTGCTGCGATACCATCTCCGCATCGAGCACAAGGCGATAGCCTTCACCGTTCTCGTTCGCCATGACCTCGCTCGCGACCAGCCGGGCCGGCCGGTCTGCCGTCAGGACCAGGCGCGCGGAACCCGCGTCCANNCGGAAAGGTGAATACCGTCGAAGGCAAGTCGACGACGATACGGTCGGGCTTGCCAATGTAGCGTACGGCGATTTCCGGCCTGCGGTCGAACTCCAGCACGATCCGGGTGCGGGCGCGGTCGCCAACGATCCGCGCAGCGTAGGCTGCCAACGAATCCGCGGGCTCATCTTGCGCAGCCGAAGCAGCATCGCCCGCTGTCCCTACGCCAGCAACGGTCAATAGCAAAAGGAGAGCGATTCGCGAAAACATGCGCCCCAGCCAATGCAGACAGTCTGAACAAAAGCGGCTCCTAACCACATTGTCTCCCCGTGTCGGATCGCCGACGATTGCCCATTTGACGCCGCCATCGCATCGATCACGTATGAAAATCAGACCCAATCGCTTGGAAATGGACGGTTTTTCGGCGACTGACCCGTGCCAGATCGGTACAGCCGAGCCGTTTCCCCGAGAATCGGCATTCCAACGCAAACCCCGCTAATCAATCGATAATATGGCATAATTTCGTTGCCACTTGCTATTGTCACGGAGAAAACATACAAGGCAAATGAGGGTTAAAAGTGCCCACGGGATAGAATGACCGCCACGGCTGCCAACCTCTTCAAGGACTTGGCGCCTCGCTTGTCGGGTATTCATCCGCCGTCTCCGCTTTTTTTCCTGAAACTGGTTTAACACGCCGGCTCGGCCGGCAAACGCAACTGGTGGTTTCCACCGCATGCTCAAAAGAGCACTCATCGGGTCCCGAGGGACCTAAGTCATTGTCGTTTTCGTTCGGTCTTTGATGTCATTGCAGTTGATCTTGAACAATTCAGGCGGATCGGGCTTTTCAAGCACCCCGGCAGCCGTTCAATTGCTGCTAGTGCACCCCATCGGGCGGAAACATCTATATCCGGCGCCAAGCCCCCAAGGCATCACCCGCACCACAGTACAGCGAGCGAGTGAACTCCTTCCTGGCGGCGCCGAGGAGCACAGCTTAAATGGCAGACAAAATGTTGATCGACGCGTCTCACGAAGAAGAGACGCGCGTTGTCGTCGTACGCGGTAACCGTATCGAAGAGTTCGATTTCGAGTCACAGCACAAGAAACAGATACGGGGCAACATATATCTGGCGAAGGTGACACGTGTCGAACCCTCGTTGCAGGCGGCCTTCGTCGACTACGGCGGCAATCGCCATGGCTTCCTGGCCCNNTAGATCCCCTATGCCGACCGGCAGGCGCTCCTCAGTGCCGAGGCCGAAGAGCATCGCCGCGAAGACGAGTCGGATGGCGATGAGCCTGCGGTCGTCGATCTGGCCAAGCAGGAACAGCCCGACGTCGCCGTCGGCATCGCGGCGGTTGAAGAAGTAGACGCGAACGTGGAGACTTCGACCGAAGGGCCGATGGAAGCTGCAGCCGAAGAGGCTGCCCCAGCAGGGGAAGCCCCCAAGGCCAAGCCGAAGCGCACCCGCAAGCCGCGCGCCAAGAAGACCGCCGAGCCTGAAGAACAGATTACCGACGCCATCGATAGCATCGAAGACGACGGCAAGGGCGACATGGCGGCCCTGTTCGAGACCGAGGACGAAATTTCCGAGGATGCCGGCGGACGCCGCGGTCGCGACGACGATTTCGATGATGATGACGATGACCACATCGAAGAGAAGGAAGAAATCGAATCCGTCGGCGCAGAAGACGCCATGGAAGAGGTTCCGGACCGGATCGTGCGCAAGCCGCGCAAGCAGTATCGTATCCAGGAAGTCATCAAGCGGCGTCAGATTCTTCTGGTCCAGGTGGCCAAGGAAGAACGCGGCAACAAGGGCGCGGCTCTGACCACCTATCTGTCGCTCGCCGGCCGTTATTCGGTTCTGATGCCGAACACGGCGCGGGGCGGAGGCATTTCTCGCAAGATCACGCAGCCGGCCGACCGCAAGCGTCTGAAGGAGATTGCCCGCGGGCTCGAAGTGCCGCTCGGCATGGGCGTGATCCTGCGCACGGCCGGTGCGAACCGCACCAAGGTCGAGATCAAGCGCGACTTCGAATACCTGATGCGCCTGTGGGAAAATGTCCGCACGCTGACGCTCAATTCGACCGCCCCTTGCCTCGTCTATGAGGAAGGCTCGCTGATCAAGCGCTCGATCCGTGACCTTTACAACAAGGACATCTCCGAGATCGTCGTCGCCGGCGAGGAAGGCTATCGCGAAGCGAAAGACTTCATGAAGATGCTGATGCCAAGCCACGCCAAGGTGGTTCAGCCCTATCGCGACCTGCACCCGATCTTCTCGCGCTCCGGCATCGAAGGACAGCTCGACAAGATGCTGCAGCCGCAAGTGACGCTGAAGTCCGGCGGCTACATCATCATCAACCAGACCGAAGCGTTGGTGGCGATCGACGTCAACTCCGGCCGCTCGACCCGAGAATATTCGATCGAGGATACGGCCCTCCAGACCAATCTGGAGGCCGCCGAAGAGGTCGCCCGACAGCTTCGCCTGCGCGACCTTGCCGGCCTGATCGTCATTGACTTCATCGACATGGAAGAAAAGCGCAACAACCGCGCTGTCGAGAAGAAGCTGAAGGACTGCCTCAAGAACGACCGCGCACGTATCCAGGTCGGTCGGATCTCGCATTTCGGCCTTCTAGAAATGTCGCGCCAGCGCATCCGCGCTTCGGTTCTCGAATCGACGACGCAGCTCTGCCCGCATTGCGGTGGCACAGGCCTCATCCGCTCGCAGTCCTCGGTTGCCCTGCACGTCCTGCGCGGCATCGAAGAATACCTGCTGAAAAACACGACCCACGACATCACGGTTCGTACGACACCGGAGACGGCGCTCTACATCCTCAACCAAAAGCGCGGAACGATCGTCGACTATGAGAATCGCTTTGGTGTCTCCATCGTCATCGACAGCGACGATTCGGTCGGCGCTCAGCACTTCGGCATCGATCGCGGCGAGCCCGTCGCCGAACCGGTGAAGATCGAGAGCCTGATGCAATTGCTCCCGGCAATCGAGGAGGACGNNGATTGAAGAGGAAGAAGAAGACGAGGAAATCATTGCAGCCGCACCGGCCGCCCAACCTGCCGCATCCGGCAATGGCGACGAACAGAGCCGCAAGCGCAAGCGTCGCCGTCGCCGCCGGAACAAGAATGGCCAGGACAACGGGGTTCAGGCTGGTGCTGACGCTGAAGCCGAGGGCGACGAAGACGAGAGTGATGACGGCGATGAAGACGGCACCGTCGAAACCGCTGGCGAAGCCCGCGAGGACGGCGACACCGTCGGCGAAGATGGCCTGAAGCGCAAGCGCCGCCGTCGCGGAAAGCGCGGCGGCCGCCGCAGCCGTCCAGGCGAAGAAGGCAGCGAGAACGGCACGGAAGCATCGGCCGAAGGCGATGAAGCTGACGACAGCGATACGGAAGCCGCTCTAATCGAGGAGATCGCGGAGAAGGCTGTCGCTCAAGAGCCGGCAGCCATGGCAGCGATCGAATCCGCCGAGGAAGCCGCTCAGCCTAAGCCGCGCCGCAGCCGCAAGGCCAAGGTTGCCGTTTCTCCCGTCGAGGAACCGGTGATCGCCGCCGAGCCAGTTGCCAAGGCGGAAGCCAAGGTCAAGGCTCCCGTGGCGGTGGAGCCTGTGGCGGAAGAAGTCGTGGCACCTGCAGAAGCAGAGGTCGAGGTGGATGCCGCCGAGGAGGCGAAGCCGGCTCGCGCCAACCGCCAGTCCAACGTCACCTCTTCAGAACCGGTCGTGACCTCCGTCAAGGCGTCGACGGATGGCAACGACGATCCGACGAAGCNNGCGGCTTCTTCTGAGAAGCGCACAGCCATCGCCGAAATCAAGAGGGCCGCGTTTGACGCGGCCCTCTTCGTTTGCGGTCCTCGTTGAGAAAGTGATTCAAGCGCTTCCCGATCCGATTCCGCCGGAGCGCATAACCATCTGATCAGATTGAAATTTCGGGAAGCCAGGCAGCCATCCTGTCGGTCGCTTCGACCATCTCGGCATAGGTCCCGGCATAGGAAATACGCAGCGCGCCGTGGCCATCGAGCGGATCGAAATCCATTCCGGGGGTCGCCGCCACGTCGATCNNCATGCGACGGGCAAACGCCATGCTGTCATTGGTAAAGCGGGTGACGTCCACATAGGCGTAGAACGCGCCATCCATCGGCGAGAGCAGCGGCAGGCCGAGCATGGGCAGACGCGCCATCAGGAAGTCGCGGTTCCTCCGGCAACTCGCCTTGTATTGCTCCAGTTCCTCTTCGGCACCGAGCGCGGCAATTGCCGCGATCTGCGAGAGTTCGGGCGCGGAGATGTAGAGGCTCTGCGCCAGGCATTCGAGCGGCCGGACGATGTGGTCGGGCACCACCATCCAGCCGATGCGCCAACCTGTCATGCAGTAATATTTGGAGAAGGAGTTGATGATGATCGCCTCTGCGCCAATTTCCAGCGCGGTCGCCTCCTCGCCGGCATAGGTCAGCCCGTGGTAGATTTCATCGGAGATCAGCGTGATCCCTTCGCCCTGGCAATAGTCATAGACCGCTTTCAACTGGTCGCGGCTCGTCACCGTGCCGGTCGGGTTGGCGGGGCTTGCCAGCAGCACGCCCTTCAGGCGGATCCCCGCTTCCATCTGCGCGGCCTGGAGGCTTTCCGGCGTGAGCGTGAAACCGGTCTCGGCATTGACCGGCACCTCGACGACCCGTAGGCCGAGCGCCGACAGGATGGCGCGATAGGCAGGATAGCCGGGCCTTGCGATCGCCACGGCGTCGCCTGCATCGAACAGGGCCAGAAAAGCAAGGTTGAAGCCGGCCGACGATCCGGTGGTGACGACCACGCGCGCTGGATCGACGGCAATACCATGACGACGGCGATAGTGGTCGGCGAGTCGTGCCCTCAATTCCGCCAGACCGAGCGCGTCCGTATAGCCGATACGGCCATGGCCGAGCGCTTCGCGCGCCGCGGCAAGGGCGGCTTGCGGCGCGGGGTGGCCCGGCTGACCGACCGCCATGGAGATCACCGGTTTTCCGGCATTGCGACGTCTGGTCGNNTGGCATGGAAGGGTTCGACTGCGCTGCGTCTTGAAAGGGAAACCACGAACAACTCTCTCCGCTCGATAAAGGGCGCCCGACAATTGCCGCATTATTCAAGTCTTCACAATGGTGAGAGCGTTGTGTTGCGGCCATTTTTCCAATTCCACTTGCCGTTCGCTGCCTTTACGCTTTAGGACATCAATGATTTCGGATGGCTTCGGCCACCGCACGACATCCGCTGAGGCGGACAGTATTCAAGAGGAAAGAAATGGCCTTGAATTTCAGGAAGCTTGCCGCCACCGTTCTCGTGCTCCTGCCGGTGGCCCTGCCCACAGCGGCCGCCGCGCTGGATGATGCGCAGAAAAAGGAGTTCGGCGCCTTCATCAAGGAATACCTGATCGCCAATCCGGAGATCATGCTCGACGTCCAGGATGCGCTTGAGAAGAAGCAGCAGCAGGCGCGCCTGCAGCAGGCTTCTGCGGCGGTAGCGGAAAACAAGGACGCGCTCTTTTCCTCGAAGCACGACCTTGCGCTCGGAAATCCGGACGGCGACGTCACGATCGTCGAGTTCTTTGACTACAATTGCGGCTACTGCAAGCGCGCACTCTCGGACATGGACGATATCCTCGCCAAGGATAAGAATGTCCGTTTCGTGCTGAAAGAATTCCCGATTTTGGGACCGGAATCAGACGCTGCCCACAAAGTGTCGGATGCCTTCCGCAAGATTGCGCCGGAGAAGTACGGCGATTTCCACCGCGCCCTGATGAGAGCCGAGGGTCGCGCGGGCGAGGAAAGCGCGATCGAAGTCGCGGTTTCGCTCGGCGTCAGTGAAGAACAGATCCGCAAGATGATGGCCGAGAACCCGAACGACGCATCGGTCAAGGAGGCCTACCAACTGGCCACCAGCCTCGGCATCACCGGTACGCCCTCCTACATCGTCGGCAACGAGGCGGTGTTCGGTGCCATCGGTTCCGCGGCGATCGGGCAGAAGCTTGCCAATGTCCGTAGCTGCGGCCAGGCGACCTGCTGACGGCGCAACACACCGCGCTTAACCTTCCTCCTCATTTTCCGGGGAACGTACGGCACCCGGGCCGCAAAGGGCTTTCCCTTGCGGCCCCACCGGTCTATAGGAGGCGGTTGAAAGTCGACGGAACCGCAGATGAGCAAGACCCTTTTCGTCCTGAATGGCCCCAATCTCAACGCGCTCGGCAAACGCGAGCCGGGGATCTACGGCGGCAAGACGCTCGCCGACATCGAGGCCGAATGTACGGCGGTCGGCGTAGAACTCGGCTTTGCGGTGGACTTCCGCCAAACCAACCACGAGGGCGTGCTGGTCGACTGGCTGCACGAGGCCGGCGAAAGGTCGGTGGGCGTGGCGATCAATGCCGGTGCCTATACGCATACTTCGATTGCGCTGCACGATGCCATCCGCGCGATCGGCGTTCCGGTCGTCGAGGTGCATATTTCCAACATCCATTCACGGGAAGCATTCCGCCACAAATCGGTGATTGCGCCCGCCACTAAGGGCATGATCTGCGGCTTCGGCCCTCACAGCTACATCCTGGCGCTTCATGCGCTGAAGAACATCACGCAATAACAAGAATACAGGACCCCTTTCAAATGGCTGACAAGAAATCGGGAATCGATCAGGCGCTGATCCGTGATCTGGCAAACATCCTCAACGACACAGACCTCAGCGAGATTGAAGTCGAACAGGACGACATCCGCATCCGCGTCTCGCGCGCCGCGCCGCAGATGATGGCGATGCCGCAGATGGCCTACCAGCAATATGCCGCACCGGCCGCAGCAACTGCGGCCGTGCCGGTCGTTTCGGCCGAACCGGCGCGCAATATCGCCAACACGCTGACAGCACCGATGGTTGGCACTGTCTACCTCGCGCCGGCCCCGGGCTCGCGCCCCTTCGTCGAGGTCGGCTCGATCGTCAAGGAAGGCCAGACGCTGCTGATCATCGAAGCCATGAAGACCATGAACCAGATTCCGGCGCCGCGCTCTGGTAAGGTCGTCGAAATCATCGTCGAAGACGGTCGCCCGGTCGAGTACGGCGAACCGCTCGTCGTCATCGAGTAAGCCGATGACCATTTCCAAGATCCTCATTGCCAATCGCGGCGAAATCGCACTCCGAGTGCTTCGCGCCTGCAAGGAACTCGGCATCGCCACCGTCGCTGTCCACTCGACGGCCGACGCCGACGCGATGCACGTCCGCCTTGCCGACGAGAGCGTCTGCATCGGTCCGCCGCAGTCGCGTGACAGCTATCTGAACATCCACCAGATCGTCGCCGCCTGCGAAATCACCGGGGCAGACGCCGTCCATCCAGGCTACGGCTTCCTGTCGGAAAACGCGAAGTTCGCTGACATCCTCGATGCCCACGGTATCACCTTCATCGGCCCGACCGCCGAGCATATCCGCCTGATGGGCGACAAGATCACCGCCAAGAAGACCGCCGTAGAACTCGGCATTCCGGTCGTTCCGGGCTCCGCGGGCGAAGTGTTGCCGGAGAATGCGCTGGAGATCGCCCGCCAGATCGGCTTCCCGGTTCTCATCAAGGCGACCGCCGGTGGCGGTGGCCGCGGCATGAAGGTGGCGAAGACCGAGGCCGAACTCGAGGAGGCCGTTTCGACCGCCCGCTCCGAGGCGCTCGCCGCGTTCGGCAATGACGCGGTCTACATGGAGAAATATCTCGGCCATCCGCGCCATATCGAAGTGCAGGTGGTCGGCGATGGCGAAGGCAACGCGATCCATCTGGGCGAACGGGATTGCTCGCTGCAGCGCCGCCATCAGAAGGTCTGGGAAGAGGCAAACTCCCCTGCCCTCAATGTCGAGCAGCGCATGAAGATCGGCCAGATCTGCGCCGACGCGATGAAGAAGATGAAGTACCGGGGCGCCGGCACGGTAGAATTCCTCTACGAGAACGGCGAGTTTTATTTCATCGAAATGAACACCCGCCTGCAGGTCGAGCATCCGATCACCGAAGCCATCACCGGCATCGACTTGGTGCACGAGCAGATCCGCGTCGCTTCCGGCGCCGGCCTCTCGGTCACGCAGGACGAGATCACGTTTTCGGGCCATGCCATCGAATGCCGCATCAATGCCGAGGATCCGCGCACCTTCGTACCCTCGCCGGGCACGATCACGCATTTCCACGCGCCGGGCGGCCTTGGCGTTCGCGTCGATTCCGGCGCCTATGCCGGCTACAAGATTCCGCCCTACTACGACAGCCTGATCGGTAAGCTGATCGTGCATGGCCGCACCCGCGTCGAATGCATGATGCGGCTCCGGCGCGTTCTCGACGAATTTGTCGTGGACGGCATCAAGACGACACTGCCGCTGTTCCAGGATCTGGTCAAGAATCAGGACATCGCGAACGGCGACTACGACATCCATTGGCTGGAAGACTATCTGGCCAGGACCGCGCCTTGAGGTGAGACAGACATGGCAGGGCGCCGCAGCAGGGACCAGAGGATAACCCCGGAACTCCTGCTGCGCGCCTATTCCATCGGGCTCTTCCCGATGTCGGATGCGGCCGATGACCCGGAGATCTTCTGGGTGGAACCGGAAATGCGCGGCATCCTGCCGCTCGATGCTTTCCACATATCCAAGAGCCTCGCCAAGGCGGTCCGCAAGAAACCCTTCGACATCCGCTTCGACACGGCCTTCGACGCCGTCGTGGAGAAATGCGCCGAGGAAGCCGCAGACCGGCCGAGCACCTGGATCAACGACACCATCAAGGAACTCTACGGGGCGTTACACAAGCTGGGCCACGCCCATTCGGTCGAGGCCTGGGAAGGCGATGCGCTGGTCGGTGGGCTTTACGGCGTATCGCTCGGCTCGGCCTTCTTCGGCGAGAGCATGTTTTCCCGGCGCACCAATGCCTCGAAGATCTGCCTGGTGCATCTGGTGGAGAGACTGAAGATTCGCGGCTTTACCCTGCTCGACACCCAATTCACAACCGAGCACCTCAAGACCTTCGGCGCGATCGAGGTGGCCAAGCAAGACTATATCAAACTGCTCGACGCGGCGATGGACAGCGACACGCTGCCATTCTGAGCTACACCCTCAGGCTGCGGGGATAGTCGTGACCGGCTAGGCCGCGTTGAGATCCGCCGTCTCGCCGAACTGGATCAATAGGCGCGGGCTGGTCATGTCGCCGCTCTCCTCATCCACCTGCACCGAATAGGCCGCGACGCCAATGTGGCGCGTCGACATGGCGGTTGCGATCTTCTCGGCAGACATCGCATTGGAGGCTTGGCGCATCTCGCCGGGAACCAAGTTCCCGCGGTTCTTCTTGAATGGCAAGACGATGAATTTTTCAGAAAGGGCCATGGTCGCAACTCCTGTTCGTTCTTTGAATGTTCCCATTCAGAGGCAAAGTCAAGCGCCGCGTCCCATCGCGCCGGGTGGATGAACCGAATTGCGTAAATATGCCGGTAAGGAAGTGGCGGCGGTGGACGTCGCCTCCGTCAATCCTCCATTCGGGTCAAGACTCAGTACAGTCCCACACTTCCCGGCGTTGTCACCGCTGCCGGCGGTACAGGCTGTTCCTGCGGCAGGTCTTCGCCCGCTGGAGGAAGGTCGAGCGGTGGCAAACCTTCGCCGGTCACATCGTCCGGTATCTCTTGAGGCGCATCCAGCGGGGGCACGGTGACAGGCGCGGTCCCGTAAGGGGCGTCTTGACCCGGCTCGCCGGTCGATTGGGGTTGCGCGCTTTCGACAGGTTGCTGTGGCTCGACGGCCTTCTGGGCCTCACTGACCGGTACCGGAGCAGGATGAGCAGCCTTGACGCCCAGTGGCGCTGGTACATCGGAAGATTGTTTGCAGCCGGTCAGCCAGACGTCGTAGATCGCATGTTCGACGGCGTTGAGCGCCGGGCTGTCGGCGAACATCCAGCCGGAAAAGATGCGGCGGATCTTGCGGTCGAGGGTGATCTCGTCGACTTCGATGAAGGCGTCGATCTTCTGTGCCTCGGTCTCGTCGCGGGAATAGCAGACCTTCGGGGTGACCTGGAGGGCGCCGAACTGGACCGTCTCGTCGATATAGACGTCGAAGGAGGTGATACGGCCGGTGATCTTGTCGATGCCGGCGAATTCTGCGACGGGATTGGAAATCCGCTCGGCGCGAGCAGGACCCGCTCCAACCATTGCGGCGGCAGTTGCGGCCAATGCCGCCATGCCCATCACAGCAAGGGTAGAGCCACGCCCGATACGCTTCATGTCTGCCATTCTCCAGCCTTCGATTATGCGGGCGCCGCGATCAGAGCGGCCCTGCACAGAGGCCCTAGAACCGAATTGTGGCCAAAACGGGTGTCAGTTGCCGGGGGTCCAGGCGTCATAGTCGCCCGTCACGCGGGGACGTTCGCCGGCTACGGCAATCGAACCCTGGGGACGATAGGCGTTCGGCGTGCCGGTGGCATTGGCGCGATGCGGCTTCTGCCATTCCGCGGCCTTGTAGTCCTCCTTGGACGGCGGAACGTCGGTGCGATAATGCATCCAGCCGTGCCAGCCGGCCGGAATGGTCGAGGCGTCGGCATAGCCTTTGTAGATAACCCAGCGGCGCGGCAGACCGAAGGTGGTGGTGCCGCCCTCGTAATAGATGTTGCCGAACTGGTCGTCGCCGACCTTCGTGCCCTTGCGCCAGGTGAAGAACCGCGTGCCCATGGTCTGACCGTTCCACCAGGTGAAAAGTTCCAACAGAAGCTGCTTCATGTCTCGTCCTTGGCTCCGGGCCTTGGCGGCCGCCGGCTTGTCATCGTTCTCCGCTTATGCCGCCTCGGTGGCCGGTTGTCCAGTGATTCGCCGCGCAGCGGCACTCATTTCAGTTTGTACTTGAAGCCGAAATGGCTCTTGGCGAATCCGAGCCGTTCGTAGAAGCGATGCGCATCGGTGCGGGCGGCATTCGAGGTCAATTGCACCTGGCGCAAGCCGAGCCGCCTTGCCTCCTCGAGGCAGAAGCCGATCATCTGGCCGCCGATACCGCGGCCGCGCATGTCCGGTCGTGTCTGTACCGCCTCGACGATCATCGAGGTTGCGCCGCGTCCGGTCAGGGTGGTGGTCAGGAGCGTCTGGAACGTGCCGACGATCTCGCCGTCACGCTCGGCGACATAGAGGGTTTCGCGCGGCGTCTGCTCCAGGGTGCGGAAGGCATGCAGATAGTCCGCACGGCCGGCTTCAGCCGTAGTGTCGCCGTGACCGCCGATGTCGTCGGATGCGAGGATTGCGACGATCGCCGCAACATCCTCTTCGCGGGCCGGCCTGATGGTGATCGTCGGTGCTTGCATAATTTTCCCTTCCGCGCGTTACTCATGGGGAGGTTTAGGGAGAATGCAGGAGGACCGTATGACAGTGAGAGGGTTTTGCACGCTTATTTTCGCCATCGCGTTCCCGGCCACCGGAGCGCTTGCCCAGGAGGGCGGACGCCAGGGCATCGCCTTCGTCCAGGCACCGGAGATGTCGAGCGGGGTCTGCACCGGCAAGGATGCCGCAGCCGCCTTCGACTGTGCCAGGAAGCAATGCGTCGATGGCGGAGGAACGGACGAGGACTGCATTGAACAGGCCTTTTGTTTCCCGGCGCGCTTCAGCGTCGACGTCGTGATGCAGTCGTCGGAAGGGCCGCACTGGCACGAGTATTACTGTGGTTGGGACACCAAGGAACTGGCGCTTGCCGCGGCAAAGATCGCTTGCGACAACATCAAGCGCCCCTACCTGATCGAGTGCACGCCGGTTCTGATCTACGACGAAGAAGGCAATTCGGAAGAAGTGCCGATGGACAACTGAGGCCCGGCAAACCCCGCAGGGCACCGCTCAGCCGAGCCGCTTTTCCATGATCATCGCAGGCAGGCCGCTGTCCGGCCCGCCGCAGCTCGTCGTGCGGTCGACCTCGACGAAGCCGTGTTCCTGATAGAACTTGACCGCCGCCGTGTTGCGCGGCTCGACCTCGAGCCGCATGATCTCGGCATCGGGAAAACAGGTTTCCAGCTCGGCGAAGAGATCGCGGCCGATGCCCATGCGCTGGCATGAAGGCCGGACATAGAGCTGATGCAGGAAGGCGGTCTTGGCCATCTTCGTCGACATGGCAGCATAGGCCATGCCGCCGAGCTGGCGACCGTCGTCCGCCACGAGGAACTCGCCGCCCTTCTTTTCAATCCGGGCCTTCAGCGCCGCAAGGGAATGCCAGGCATCGACCAGTTCGCGCACCTTCGCCTCGCCGTAGAGCGAATCATAGGTGGCGTGGAAGGTCTCCGACAGCAGGGTGCGGAGCGCGTCCGCGTCCTTTGGGCCGGCGGTGCGGACGAAGAACAAGGCCTTATTCCTCGACAATGCCGAGCTTGGCCTTGACCAGCGCCTGGACGGCCTGCGGGTTGGCCTTGCCGCCGGTCGCCTTCATCACCTGGCCGACGAACCAGCCGGCGAGCGTCGGCTTGGCGAGCACCTTGGCGACCTGATCGGGATTGGCGGCGATGATCTCGTCGACGGCCTTTTCGATGGCGCCGGTGTCGGTGACCTGCTTCATGCCGCGGCTCTCGACAATCTCGGCCGGATCGCCGCCCTCGTTGAAGACGATCTCGAACAGGTCCTTGGCGATCTTGCCGGAAATGGTCTCGGCCTTGATGAGGTCGATGATGCCGCCGAGCTGGGCCGGCGAAACCGGAGTCTCTTCAATGGCTTTGCCAGCTTTGTTCAAGGCGCCAAGCAGGTCGTTGATGACCCAGTTGGCCGCCGTCTTGCCGTCGCGGCCGGCAGCGACAGCTTCGAAATAGTCGGCGATCGCCTTTTCCGAGACGAGCACGGAGGCGTCGTAGACGGAGAGGCCGAGTTCGGCGACGAAACGCGCCTTCTTGTCGTCGGGCAGTTCCGGCAGGTCCTTCTTCATCGCCTCGATGAAGGCGTCGTCGAATTCGAGCGGCAAGAGGTCAGGATCGGGGAAGTAGCGATAGTCATGCGCATCTTCCTTCGAGCGCATGGAGCGGGTCTCGCCCTTGCCCGGATCGAAGAGGCGGGTTTCCTGGTCGATTACGCCGCCGTCCTCAAGGATGGCGATCTGGCGACGGGCTTCGTATTCGATGGCCTGGCCGATGAAGCGGATCGAGTTGACGTTCTTGATTTCGCAGCGCGTGCCGAATTCGCCGCCCGGCTTGCGCACCGAGACGTTGACGTCGGCGCGCATCGAGCCTTCGTCCATGTTGCCGTCACAGGTACCGAGGTAGCGCACGATCGAGCGCAGCTTGGTCATGTAGGCCTTGGCTTCGTCGGAGGACCGCATGTCGGGCTTGGAGACGATTTCCATCAGCGCCACGCCGGAGCGGTTCAGGTCGACATAGGACATGGTCGGGTGCTGGTCGTGCATCGACTTGCCGGCATCCTGTTCCAGATGCAGGCGTTCGATGCCGATCTCGATATCCTCGAAATTGCCCTGACGGTCGGGACCGAGCGAGATGATGATCTTGCCCTCGCCGACGATCGGATCCTTGAACTGCGAGATCTGGTAGCCCTGCGGCAGGTCGGGATAGAAATAGTTCTTGCGGTCGAAGATCGAGCGCTTGTTGATCTGGGCTTTCAGGCCGAGACCGGTACGCACGGCCTGGGCCACGCATTCCTCGTTGATGACGGGCAGCATGCCGGGCATGGCGGCATCGACCAGCGACACGTTGGAGTTCGGCGCATTGCCGAAGGTCGTCGACGCGCCCGAAAACAGCTTGGAATTGCTCGTTACCTGGGCGTGGACCTCCATGCCGATGACGATCTCCCAATCACCGGTGGCGCCGGGGATAAAACGTTTCGGATCGGGCGTGCGGGTGTCAACAAGGGTCATCGGCTGCTCGTGTCATGCGTGGATTTCTCAAGCCCGTGAGGTAGAACAAATGCGGCGGTGGCGCAAGGCTTGTGCGGTTCACGCCGAAGGCTCAGACGGCTTACAAAACGTTAAACGGCAGTCGCTAGGCTGGTACGCATGACCTCTGCAAGCATGCCCATCCTGGTGGCGATCGCCGCGCTCTACAACATCGTCGTCTTCTGCGCCTACGCGTATGACAAGGCGGCGGCGCGGAACGGCGACTGGCGGGTACGGGAATCCACCCTGCTGTGGCTCGCCGTGCTCGGCGGGGGGATCGGCGCATTTGTCGGCCAGCGGCTGCTACGCCACAAGACGCGCAAGCCGCCCTTCCACGTAGTGCTGCCTGCCCTGTTCATCGTGCACACATTGCTCGCAGTCACGACACTTGTCGCCCCGGAGGCGGCCCTTGCAGCCATCCGAGCCCGTGCTGCAGCGATCGCCGGAAGCTAGAATTCCGGCCCGTAGGCGGGGGAAACCGGCGCGGCCAGCTGCTTCGACAGGCCAACCGACTGGACGTCGCGATCGAGCTTCGGATTGTAGGCGATCGTCAGCCAATGCACGGCATAGCCGTGTTTCTCGAAGAAACGCACCCCCTCTTCGTTCTTGGCATGTGTCTGCAGACTCGCCTTGGTGAAGCCCTGGTGCAGGACCTCCTTCTCGATCTCCTCGAGCAGCGCGGCACCCAGGCCCTGACCCTGGAAATCCGGATCGATCCAGAAGTCGGTGATGTTCTCGTCGAGCTCCTCGCGCGCCGCCCAGCCGGCAGGCTGTCCGTTCAACTCGATCACCGAGATCGTCAGCCATCCGGAGCGCGTGAAATTGAGGAAGGCGGACCGGGCACCCTCGACCATGGCCTTCGTCTCGCCGACCGGGATCATCGCCTTTTCCCAGGCGCGAAAACCGATGGCGGCCAAGAGATCCGCTTCGTCGCGGCGCGCATTGCGTATCGTGATCATCGGCACCCCATCTTTCGGCAACAGTAGATCATCGGAGTCGAGGTTTTTCCAGCCCGGCACCGCCTCTCACGAAGCCACGAATATTTCCCTTTATTTTCAGCGAGTTACCGCACCGGCTCGAAAGTCTCCGCCGCGGAGGGGCCGCCGGCCACGGGCAGAACCGCGCCGTGGCCGATTCGACACGCTGCCGAGACAGGACGTCATGCTTCAGCCTTCGGCGCTTGACGTGAACGCGCGGCACGCCCATTTTCAGACTGCAACCTATGGAGTGTGGATGTTCCGTCAGTCGGAGACCCGGTAAAGGCCCCTGCCCGCGATCGTCGTGATCCGCGCGCTTGGGCCCGAAAAAGCGAAGCCCCGACGCCTATGCGGCGCCGGTATCGTTTTTGTGCGCTCGCCTCAGAGCGCTTATCCGGATCGACACCATGGACATCTCCCGCGCCGAACAGCGCATCCTCCACCTGCTCGCCCAGGGCGGGCGCATCGAACTCACCCGTGACGAAAATCGAAAGATCGAGAAGATCCAGCTCTTCACCCGCGAAGGCTGGGTGTTCAGCGGCCTCGACATCATCGCCTTCCGCAAGCTGAAGCAGAAGAAGGCAATCAAGTCCTCCGGCGGCCACCCCTACCGCATCACCGAACGCGGCCTGGTGCTGGTCAGGTCACAGCCGGACAACAGGTAGTACAAACGAGAAGCGGCGCCCTCGGGCGCCGCGTCATGATGCAAGCGAATGAATTCCTACCACCACTTCGAAGGCGTGAACTTGCCGGCGGCCTGTTCGATGACGTGGGCGGTCTTGAACAGCGTGCTTTCCTCGAAGGGGCGGCCGATCAGCTGCAGGCCGAGCGGCAGGCCCTTGGCGTCGAGGCCGGCGGGAACCGACAGGCCCGGCAGGCCGGCCATGTTGACCGTGACCGTGAAGATGTCGTTGAGGTACATCGCCACCGGATCTGCAGCGAGCGCCTCGTCGCCGATGGCGAAGGCCGAGGACGGGGTCGCCGGCGTCAGGATGGCGTCGACGTCGTTGAAGGCCAGTTCGAAGTCGCGCTTGATCAGCGTGCGGACCTTCTGCGCCTGCAGGTAATAGGCGTCGTAATAGCCGGCCGAGAGTACATAGGTGCCGATCATAATCCGGCGCTTGACCTCGGTGCCGAAGCCGCTCGCGCGGGTCTTTTCGTACATGTCGGCAATGTCCTTGCCGTCGACGCGCAGGCCGTAGCGGACGCCGTCACAGCG
>DBUL01000091.1:0-1550 GCA_002307905.1 Rhizobiaceae bacterium UBA1291
CGCCGCAACGACCTGCGCCTGGACCCCAAGCGCCTGAACGAAACCATGCGCCTCATCGCCTCGACCTACGAAGAGCCGGAGCAGGTCATTGAGATGTACCGCAACGACCCCCAGCTGATGAGTGGGCTGCAGAACCGCGTGATGGAAGAGCAGGTGATCGACTGGATCGCCGAGCGCGCCCAGCACACCGAGCAGCCGCTGTCGTTCCAGGACGCCATCCGCCAGTAAAGCGGGCGGCGTTTCATGNNGACAACCAAACCAAAGCCCTGAACATGGTTCCGATGGTGGTCGAACAGACCAGCCGCGGCGAGCGCGCCTATGACATCTATTCGCGCCTGTTGAAGGAGCGCCTGATCTTCCTCGTGGGCCCGATCGACGATCACATGGCCAACGTGGTGGTGGCGCAGCTGCTGTTCCTGGAAGCGGACAACCCGGAAAAGGACATCAGCATCTACATCAACTCGCCCGGTGGCGTGGTCACCGCCGGCATGGCCATCTACGACACCATGCAGTACATCAAGCCGGACGTGAGCACCATCTGCGTCGGCCAGGCCGCCTCGATGGGCGCGCTGCTGCTGGCGTCGGGCGCGGCCGGCAAGCGTTATGCGCTGCCGAATTCGCGGGTGATGATCCACCAGCCGCTGGGTGGTTTCCAGGGCCAGGCCACCGACATCGACATCCACGCGCGTGAGATCCTCACCCTGCGTGCGCGCCTGAACGAGGTGCTGGCCAAGCACACCGGGCAGTCGCTGGAGACCATCGCGCGCGACACCGAGCGCGACAACTTCAAGAGCGCGGCCGACGCGGTGGCCTATGGCCTGGTCGACCAGGTCCTGGAGCGTCGCCCGGAAGAGTCGATCACCCCGGCCTGATGGTGCCGCCGGGCCGGGAAACCGGCCTGTTTCCGCAGGGTCGGGCTGGACTGGCGTCCTCCCGGCCCTGTGCTATTCTCGAATCGAACCCCCGTTCAGCGGGTGGGGTAACTGGGTAAGCGAAGCATGAGCGAAGACCGCCAAGGTCGTTCCACGGACACCGGCAAGATCCTCTACTGTTCTTTCTGCGGAAAGAGCCAGCATGAGGTGCGCAAGCTGATTGCTGGGCCGAGCGTGTTCATCTGCGATGAATGCGTCGAATTGTGCATGGACATCATCCGCGAAGAGAACAAGTCGTCGATGGTCAAGTCTCGCGACGGCGTTCCCACGCCGCAGGACATCATCAAGATCCTCGACGAATATGTGATCGGCCAGAGGCAGGCCAAGAAGATCCTCTCGGTCGCGGTTCATAACCATTACAAGCGCCTGTCGCACGCCTCAAAGGGCGGTGACGTGGAACTGGCCAAGTCGAACATCATGCTCGTCGGCCCGACCGGCTGCGGCAAGACCTATCTTGCCCAGACGCTGGCCCGCATCATCGACGTGCCGTTCACCATGGCCGATGCGACGACGCTCACTGAAGCCGGCTATGTCGGCGAGGATGTCGAGAATATCATCCTGAAGTTGCTGCAGTCAGCCGACTACAACGTCGAACGCGCCCAGCGCGGCATCGTCTAC
>DBUL01000091.1:1699-14161 GCA_002307905.1 Rhizobiaceae bacterium UBA1291
TTCGGCCTGATCCCGGAATTCATCGGTCGTCTGCCGGTTCTGGCAACGCTTGAGGACCTCGATGAGGATGCGCTGATCCAGATCCTGTCGGAGCCGAAGAACGCTCTGGTCAAGCAGTACCAGCGCCTGTTCGAGATGGAAGACATCGAACTGACCTTCCACGAGGACGCGCTCCGCGAGATTGCCCGCAAGGCGATCACCCGCAAGACCGGTGCCCGCGGCCTGCGCTCGATCATGGAAAAGATCCTGCTCGATACCATGTTCGAACTGCCGGAACTCGAGGGCGTGCGCGAAGTGGTCATCTCCGAGGACGTCGTGCGCGAATCTTCGCGTCCGCTCTACATCTACGCGGACCGGCACGAAGAAAAGGCCAACGCTTCGGCCTGAGGGTAGCCCCGAATTTAGTCACGAAAGCCCGCCGCACTCTGGCGGGCTTTTTTCGTTTGTGTTCACTTCCGGCGATAAACGGTAAGAAGTCAGCGATTTTGCCCATCCGTGGTTTTCCGAAGCACAGGCTTGGGCTACAAGGTTAAGTGCTTCGCCGCGATCAGTGGTCGCCGGCCGGAGCAGGGCGCTTCGCGCTCGGTTCCGCGCTCGTCGGGCAAGCGTGTTTTGTAGCGTTGTGTCGCCGTCTGTAACGCCGCTGTCACATTCGAAGGCAGCCGGTATTTGGTCAGGCTTGAATTCACTATCGCGGAACTCCATTTGTTGGAGGAGCAAGAGATGTGCCAGTTGCCTTCGGGGACTGGCGCCAGGTTCCGGTTCACGCCGGGACGTCGGAAAGGAATGAAAATGTCGAAAACGTCTGCAGCAAACGAAGGCAATATCTATCCCGTATTGCCCCTGCGCGACATCGTGGTTTTCCCACACATGATCGTGCCTCTGTTCGTCGGGCGCGAGAAGTCCATCCGCGCTCTGGAAGAGGTCATGGGCTCCGACAAGCAGATCATGCTGGCGACCCAGATCAATGCCGGGGACGACGACCCAGCCTCGGAAGCCATCTATGAGATCGGCACCGTTGCCAATGTTCTTCAGCTTCTCAAGCTGCCGGACGGGACGGTCAAGGTCCTTATCGAGGGCCGTGCGCGTGCCAAGATCGAGACCTATACCGGCCGCGAAGAGTTCTATGAGGCGACTGCCCATGTACTCGCCGAACCGGATGAGGATCCGGTCGAGATCGAGGCCCTCAGCCGCTCCGTGGTTTCGGAGTTCGAGAACTACGTCAAGCTGAACAAGAAGATTTCACCGGAAGTCGTTGGCGCCGCGAGCCAGATCGAGGATTACTCGAAGCTCGCTGACACGGTCGCCTCGCATCTTTCCATCAAGATCACCGAAAAGCAGGAAATGCTGGAAACGGTGAGCGTGAAGACGCGTCTTGAAAAGGCGCTCGGATTCATGGAAGGCGAGATTTCGGTTCTCCAGGTCGAAAAGCGCATCCGCTCGCGCGTCAAGCGCCAGATGGAGAAGACCCAGCGCGAGTACTACCTCAACGAACAGATGAAGGCGATCCAGAAGGAGCTTGGCGACGGCGAAGACGGCCGCGACGAGCTGGCCGAATTGGAAGAGCGCATCGCCAAGACGAAGTTTTCCAAGGAAGCCAAGGAAAAGGCCGAGGCGGAACTGAAGAAGCTGCGCCACATGAGTCCCATGTCGGCGGAAGCAACGGTTGTCCGCAACTACCTCGACTGGCTGATCGGTTTGCCCTGGGGCAAGAAGTCCAAGGTCAAGATTGATCTGAACGCCGCCGAGAAGATTCTCGACGAGGATCATTTCGGCCTCGACAAGGTCAAGGAGCGCATCGTCGAGTATCTCGCCGTCCACACCCGCGCGACCAAGCTCAAGGGTCCGATTCTTTGCCTCGTTGGCCCTCCGGGCGTCGGCAAGACTTCGCTCGCCAAGTCGATCGCCAAGGCGACCGGCCGCGAATACATCCGCATGGCGCTCGGTGGCGTCCGTGACGAAGCCGAGATCCGCGGTCACCGCCGTACCTATATCGGCTCGATGCCCGGCAAGGTCATCCAGTCAATGAAGAAGGCGAAGAAGGCCAACCCGCTGTTCCTGCTCGATGAGATCGACAAACTGGGCCAGGACTATCGTGGCGATCCGTCGTCGGCCCTGCTCGAGGTGCTGGATCCGGAACAGAACTCGACCTTCATGGACCACTACCTGGAAGTCGAATACGACCTGTCGAACGTGATGTTCATCACCACGGCGAACACGCTCAACATTCCGGGCCCGTTGATGGACCGCATGGAGATCATCCGGATCGCGGGCTACACTGAGGACGAGAAGCTGCAGATCGCCAAGCGGCACCTGCTGCCGAAGTCGATCAAAGAACATGCCTTGCGTCCAGAGGAGTTCTCGGTTGCTGACGACGCGATCAAGGCGATCATCCAGCAGTACACCCGCGAAGCTGGCGTCCGCTCGTTCGAACGCGAACTGATGAAGCTCGCCCGCAAGGCTGTCACAGAGATCCTCAAGGGCAAGACCAAGTCGGTCGCCGTGACCGCGGCCAACATCCATGACTACTTGGGTGTGCCGCGCTATCGTCACGGCGAAGCTGAAGGCGAGGATCAGGTCGGTATCGTCACCGGTCTGGCCTGGACCGAAGTCGGCGGCGAGCTGCTGACGATCGAAGGCGTGATGATGCCGGGCAAGGGCCGTATGACGGTCACCGGTAATCTCAAGGAAGTGATGAAGGAATCGATCTCGGCGGCGGCATCCTATGTCCGCTCGCGCGCTGTCGATTTCGGCATCGAGCCGCCGCGCTTCGACAAATCGGACATCCACGTGCACGTTCCCGAAGGGGCAACCCCCAAGGATGGCCCGTCGGCTGGCGTCGCGATGGCAACGGCCATCGTCTCGATCATGACCGGCATTCCGGTCAACAAGGACGTGGCTATGACCGGCGAGATCACGCTGCGTGGTCGGGTTCTGCCGATCGGCGGCCTGAAGGAGAAACTGCTCGCGGCGTTGCGCGGTGGCATCAAGAAGGTTCTGATCCCGGAAGAGAACGCCAAGGATCTGGCGGACATCCCGGATAACGTGAAGAACAATCTCGAGATCGTGCCTGTGTCGCGCATGGGTGAGGTCATTCGGCATGCGCTTGTTCGCGTACCTGAACCGATTGAATGGGACGGAACGGTCGAAACGCCGGCCATCGGCACCGTCGAAGGGGTCGACGAAAACGGCGCGACTTTGGCTCACTAAGGCGGATTTTGCCTTAGTCTGGCCAAATTGGCACATTGAACGGAAAAAGGCTGGCGGAAATGCCAGCCTTTTTTGTGCAAACTCCTGCAAACCCCTTGTTTTCCGGGCGATTGCGGTGCTTTTGAGTTGCCTAGGGCAGATGCATCCGTATTCTCCGCCCGACTTATCCATTGAGTCGTTTCATACCAATCAGAAAGGGTGGAAACATGAACAAGAACGAACTCGTATCCGCGGTCGCCGAGAAGGCCGGCCTCACCAAGGCCGATGCAGCTTCCGCCGTTGACGCCGTTTTCGAAACGGTCCAGGCCGAGCTGAAGAACGGCGGCGATGTTCGCCTCGCTGGCTTCGGTGCGTTCACCGTTGGTCGTCGCGAAGCCTCGAAGGGCCGCAATCCCTCGACGGGCGCCGAAGTCGATATTCCGGCCCGTAACGTGCCGAAGTTTACGGCCGGCAAGGGTCTGAAGGACGCCTGCAACAGCTAATCAGCTGAACGCCTCCCTGCCTGGTGCAGGGCGGGCCATACAAATTGAAAGCCCGGCCCCGCGCCGGGCTTTTTTCGTTCGCCGTGCTTGTGCGATGCGCATGCTTGCCGTATCGCTCGGGACGCCGGTTTTCCGGCATTCGTTCTCAGGGCGGGGTGCAAGTCCCCACCGGCGGTAAGGAGGTTCGCCTCCAAGCCCGCGAGCGCCTTTCGGACCTGGTCCGGGAGGGTCAGCAGATCCGGTTGAATTCCGGAGCCGACGGTCATAGTCCGGATGAAAGAGAATGAGGCAATCGGTCGTGGCGCCGCGTTTTCGGACGGATCTGTCCGGATGCAGGCGGCTTGGCCTGCGTATGCCGTCCGCTTCTCCGGACGGCGGCGCAAGCGGGTGGGCTCGTCCAGGCGGGTCTTTTCGCGAATGCCCTCATGCGTCCTGATTTGTGTTGGTCCTTTGTGAAGGAAAGAAACATGAATCAGAGCTCCCTTACGCTCTCCCGGTCCCGCGCTTTCGCCGGAGCCTCCTACATGGTGCTGGCGGGCATCGCCTTCGCGCTGCTCAATGTCGCAACCCAGTGGCTGGCGATGACACTGGCCTTCCCGCCGGCCTCCGCGGCATTCTGGCAATATGGTTTCGCGATGGTGCTCTCGCTGCCACTGCTGTTCAGGCTCGGCCTGCGGGCGATGCGCACGCGCTATCCGGGTCGTCATCTGCTGCGCGTGCTACTCGCAGCCCTCGGGGTGCAAACCTGGGTGGCGGGCCTCGCCTCGGTACCGATCTGGCAGGCGATAGCACTGGTCATGACATCACCGTTCTTCATTATCATCGGGGCGCGCCTGTTTCTCGGCGAGACCGTTGGTATAGCTCGCTGGGCGGCGACGGTTGTCGGCTTCACCGGCGCAATGATCATCCTGCAGCCCTGGGCGGAGACGTTTTCGCCGTCAGCACTTCTGCCGATCCTGTCGGCATTGCTGTGGGGCGGCTCTTCGCTGTTGATGAAGAACCTCACGGCCTTCGAGCCGCCGGAGACGATTACGGTTTGGCTCCTGGTGCTGCTAACGCCGATCAATGCTGGTCTGGCGCTTGCCTCGGGCCTTGCTGCGCCATCCGGACTGATCCTCGTTCTGCTGCTCGCTGCGGGCCTCCTGACCGTCATTGGCCAGTACCTTCTGACGCTCGCTTACAATGCGGCGGACGCCGCCTATGTTCAGCCGTTCGATGACCTGAAACTGCCGCTCAACGTGTTCGCCGGTTGGCTGGTTTTCGGCTATGCGCCAGCCGGCTATCTCTGGCTCGGGGCGCTGCTGATTCTCGGCGCATCGCTTTTTCTTATGGCGGCGGAGGTACGCAAGGAACGCTCCTGCGCCTGATGGGCACGGACCTCGCGAGCAATCCCTCCGGACTGTCATCCGCCTGTCATCCGTGTGACGCAAAAGCCTCCTGTTCTTTTCTAACGGAAACAGGAGGTTTCCCATGACGTATGGCTTTTCCCGCGCGGCGCTGACCGCAGCCCTGCTGGCATCTGTTGCCGTTCCGGCTGGCGCCGAGCAGGTTTTCAATCGCATCGCATCCTTCCCTGTCGCAGCCAATATTCCGGCCGACAAGGACCCGAAGTCCGTTTCCTCCGCTGAGATCATTGCCGCGTCGGAAGACGGCATGACGCTGGTCTATTCCGACAGCCCGCTCGGCGCGATCGGCTTTATCGATATTTCCGACGCCAAGGCTCCGAAGGCTTCCGGCGTGCTGGCAATGGAGGGCGAGCCGACCTCGGTAGCCGTGGCCGGCAGCAAGGTGCTGGTTGCCGTGAACACTTCGCAAAGCTTCGTCCAGCCGTCGGGCAAGCTCGCCATTGTCGACCTTGCCTCCAGACAGATCGACGCTACCTGCGATCTCAGTGGCCAACCGGATTCCGTTGCCGTCTCGCCTGACATGAGCTTTGCCGCGATTGCCATCGAGAACGAGCGCGACGAAGACCTGAATGACGGGAAGCTCCCGCAGTTGCCGGCCGGTGCCCTGGCAATCGTTTCTCTGAAAGACGGCGTTGCCGATTGCGCCTCGATCAAGCAGGTTGACCTGACCGGCCTTGCCGAGATTGGCGCGGACGATCCGGAGCCGGAATTCGTCTCGATCAACAGCCTCGGCGAAATCGCCGTGACGCTGCAGGAAAACAACCATATCGCCATCATCGACGGCAAGACCGGCACGGTGAGGACGCACTTCTCTGCTGGCGCGATCGACCTTGACGGCATTGACACCAAGTCCGACGGCGCGTTGAAGTTCACGGGCAAGAAGGAAGGCGTCCTTCGCGAACCCGATGCGCTGAAGTGGCTCGACGACGACCGCTTCGTCGTCGCCAACGAAGGTGACTACGAAGGCGGTTCGCGCAGCTTCACCATCTTCGACAAGAACGGCAAGGTTCTCTATGAATCTGGTGCCTCGCTCGAGCTCGAGCTCGCCCGGATCGGCCACTTCCCCGACAAGCGCGCCAAGTCCAAGGGCGTCGAGCTCGAGGGCCTGGAAGCCGCGACCTACGGCGAACAGAAATACTTCTTCGTTCTCTCCGAGCGTGGCTCGATCGCCGCCGTCTACAAGGATACCGGCGCCGAGCCTGAACTCGTCCAGCTTCTGCCGTCGGGCGTTTCGCCGGAAGGTGCGGTCGCCATCCCGAGCCGCAACCTGTTCGTCACCGCCAACGAGGTCGATCTGGTCGAGGACGGCGGCGCCCGCTCGCATGTCATGCTCTATGAACTCGGCGAAGGCGAAGCCGCCTATCCGACGATCCGCTCCGAAATCGTCGACGGCGCGCCGATCGGCTGGGGCGCTCTCTCGGGCCTCGTCGGCGACGCTGAGAAGGCCGGCACGTTCTATGCCGTCAACGACAGCTTCTACGCCATGCAGCCGACGATCTTCACGATCGACGCGACGCAGAAGCCGGCCGTCATCACAACGGCTTTGCCGGTCACCCGTGGTGGCCAGCCGGCCCAGAAGCTCGACATCGAGGGCATCGCGCTGGACGGCAAGGGCGGCTTTTGGCTCGCCTCCGAAGGAGATCCGGCCAAGCTCGTCGGCCACGGCATCTACAATGTCGATGCCAAGGGCGAGATCAAGGCGGAGATCGGCCTGCCCGTCGAATTGCTGGCCGGCCAGACCCGCTTCGGCTTCAAGGGCATCACCACGGTTGGCGAAGGCGACGACCTGACGCTGTGGATGCCTGTGCAGCGCGAATGGAAGGATGACGAGAAGGGCACCGTCAAGCTCGTATCCTACACCCCGAAGTCGAAGGAATGGGGCGCCGTGCGCTATCCGCTCGACAAGGGCGAGAACGGATGGGTCGGTCTCTCCGAGATCACCGCCCATGGCGACCACGTCTACATCATCGAGCGCGACAACCTGACCGGCGATGCGGCCAGGATCAAGAAGCTCTACCGTGTGGCGATCGCCGACCTGAAGCCGGCCAAGATTGGCGAAACATTGCCGCTGGTGCAGAAGGAAGAAGCCCATGACTTCCTGCCCGATCTAAAGGCAGCGACCAACGGCTATGTCCTCGACAAGCTCGAGGGCTTCGCTTTCGACGCCGGAGGCAAGGCCTTTGCCGTCACAGACAATGACGGCGTCGACGATTCGTCGGGCGAGACTTTGTTCTTCGCGGTCGACCTCAAGGGCACCCACTGATCAACATCGTCCTCCCAAGACGATCGGAGGCCGGGTGAGCGATCTCCCCCGGCCTCCACTGCGTTTGCGATCCGGTGTGCCGCAGGGCGGCGGGATTACCCGCGATGATGAACGTGCGGCGCGATCAGCCGGTTGTAGATCTCGCGTGCCGCAGTCATGACATCGCTTGAAAGTGCCGGCAGGTCGGATGCCGACGCGTTCGCCTGCGCCTGGGCGGCGTTGCGCGCCCCTGGGATGACCACGGTTACCGCATCGTGCATCAGGATCCAACGCAGCGCGAAGGCTGCCATCGCGGTGCCGGACGGGACCAGCTTGCGAACTTCTTCGACGGCCTGCAGTCCTGTCTCGAACGGAACGCCGGCAAAGGTCTCGCCAACGTCGAAGGCTTCGCCATGGCGGTTGAAGTTGCGGTGGTCTTCGGCCGCGAACTGCGTCTGCGGCGTGATCTTGCCTGACAGCAGGCCGCTTGCCAGCGGGACACGGGCAATGACTGCGACGTTGCGCCGTTTCGCTTCTTGAAAGAACAGGCCGGCGGGCCGCTGGCGGAACATGTTGAATATGATCTGTACGCTGACGACGCCGGGATATTCGATCGCCTTCAGCGCCTGCTCGGCGTTCTCCACACTCACCCCGTAATTGGCGATCTTGCCGGCCTGCCTGATCTCTTCAAGCCCCTCGAACACCTCAGGCCGGTAGTAGACCTCGGCCGGCGGGCAGTGCAACTGCACGAGGTCGAGCCGCTCGACCGCGAGATTCTTGAGGGAGCGATCGATGAAGCCCTCCAGATTGGCCTTGGTGTAGCCATCCGCCACATGCGGATTGAGTCTGCGTCCGGCCTTGGTGGCAACCATCGGCCTCGCTCCTTGTCGAGCCTTTAGCACATCGGCGATGATTTTCTCCGAGCGGCCGTCGCCGTAGACGTCGGCGGTGTCGATGAAGGTCATGCCGGCGTCGAGCGCCGCATTGAGCGCTGCCCGGCCGTCGGCCTCGGAAACCTCACCCCAGGAGCCGCCGATCTGCCAGGCGCCGAAACCAACGTCGCTGACGGTGAAGCTCGTTCGTCCGAACGGATGCTGTCGCATGATGATCTTCCTCCTTGATGAATGCTGCATCGTTGCAGTTAGCAAGGGGTAGGCGACGGGGCAAGGGCAACCTTGAGGGGCTGTCTGCGAATGGCTCAGTCCAGGAGCGCCGCAAAAACACCGTGATGGGCGGATAGGAGAAGGCGCTTTCCCTGCTTTCTCTCGAACCCGGTATGATGGCGTGACACTGCTATCCAAGCTCATGAAGGTCTGGCGCCTCATCGCCTTGCTCGCCTTAGGCCTCGCGGGATGGAATCTCGTGTCAAACGTCTATCGCTCCGGGGTCATGCTGGGATTTGTCGATTCGGCGGCACTTGCGGAATACAGGCTCTATGCCGCGCCGACCGCCACCTTCGTTGCGGAGATCGAGCAGGCGATCGCCGATGGCGATCACGCCTATGCGACGGCGCTTCATGATCTCGGCATTCGTTTCGGCCATGACCTGTCGCCCGCGCTTCGGGAAAAGGCCGAGGGGACCGTGCTCGGGCGCGCCCTTGTTTCCGGTAGCCGGGCGGCAAAGGGCTTTGTCTTCGGCTCGCTCGACAGTGGAGCGGAGATCGCCGGCTCTGTCACCAGCGATCTTGTTGGTATCGGCGACATTCGGGATTTCTCCGTCCAGGGTTTTCGTTATGTGGCGGGCGAAGACTATGACCCGATCCTGCTGGGCTTGTCCGCCGTCGGGCTCGGCCTGACCTTCTCCACCTACGGCACCGTCGGAGCGGCAGCCGTTCCCGATGCCGGTTTGTCCGTTTTGAAAAACGCCTACCGCAGCCGCAAGCTCTCCGTCCCGCTCACCATCTATCTGAGGAAGACAGCGGCAAAACTTTTCGACCGTAGGCTGCTCAAGGCCGAACTTGCGGCGGCAACCGACGAAGGCGCCCTCGGGCTGGCACGGCTGCAAAAGGCCGCGGCCCGGTCGATGGACGGCACGGCTGCGCGCGCCTTGATGGACGATGCTGCCGTACTGGGCGCGATCGGAACGAAAGGCGGCATGCGCAGCTCCGTTGTGGCGCTGTCACTTGCCGAGAGCCCGCAGGAGCTTCGCAAGCTTCAACGGCTCTCAACGCGCTTCGGAGGTGAGTCGCATGCCGTGATGAAACTCCTCGGCCGTTCGGTTCTCGAGGTCGGCGCCGCGCTCTATGCACTGTTTTCGGCGCTTGCCGGTTTTGTCATTGCCGTTGCGCTGGCGCTGCTACGCTTGTCGCTACGTCTTGCTGTCCGGTTGTTCGGACGCATCAGCGCTATCCGTTCTGTTCCGGCGCTACGCGCTCTTCGCCTCGCCTGAAACGCCACATCGCAAGCCACCTCCGTCACTCTCTGGTGCCATTGGCCCGCATCTGGAAAACCGATGCGCATCCCCGGCCGTAGATATGACAGGGCCTGTCATTTCACAGCGGCCTGGAGACCAACCATGATCCTTCCGACGGTGCTGACGCGTCAATCCGCAGGGATTTGCGCCCTCTATGCCCTCCCGGCCATGCCGCTGGCGGTGATAGCGCTTCCCCTCTACATCATCGTACCGAGCTTCTATGCGGCGAGCTTTGCGATTCCGCTGGCCGCAATTGGAGGGGTTCTTCTCGCGATTCGCCTGCTCGACGCGGTGACCGACCCGCTTTTTGGCTGGCTCGCCGACCGGGTGACATGCCGTTTTGGTCGCCGACGCGGATTCTTCCTGGCCTCCCTGCCTTTGACCGCCCTGGCCGCCTTCATGCTGTTCTGGCCACCGGTCGATGCCGGCATTGCCTATCTCGCGCTCTGGGGCGCCGCGCTGTCGATCGGCGCCACCTGGACATTGCTGCCCTATACCGCTTGGGGCGCAGAACTCTCGGATGGCTATCATGAGCGCGTCCGCATCTCGGCCTGGCGAGAGGGGGCGACACTCATAGGGTCGCTCGTGGCCATTTCGCTGCCCTTCATCGGCGGACTGGAGCGCGTCGGCGACTTTCATGGTCTCGCCTGGATTGCGGTTTTCGTCGTGCTGCTGTTGCCGCTCGCCGGCAGCCTCGCCGTTTGGCGGGTGCCGGAGCCGATCGATCGATCGGTGCGGCAATTGTCCATCAGAGAGGGACTGGCGCATCTTGTTGCCAATCGGCCATTCCTCCGGCTGGCGATAGCCTTTCTGCTCAACAGTTTCGCAAATGCCATCCCAGCTTCGCTCTTCATCTATTTCGTTACAGCGCGTCTGGCTGCACCCGGCTGGGAAGGGCCGCTTCTGTTTGCCTATTTTTTCGCCGCAATCGCCGGCGTTCCGCTCGCAGTCTGGACCTCGGCGCGGCTCGGCAAGCATCGTGCCTGGTCGATTTCCATGGCGCTCGCTTGCCTCGTGTTCTCGGGTGCCGGATTTCTCGGGGAGGGGAATGTCGCTGTCTTTGCCGTGATCTGCGCGGCGACCGGCGTCCTGCTCGGCTTCGATCTCGCACTGCCGCCGGCCATTCAGGCCGATGTCATCGACAATGATACCGTGCGCTCGGGCGAACAACGTTCCGGCCTCTATTTCGCCGCCTGGAGCTTCATCACCAAACTGTCCCTGGCGCTTTCGGCCGGCATCGTGTTTCCGCTTCTGGGCCTGGCCGGCTTTTCGACCACGCCGGGCTCATCGCAGAGCGCTACCTCACTGGAGGCGCTTGGAGCGCTCTATGCCTGGCTGCCGATTCTCCCGAAACTCGCTGCGATCGCCCTGATGTGGCGCTTTTCCCTCGATGAGGCGGAGCAGCAGAGGCTGCGCCAGCAGCTCGCGTGACGCGATCCAATCGTGCTGGCAGAAATAGCCTATTTTTATCGGAGAATGGTGGGCGATGAGAGGCCGCCATTTTCCTTTTATTGCGGGCTTTCTACCGGAAATGAGACACATGGAATTGTTGAGCAAATTCAGCGTTCCGCAAATCGATGTGTCTCACGCATAGAGACCGCTTCGGCGGTGCTTCACGGTGGCGCGAATGGCTGACGCGTCGGAAAGGGTAGGGCGCGTTCGGAAGGGCCGTAAGGAGGGCGGTTTTACCGTTGTTCGGAATGACCTGATCAATCATCCCACGCTCGCCGTCGAGGCGAGGGCGTTGATGATTTACCTATTGAGCCGTCCGGAAGACTGGGAACTGCGCATCACCGACGTTCGCCGCTTCCTCGGCAGGGACGGCAAGCCGTGCGGGCGGGACAAGGCCTATGGCGTCGTTCGGGAGCTGAAGCACGCCGGCTACCTCGTCATGTGTGAGGACGTTGACGGGCAGCATTTCGCGGGCGTCACCTATTACGTTTTTGAAGAGCCGGTGAGCGACCAGGACGAAGTACAGCGGCGGCATCGAAGCGGCGAAGATGCCCTGGTTGTCGATGAGAAAACCCCGCTTCCTGAAAAGCCGGAAGCGGCGCGTTTCCCGCTTCCTGATTTTACGGATACGGAAAACCCGGAAGGGACTAATAAAAGATATATACAAAACACTGATCCCCCCAGCCCCCCAGAACAGCGCAAGCGGACCCGTCGCAGGGGCTTGGGAGGGGAAGGTGTGGCCGATGCTGCGGCTAGCGCAAAGATCGCCGAGCCTTGGAGCCCCGAATGGGTCGAACATCGGATCACGCTGCTGCGGCGAGGGCGTGAGGAACAGCCGTCGAAACCGTCACGGTTCATCGCTGCACTGATCGCCAAGGGCGGCGAGGCTGGCGAGAGGGAGCGCCTGGCGCATCAGGCCCGCACTTGCTGGCCGACTGTGCGGAAGATGGACGAGGCAACGCAGGACGCGCGCGGCTGGCGAGTGCCGGTAGAGCTGTTCGATCAGGACCTCGCCTCAAGGTATCGGTCGGTGCGCACCGACAGTGCCGAGTTCGTCGAATGGCAGGAAGCGCACAGAGCGCGAGGCTGGCCAGCCTTCCCCGTTCCAAGTCGAGCCGAGTGCGTGCGCCTGCCTGTCGAGGGCTTGGCGGCGCTGGACGTGCCGAACGACATGCAGGCGAAGGCGGTACGCCGATGACGGGGAGGGGGGTGAAAACTCAGAAAAGCCTTCTTGCTCCGGACCCGCGTCCCCCCCACG
>DBUL01000092.1:0-5832 GCA_002307905.1 Rhizobiaceae bacterium UBA1291
CCGGGGATCGCGCGCGGCGTCGGCGCCTGGCGCGCAGGAGGCCGGGACGCCGTCGACCTCGTCCTCTCAGCCTGGCAATGGCCGGAAACGATCGCCAATATCGAGGCGACCGGCCGCATCGCGGTGACATTCTCCCGTCCTTCCGACTACGTCACCTACCAGATCAAGGGGACGGCGACCCTCAGGCCGGCCGATGACGGGGAGATCGAGCGATCCGCCGGCTACATGGTCGCGATCGTCTCGGCACTGATGCGAAACGGCCTCCTGCCGGAGATCATCGCCCCCTGGCTNNCATCAGGATATCGTCGGTCTATGTGCAGACGCCCGGTGCGCAGGCCGGCACGAAGCGTGCGGGTATTCGCCAATGACGTGGTCGCTCGTCGAACTGGAAGCCTGTTTCGAGGGCGTCATTCCGTCGATCATCTCGACGGCCGATGCCGACGGCATTCCCAACATCTCCTATCTGTCCCATGTGGCGATCGTCGACGACGACCACGTCGCCCTGTCCAACCAGTTCTTCGCCAAGACCGCCGCCAATATCCGGCTCAATCCGCAGGCAACCCTTCTCGTTGTCGACGGGCACAACGGCGCCCAGTTTCGCCTCGACCTGCGATTTGCTTACTCGATGGAAAGCGGCGCGCTGTTCGAGAGACTGGCCCTTCAGGTCGAGGCCAGCAGCGCCCAGGCCGGCATGGCCGACGTCATGCGGTTGCGCCATGTGGATGTCTTCCGGGTTCTCAACATTGTCGATACGCCCTCCCCGGCCGGCACGCTGATCAAACGCAAACCGGAGAGGAACCGGCTCGACCCCCCCCGCCGCATCGTCGAGCGGGTCGCCGCGGAGACGGATGCGGACGGGATCGTCGACGCGACGCTCGACGGGGTCCGCGAGCGTCTGGGTTTCCACCATGGCCTGTTCCTGCATTGCTACCCCGACAAGGGCCAGGCCGTGGCGATCGGCAGCACCGGCTACGCTCCCTCCGGCATCGGCGCGGAAGTGCCGCTCGGCGAGGGCCTGATCGGCGCGGCCGCCGAGAGCGGCAAGACGGTCAAGGTCAGCGACATGAGCCGCATCCGCCGTTTCGGTTCTGCGATCCGTGCGACCACGCCCGACGAAAACCGGACCCGCTCTATTCCCCTGCCCGGCATGGCCGAGGCAATGAGCCAGATTGCCGTGCCGCTGCTGCTGCAGGATGCCGTCGAGGGCGTGCTGTTCTTCGAGAGCGCAGAAAGGCTCGCCTTCGGCCGCGACGACGAGGCGGCGCTTGCCATCATCGCCCGCCAGGCGGCGGCATCGCTCGCGCTCTGCGAACGGCTGTCACTCGAGGGCGAGAGCGCAGTCCACCGCCCTTCCGACCCGCCGGCCGGCGAGACCCGCATCGACGTCGTCCATCACGGTTTCGACGACAGCGTCTTCGTCAACGGCGATTACGTCATCAAGGGCGTCGCCGGCCGACTGCTGGTCTTCATGATGGAGCAGAGCCTCGCGAGCGGACGCCGCGAGTTTTCCAACCGCGAGATCCGGCTGGACACCACCCTGCGGCTGCCGGACTTCAAGGACAATCTCGAAACCCGCCTGCTGCTCCTGCGGCGAAGGCTTGAGGAAAAGAAGCTGCCGGTCCGCCTGATCCGCCTCGGGCGCGGCAAGATCGGGCTGGAGATCGACGGACATCTGCGCCTGACGCGGCAGTGAGAACCGCCGCCCCGGCAGGCCCGGGTGTCAGACCCCGCTCAGTACCAGGATCAGCGGCTTTCGCGGCAGGCTGCGCACTGAGACGCTGATCGTGGCGGTGTCGGCAATCTTCCAGTCGAAGCTCGGATCGAACATGGCGAGGAACGTCTCGATCGGCGGCCCGCGGCGATGCATCGGCAGGATCAGCGCCGAGCGCAGGCGCTTGATGGTGTCGCTCATGCTCTGCGCGCCCATCGTCAATCCGCCGTCGATGGGCACCATGACGATGTCCAGCCGGCCGATCTCGGCGAAATGCGCATCGGTCAGTTCGTGGTGCAGATGGCCGAGATGGCCGATGCACAGGCCCGCCACCTCGAAGATGAAGATCGAATTACCGTTGGGTTCGAACGCGCCGCCCCAACTGCGGATGTCGGTCGCGACATTCCTGACATAGGCGTCGCCGACGACCACCCTGTGCACGGCCTTCTCGCCCGGCTCCTCGGCGTTCCAGCCGCGCAGGACATTGGCGATGCCGGGATCGGGCGTCAGCGTGTAATGGCTGGAATGCGCCTTATTCATCGTCACGACGTCGGGCAGCCGTGCCGTTCTCAGCCAACCGTTGAAATCCGTGGCGATCGAAATGCCGGCCGGCGTCTCGATCTGGAAGGTGGAGTGCCCGAGAAAGCGGATCGTCACCTCTTCGTCCAGTGCTGTCTGCTGCCGCGTCGCGGCATCCTCAGCGGGCCTGTAGGCGGCGTAGCTGACTGCCGGAAGCTTCTGCGCGATCAACTGGCACTGGCTGACCGGAGGTCGGGCATCCTCCGCGACGGCCGGCGCCGCTAGGCCTGAAAAGACGCAAAGGGCAAGGGACAGTCTGTGCAGCATCCGGCCGCTCCCGCACCTCGTTTAGAGGGGCAAAGGATGCGGCAGAGCTTGGCTGCGGTAAAGCCGGCAGCGGCGTCATTGGCCTCACAATGGCGTTACTGCCGCCAGATTGTGATCAACGCCAGAAGTCAGGGACGGTTTCCGTCAGTCGCGGTCCGAGGCGAAGCGGCGCGATCTTTTCCGCCAGGCCGGTGCGATCCGAGATTTCGACGCCAACGCCGCAGATGGTCGCCGGGCCATGGGCCGCTTCGAACCGGCCCTTCGGCATCTTAGAAATGAACCGGTTGAGCGGCTCTTCCTTCTCCATGCCGAGCGAGGAATCATAGTCACCACACATGCCGGCATCCGACATATAGGCGGTGCCGCCGTTGAGAATCTGGTGGTCGGCGGTCGGCACATGGGTGTGGGTGCCGACGACGAAGCTCGCGCGCCCATCGACGAAATGCCCGAAGCATTGCTTTTCGCTGGTCGCCTCGGCATGGAAGTCGAACACGATCGCATCGGCCTGCTCCTTCAGCGGGCAGGCGGCGAGGATCATCTCCGCAGACTTGAAGGGATCGTCGAGTTCCGGGTGCATGAAGACCCGGCCCATGATGTTGGCGACCAAGATTCGCGCGCCGTTGCGTGCGTAAAAGAGTCCCGAACCCTTGCCCGGTGTTCCGTTGGGATAGTTGGCGGGACGCAGGAACTGGTCGTGACGCTCGCAGAAGCTGACGGCTTCTTTCTGGTCCCAGACATGATTGCCGGTGGTCACTACGTCGGCGCCGGCATTGATGGTTTCGAGATAAATGTCTTCGGTGATTCCGAACCCGCCGGCGGCATTCTCGCCATTGACGATGACGAAATCGAGACTCAGGTCAGAGATCAGGCCAGGCAGGCGCTCCCAAACCGCGGTACGCCCCGTCTTGCCAACCATGTCTCCGAGAAAAAGAAGCCGCATTCAAACTGTCCAATCGCGCTCAGAATTGCCTGAACCCGCTTTCGGTCAGGATGGCTTGCAGCCGGACATCATGCGGTTCCATGGGCACTTCTGCCACTTCCTGACAATCGAATGCAATGCCGATCAGCCTCGGTTCCCGTCCTTTTTGCACCAGTCTGGCAATCGCCCGGTCGTAATGGCCCGCCCCATAGCCGATGCGATGGCCCCGGGCGTCGAAGGCGGAGAGCGGCACGAGCAGGATTTCGGGGTCGAGGACGGCGGCATCCGGACCCGGACCACGGGTTCCAAATCCCGTATCGACGAGTTCCGCGCCCGTCACCAGCTCGCGAAAGACGATGGTCATCCTGTCCTGCACGATCGGCAGGCAGAGCCGCGCGCCGCGCGCCTTCAGCCGCGTCATCAGCGGACGGATATCGGCCTCCGAGCGGATCGGCAGGAAGCCGGAGATGATCGTCCCCGGCTCAAATTCGAAGGCGTCTCCGCCGTGGTCGGCCATGAGGAGGCTGTATTCGGTGCGGGTTTCCGCAGGAAGCTGATCCCGTGCGGCCAGTCGTTCATTCCGCATTTGCGCCTTGAGGTCTTTGATATTCATGCGTGTTCTGTCCCCGAATATGGCGGGACGATAGCCGAGATGGCCGGCCTTTCAAAGCCGACGAAAAAGCAACCGATTCCGCAGTGCAAAAAAATGCTGCAGGAGCGAACATCGGGAAAGATCGAATTAACACTCGCAGGGTAAAATGAGAAGCAAGCTCACCAAAGGAATTCTACTCATGAAGTTTTTCCCCCGCTTCGGTCTGGTCGGCACCGTTACCACCATGACGATCCTGATCCTGATGGCATCGCTCGGCGCAGTCGCCTGGGTGATATCCGGCAGCATTGCCGCCCGCATCGGCGAACAGGCGATCGCCGGCCAGAACACCAGTCTGAGGACCGCGGCGACCATCGTCGAGCGCGACCTGCCGGGCACCGTGGTGACCTGGGGCAAGGACGGCAATGTCGAGCGCATTGTCGCCGCGGCGATCCCGAAGGAGTTTGCCGTGCACGACATGATCGACAGCGTCGGCCGGATGACCGGCCAGACCGCGACGATCTTCGCCTGGGATGGCGAAAGCAAGGATTTCTGGCGCCGTACGACGAACATCATCAAGCCGGACGGCAAGCGCGCCGTCGGAACGGCACTGGGCCAGGCGGGCGCGGTCTATCCGGTCGTCACCAAGGGCCAGACCTACCGCGGCGAAGCCGTCATTCTCGACGTGCCTTATTACACGATCTACCAGCCGATCTTCTCGCCGGCCGGCGACGTCATCGGCATTCCGAACCACGGCGTCCTGCGCGTCGGCGACAGCCTGTCGGAGAGCGGTCTGGTGCGCTTCGCTGGCCTGCCCAACTTCGCCCCGGAAATCCTGCAGCGCGTCCGCGTCAAGGATCCGCTGAAGGCCAAGCATCTGCAGAAGGCGCTGACGGGTCTNNGGCGTGCGCGCGGCCGAGATCGACGGCATGGCCCACCAGATGGCCTGGGCGATCGGCATCACCGCCCTCGTCGTCCTGCTCGCAGCGACGGTCCTCGTGGTCCTCATCGCACGGCGCATCATGGGTCCGCTGCCGCAGTTGACGGCGGTCGCCGACGCCATGGCTTCGGGCCGCCTGGACGTCAAGGTGCCGCACAAGGATTTGCGCAACGAGATCGGCGCCCTCGCCCGCGCCCTCGACGTCTTCCGCGACAGCGCCCTGCAGAAGATCGACCTCGAGCGCCAGGCGGCGGAAAACGCCGCGCTCGGCGAGCAGGAACGCACCGAGCGCGAGGCCGCCAAGGCCCGTGAAACGCTTGGGATCCAGCAAGCCGTCGACGCCCTGGCGGGTGGCCTCCAACGGTTGAGCGAAGGAGACCTGACCGTCCGCCTCGATCAGAGCTTCGAAGGAGGGCTCGACCGGCTGCGCAATGACTTCAATCACTCCGTCGAGAAGCTCAATGGCACGCTGGCCCAGTTGCGCACCGAAACGCACGGCATCGAAGCGAGCTCCGGCGAAATGCGCTCCGCCAGCGAAGACCTGTCGAGACGCACCGAGCAGCAGGCCGCCTCNNGCGACCGTCCGTAGCGCTTCAGCCAAGGCCGACGAGGCCGCCCTCCTGACACAGTCGACGCGCCAGAGCACGGAGAGCTCGAGCCATGTCGTCTCCGAGGCGGTCGATGCCATGGGCCGGATCGAGGCCGCATCGGGCGAGATCTCGAAGATCATCAACGTCATCGACGAAATCGCCTTCCAAACCAACCTTCTGGCGCTGAATGCCGGTGTCGAGGCGGCCCGCGCGGGTGAGGCCGGCAAGGGCTTTGCC
>DBUL01000092.1:6003-6208 GCA_002307905.1 Rhizobiaceae bacterium UBA1291
GCTGCAGGAAATCAACACCTCGATGAACCAAATGGACCAGTTCACCCAGAAAAACGCGGCCATGGTCGAGGAAACGACCGCCGTCACGCACCGCCTTGCCGACAGCGCAACGGCGCTTTCCGGGCTCGTCGGCCAGTTCCGCACCTCGGACACGGGCGTGGCACCTGCCATTCAGCCGCCCATGCAGTCGCACAGGTCCGTCGCA
>DBUL01000133.1:0-2686 GCA_002307905.1 Rhizobiaceae bacterium UBA1291
CGCGTCGGCAAGACCATCATCCAGACCAATATCGACGCTTACCGCAAGATCCGCAACACGATCCGCTGGATGCTCGGCACGCTGGCCCACGACACCGGCGAGGAGATCGCCTATGCCGATCTGCCGGAGCTCGAAAAGCTCATGCTGCATCGCCTGGCCGAACTCGACCAGCTGGTGCGCAAGGCCTATGACGATTTCGACTTCAAGCGCATCACCCGCGCCCTGACCGATTTCGCCAATGTCGAGCTCTCGGCCTTCTACTTCGACATCCGCAAGGACACGCTCTATTGCGATGCGCCGTCGAGCCTGAAGCGCCGTTCATCGCTGTTCGTCATCCGCAAGCTGTTCGATTGCCTCGTCCTGTGGTTTGCGCCGATGATGCCGTTTACCACCGAGGAAGCCTGGCTGTCGCGCGATCCAAACGCCGAGTCGGTCCATCTCGAACAGTTCCCGCAGATCCCGGCCGACTGGTCGAACGAGGCGCTGGCCGAAAAGTGGAAAAAGGTTCGCACTGTCCGCCGCGCAGTCACAGGCGCGCTGGAGATCGAGCGCAAGGACAAGCGTATCGGCTCGTCGCTGGAAGCCGCGCCCGTCGTGCATGTCGGCGATCCGGAACTGCTGGCGACGCTGGACGGCCTCGACTTCGCCGAGATCTGTATCACGTCCGCCATCACGGTTCTGGCCGGTGAAGGCCCGGCCGAGGCCTTTCGCCTCGACGACGGAACCAAGCNNAGCTTGCCGAGGGCACGAAATGCGCCCGCTCGTGGAAGATCACCAGCGATGTCGGCTCGGACCCGGACTATCCCGACGTCTCGGCCCGCGATGCGGCGGCTTTACGCGAATTGGCCGCCCGTCATTAACGCAATGTTACCGGATGAATTGCGCTTTGCGCGGTCATCCGGTAAATGTGCCTGAAATTGGCCGGATTCTTCGCTCAATCGAGTAAGGAAGACAGTCGGCGAAAGCATAAACAGCGGCGAGGCTCGAAGGCATTCATGAAATCGGCAGAATTGTTCAGAGTTGGCGTCGGTATGGCCGGCCTTTTGCTCGCATGCTCCGCATTGACCGGCTGCGTCGGCAGCCCGACCTACGGCACCGACAAGACCGCCATGGAACAGTTGGTCGACGACGTCGGCTCGGCTGTCTCAATCGGCTCGGATACGAACAAGAACAAGGGCACGAAGTACAATCCGCGCCCGGCTCTTGTCATGCCGCCGGAAGCCGCCAAGGCCAATCTCGCCGCGCCGCAGCAGTCGCTGGCCGGCAAGGAAAATCCCGAATGGCTGGAAAGCCCGGAACAGGCGCGCGAGCGCCTCGTCGCCGAAGCGGACGCTAATGCCAATAACCCGCGCTACCGCTCGCCATTGCTCGCCGGTTACGGTACGAGCGGTACGCTGACCGAGACGCAGAAATGGCAGGCCTTCCGCGAGGCGCGCGAGTTGCAGAAGGGCGCCTATCTCGACCAGCGCCGCTTCCTCTCCGATCCGCCGACCGAATACCGCAAGGCGGACGAGGCGGCCCTCTCCGATCTCGGCGAGCCGGAATCGAAGAAGGAAAAGCGCCGCAAGAAAATGGCAAAGGCCGCCAACCAGAACAGACAATGGTGGATGCCGTTCCAGTAAGCCGTTTGGCTTCGGATTTTTCCTAGACAGGGCAGGGCGGAAACGACCTGCCCTTTTGCATGGCCGAACATCTCAGGGGACCAGATGAACTTCACTATCCGCGATGCAACCGCTGCTGACGTCGGCACGATCCTGCGCTTCATCACCGAGCTTGCCGTGTTCGAAAACGCCGGCCACGAGGTCGAGGCGAGCGAGGAGAGCCTGACTGCATCGCTGTTCGGCCCCCGTGCCGTGACGGGAGCGGCAATTCTCGAAGCGGACGGCGTGCCGGCCGGCTTTGCCGTCTGGTTCTTCAACTATTCCACCTGGCAGGCAAGGAATGGCCTCTATCTCGAGGATCTCTACATCTCGCCCGACTATCGGGGTTCGGGCGCCGGCAAGCTGTTGCTGCGCCATCTGGCAAGGATCGCCGTCGACAAAGGCTGCGGCCGCTTCGAATGGAGCGTGCTCGACTGGAACGAGCCGGCCATCCGCGTCTATGACGCGATCGGTGCCGAGCCGCAGAACGAGTGGATCCGCTACCGCCTGTCCGGCGACAAGCTGAAGGAATTCGCGGCGGGTTGACTCGCCCAATTCCGTCGGTCCGCGCTTCCCGCCTTACGCTACGTTAACTCCAGATCGGCTAGCGTGCCGCCATGTTCGGCGTCAGTAAAAATACATGGATCAAGTCCGCGGTCGCAACGGTGGCCTCGGTGGTCCTTTCCGTCTCCATCGTCTTGGCTCTGGTGCCCCTGCTGGGCGGTCATCCGGAGGGGCCGGGTTTCTGGATGAGCGCGCTTTGCCCGCTGGTGATCGGCGGGCCGGCCAGCCTGTGGCAGTTCCACCAGAAGGACGTCATTCTGCGCCAGCGCGACGAACTCGCCCGCATGCATGTCGAACTCGAGGACATGCATGGTGAACTGCGACGACTGCATGAGGACCTGCGCTTCAAGGCGCGCCGCGACGCGCTGACCGGAGGGCTCAACCGCGAGGCCCTGTTTGCCGCGCTTGCCTCGCAGGCTCCCGGCCATCATGGGTCCGCGGCCCTGCTGGTCGCCGATGCCGACCATTTCAAGCGCATCAAC
>DBUL01000133.1:2730-3251 GCA_002307905.1 Rhizobiaceae bacterium UBA1291
GCAGCCGGGTGCCGATCAGCGTCAGCATCGGCGCGGCGTCCGTCATCGATGCCTTCGACCCGGTCGACCTCTTCCGCCGCGCGGACGAATATCTCTATCGGGCAAAGGACGGCGGTCGCGACCGCATCGTCTTCGACGGCCTGGAACTCGATCCGCTCGCGGCCTGAGATATCTTCACCGCCTGTTCTGGAAGAAGTCCCGCAGCAAGCTAGCCGATTCCGTTTCCCCGAGGCCGGAATAGACTTCCGGTGCATGATGGCATGTCGGCTGGGTGTAGAACCGCACGCCATTGTCCACCCCGCCGCCCTTCGGATCTTCCGCGCCGTAGTAGAGCCGGCGGATGCGGGCGAAGGAAATGGCGGCCGCGCACATGGTGCAGGGTTCGAGCGTGACATAGAGGTCGGCGCCCGAAAGCCGCTCGTCGCCGAGCGCTTCGGCGGCCCGGCGGATCGCGAGAATCTCGGCATGCGCGGTGACGTCGTTGAGCGCCCTCGTCTCGTTGCCGGAACGGGCGACGATCG
>DBUL01000133.1:3361-3705 GCA_002307905.1 Rhizobiaceae bacterium UBA1291
CGGCAACCGACAAGCCGGCGCCCAAGGCGGCGAAGCCGCAGGCCTCGGTCGAGGGCGAAGACGGCGTGAAGCCGGAACGCATTTCCAAGCTGCTCGCCCGCGCCGGGGTCGCCTCCAGGCGCGACATCGAACGCATGGTCATGGAAGGCCGCGTCACGCTCAACGGCAAGGTCCTCGACACGCCGGTCGTCAACGCGACCTTCGCCGATGCGATCGAGGTCGACGGCCAGCCGATCCGCGGCATCGAGCGCACGCGCCTCTGGCTCTATCACAAGCCGGCCGGCCTGGTGACCACCAATGCCGATCCGGAAGGCCGCTCGACGGTCTTTGAAAACCTGCCGGAA
>DBUL01000066.1 GCA_002307905.1 Rhizobiaceae bacterium UBA1291
CCCGCCTCGGCCTGCCGGTTGCGGTACATGCCATCGGCGACGGCGCGGTGCGCATGGTGCTCGACGGCTACGAGGCGGCGATCAAGGCCAACGGCAAACGCGACAGCCGCAACCGCGTCGAGCACATCGAGGTGGTCCACCCCGACGACATTCCCCGCTTTGCCGAACTCGGCACCATCGCCTCGATGCAGCCCACCCACCCTCCGGGCTCGGCCGGGCTTCCCCTCGAACCCTACCTCACCTATATCGGCGAGGAGCGCTGGCCCTACGCATTTGCCTGGAAGACGCTGGTCGACGCCGGTGCCCGGATCGTCTTTGCCACCGACTGGCCGGTCTCGCCGCTGCCGCCGCTGTCGTGCATCCATGATGCCATGACCCGCAAGCCCTGGAGGGACGACATGCCCGACCACCGCCTGACGCTCGACGAGACGCTGAAGGCCCNNNGACCCGCAAGCCATGGACGGATGGACTGCCAGACCAGCGCTTCACGCTCATGGAATCTCTCGAGGCCTATACCGCGATCGGCGCCTGGGTCGAGTTCATGGAAGACCGCAAGGGCATCCTGAAGCCGGGCTACCTTGCCGACGTGGTCGTGCTTTCCGGCGACATCGAAGCCTGTGCGGCCGAGGACATCGCCGCCCTGGCCCCCAAACTCACGATCTGCGATGGTCGCATCACCTACGAGACAGCCTGACGACGCCATGGACGAAGAACGCCGCCCATCGATTTCGCCNNAGCCGGGCGCCACCCGCAAGGGGATCGAGACCCGCGCCCGCATCATCCGCGGTGCGCTGGAGGCGCTGGAGAACGGCGGCATGGAGGCGCTGACGACGCGCAAGATCGCGGCCAGCGCCGGCGTGAAACTGGCGACGCTGCACTATTATTTCGACAGCAAGGAAAGCCTGCTGCTGGCCGTTCTGGACGACCTGATCGCCGACATGGATACGGCCTACCGCCAGGACATGCCCATGCCGGCCGATCCGCTGGATCGCGTCGAGGGGCTGATCCGCGCCAGCTGGCGCTATGTCCAGCGCACCCGCAACAAGCAGCTCGCCCAGACCGAGCTCACGCTCTATGCGCTGAGGACTCAAGGGGCCGACTGGCTCGCCGCGCGCCAGTACGGCGCCTATATCGACTTCTACAGCAAGCTGATCTTCGACGGCATGGGGGAGATGACCGAGGAGAAGTCCCGCATCGGCAGTGCGGTCGCCCGCTTCATGCTGATCGGCATCGACGGCCTGATCCTGCAGAACTTCTCGCTGTATCGCGACGGCGACACCAATGAAGGCGTCGAGACCCTGGTCATCGCGACCCGCGACCTGCTGCGCCGGCTGCAATCCGAAGCCGGGGCCACGGCGGACTGACCCTCTACCTGTGCCGTGCTAGGATGCCGGTGACGTCCCCATCCAGCGGCCCAATCCCATGCCCGACACCGTCCAGGCATCCCCTCGCCCTCCCCGCCCCAACCGGGTGACGCCCTTCGGCGATCTCGAAGCCACGCCGGCGCGCGGAACGCTGATGGGCAATCGCGGCGAGCTGCACGGGCCGGACGGCACGATCCGCCGGCACCATCTCGGCAAGGCGTGGATCTGCTGCACGCTCGCCGAACGCAACGGCCGCCGCGTCGTGTTCGACACCAAGGGCCACTATACGCCGCTGTTCTTCCTCGACGAGGCCGTGGCCTTCGCCGCCGGCCACCGCCCCTGCGCTGAATGCCGCCGCGCCGATTTCCTTCGCTTCAAGCGGCACTTCAACCGCGCGACAGGCCGCCCCGACGACCAGTTCGTCCCGGCCCGCGAGATCGACGCCCTTCTCCACCGGGAACGCCTGGACGGCCGCATCAAGCGCCTCTACCGGGCGACCCTCGCCGTCCTGCCCGACGGCAGCTTTTTCACAACGGACTCCGCACCGCAGACACCGCTTCTGCTCTGGCAGGGCCGGGCCTATCCGTGGAGCCACGCGGGCTATGGCGCGCCCTTCACCTTGCCGGACCGGGCCGAGGTGACCGTCCTGACGCCGCCCACGCTCGTTGCCGTCCTGCGCACCGGCTATGCGGTAACGCCCCGGCTCTGATCCTCGGCAACGGAATGCAAGGCCGGCCGAAAATGATCTCCCCCCTTGTGGGGGAGATGTCGGCGAAAGCCGACAGAGGGGGGTATCCGGCAAGCAAAGCGCACAAGGCGTGCATCCACCGACCCACCCCCCCAGCCGCCCCCCCCCGCCCCCCCCCTGCCGTGCCGTTACCACGCNNCCCCACAAGGGGGGAGATCGGTTTCCGCTGACGTCTCGGTCGCGGACCAAACGAAAAGGCCGGGCGTCTCCGCCCGGCCTCTGTCATTCACATCTGCGTCTGATCTTACTTGATCATCGGCAGCAGTTCGCTGACCGACTTCTTGGCGTCGCCGTAGAACATCCGGGTGTTCTCCTTGTAGAACAGCGGGTTCTCGATGCCGGAATAGCCGGTGCCCTGCCCGCGCTTGGAGACGAAGACCTGCTTAGCCTTCCACACCTGCAGCACCGGCATGCCGGCGATCGGCGAGTTCGGGTCTTCCTCGGCCGCCGGATTGACGATGTCGTTGGAGCCGATGACGATGGCGACGTCCGTATTGGGGAAATCCTCGTTGATCTCGTCCATTTCCATGACGATGTCGTAAGGCACCTTGGCTTCGGCCAAAAGCACGTTCATGTGGCCCGGAAGACGGCCCGCCACCGGATGGATGGCGAAGCGCACGCTCTTGCCGGAAGCGCGCAGCTTGCGGGTGAGTTCCGAAACCGCCTGCTGCGCCTGCGCCACCGCCATGCCATAGCCGGGCACGATGATGACACTGTCGGCCTCGTTGAGGGCAGCCGCCACGCCTTCGGCGTCGATGGCGATCTGCTCGCCGGAAATCTCCATCGCCGGTCCCGTCGTGCCGCCGAAGCCGCCGAGAATGACCGAGATGAAGGAGCGGTTCATCGCCTTGCACATGATGTAAGAGAGGATCGCACCCGAAGAGCCGACCAGCGCGCCGGTGACGATCAAGAGATCGTTGCCGAGCGTGAAGCCGATCGCCGCCGCCGCCCAGCCCGAATAACTGTTCAGCATCGACACGACCACCGGCATGTCGGCGCCGCCGATGCCCATGATCAGGTGGTATCCGATGAAGAAGGCCAGCAGTGTCATCAGGATCAGCGTCCAGATGCCGGCGCCGTTGAAGTACATGACCAAGAGGATCAGCGAGGCGATGGCCGCACCGGCATTGAGCATGTGCCCGCCCGGCAGCTTCTTCGCCTTGCCATCGACCTTGCCGGCCAGTTTGCCGAAGGCGACGACCGAACCGGTGAAGGTGACCGCACCGATGAACACCCCGAGGAAGACCTCGACCTTCAGGATCGCGACCAGGGCACCGCTCGGATCGGCAAGCTTGTGGGCCAGAACGGCGGCAAAACCGGTCAGCGCATGGCGCGCCGCCTCGTCCATGCCGGCCACCCGAGTAAGCTCGATTTCGGCATTATAGCCGATGAACACGGCGGCCAGGCCGACGAAGGAGTGCAGCGCGGCGACCAGCTGCGGCATTTCCGTCATCTGCACGCGGGCAGCGACGTAATAGCCCATGACCGAGCCGCCGGCGATCATCACCAGGATGATGAACCAGTTGCCGATGCCCGGCCCGAAGACCGTGGCGGCAACCGCGATCGCCATGCCGGCCATGCCGTACCAGACGGCGCGCTTCGCGCTTTCCTGGCCGGAAAGCCCGCCGAGCGAGAGGATGAATAGAACTGCCGCAGCGATATAGGCGGCGGAAACGATACCGATCGTCATGACCCTATCCCCCTCAAGACTTCTGGAACATGGCGAGCATGCGCCGGGTGACGAGGAAGCCGCCGACGATGTTGATCGTGGCGATCAGCACCGAAAGGGCAGCCAGGATGACGATGAGCCAGTTGCCGGAACCGACCTGCAAAAGGGCGCCGATAATGACGATGCCGGAAATGGCATTCGTCACCGCCATCAGCGGCGTGTGCAGGCCCGGGGTGACGTTCCAGCCCACGCGGTAGCCGACGTAGATCGCCAGCACGAAGATGATCAGGTTGTA
>DBUL01000174.1 GCA_002307905.1 Rhizobiaceae bacterium UBA1291
CGAAAAGGCCGAGGTTCCGGCAAGCCCTCGAGACGCTGCGGGTCGAACTTGAAGGCCAGCATGGGGCGGTTCCCCACGGCGTAGGCCTGCTGGAAATAGTTGGTGCGGAGCGTCGCTTCGATGGAGTTGATGTAGCGGCGCAGAATGCGGTCCTCGTCGAGGCTCGGCACCGACGCCAGCGCCGTTTCGAGCGTTTCGCGGCATTCCGCCAGCTTGCGCTGGCGCGCCTTGTCACCAAGTTTCGGGTCGAACGTGAGTTCGAACAGAGAGAGGATCGTTGCAGCGATAGCCGGATGCTTGTTGAGCGTGTCGGCGATGTGGCGCTGCGAGTAGACGAAACCGCATTGGCGCAGGTGCGCGGCATAGGCGCGTAGAACATTCGCCTGACGGCCGGTGAGCCCGGCTGTCAGTACCAGCCGGTTGAAGGCATCGTTGTCGAGCGTGCCGGTAAAGGCGAGAACGAAGGCTTCCTCAAGCAGGGGTCCTTGCGATGCAATGTCGAAGCCGCGGTCGCCCTGTACCTGGAGTTCCATGTCATGCAGCACGACAAGGCCTTCATTGGCTGTCCCTTCGTCGAGACCGATGTCGAAGGTTCGCTCGCTGATGACGTGGAAGCCCAGGTTTTCGAGGAGCGGGACGCGGCGGGACAGCGGCAGGTGCGCGCCGGCATGGAAGATCTTCAGATAGAGGAGAACCCCTTGCTCGCCGTCGACTTCATGGAAGGCGATAGAGATTGGCGCACCCTCACGGCAAGCCTGGATATGGCGCAGGTCTGCCACTGCGTCTTCAGGGCTGAAGGCCTCCTGGAAGGCCTGGGTGACCGCGAGCTGAGGCGCATCGTCTCCGGCGAGCGTGGTAAACCGGTCGAGCCAGCGTGCCGTGATCTCCCGCACGGCCTGTTCCAGCCGGGCCTGGGCAATGCGTGGGGTCTTTCCCTCGGACCGGCCGATGATGATGTGCACGCGCGCCACGCCGCCCTCGGGGAAAGCCGGATAATAGGCTGAGACATGGCCATCGTAGACCGTCTTGAAATAGGCGCCGATCTTCTCACGGATCGATGAATTGTAGTCCTCCCGCGGTACATAGACGATCAGAGACACGAAGCGGTCGAACTGGTCGATGCGCGGCAGCACGCGCACGCGGGGGCGCTCCGCGAGATCGTTGATCTGCTCTGAGAATTTGGCCAAAAGGTCAGTGTCGATCTGGAACAGATCGTCACGCGGATAGGATTCCAGCGTGTTTTCCAGGATACGGCCAGAATGGCTCTGCGGGTCGAAACCGAAATGGCTGATCACCTTTTCAACCTTGGCACGCAAGAGCGGAATCTGGTTGACCGAGCGGGTATAGGCGGTCGCCGTAAACAGGCCGACGATGCGAAGCTCGCCGGTTACCTTGCCGTCAGGCCCGAAGCGCTTGATGCCGACATAATCCATGTAGGCGCGCCGGTGGACTACTGATTTCACATTGGCCTTCGTTACGATAAGGAAGTCCGGGCCCTGCAGGAAGGCGAGGATTTCCGGCGTCGTGGTCACCGCATGTTTCCCCTGGCGCAGGACGAGCACGTCCGGATCGGAGAGGATCCCGAGCCCCTGGCCATGGCTGCGCTCGACCTTGGCGTCGGCGCCTTCGCCGGAATAGGTGTATTCGCGCATGCCGAGGAAGGTGAAATTGTCCTTGCGCAGCCAGTCCAGGAAGGCGAGGGCTTCGTCACGATCGGCCTTGCGGCGTCCGGCGATGGTGGTTGAAAGTTCCTGTATCGCCGTGTCGAGCAAGGCGAGCATCGGCTTCCAGTCGTTGAAGGCGAGTTTGACACTGGCGAGCACAGTGAGAAGATTTTCCTCAAGCGCTCGCGACTGTTCAGGGTTAAGCGGCGCGAGATGGATCTGCATGTAGCTGACCCGGGTTGCCCCTTCTGCCTCGTGTTCCGGCATGGACAGGCTGATCTCCCCACCTGGCGCCAGTGTCAAGATCGGGTGAACCGCCATGGCAATGTCGCGGTGAAGGCTTGTCACCTCGCCCATCACCGAATCATAGAGGAACGCCTTGTTGCGATCGACGATCGAGAGGATGCTGACGGGCATGCCGCCAGGCGTCACCTCTGGTGTCGTCTCGATTGTGATGCGCGGTGCTTTGCCGTCCCAGGCTGCCAGATCGCCGGCCGCACGCACAGCGGAGAAGGCCAGCATTTCCGGGGTATAGAGATCGAGATCGTCATTGCTGGCGCGACCAAAGAGAATTCCAGGGTCGACGAATACCTCGCCGTTGGCCACCGCTATGCGCCGTGCGCTCTCGAACTGCTGCTCTCTCCGGGATTTCCTGCTCGCGACCATTGTTCACTCCCTCAATGCCATCCGCATGTTGCACGCTTGTACAATAAAATCTCTTGCCAAGACATGTATGCTTTTCCAATTCCGATGGAAATTTGCGGCGGTTCGTTGCGCGATAACTAGGATGCACAGATTGACAGCCGCGGCCCTTATGCCCGATCAACGACGCCACAATATGGATTTCAACCATGACAGAATATGCACCCGGCGCGGTGATCGTCATTTCGAGCCACGTCGTTCGCGGCTCTGTCGGCAACAGGGCTGCGGTCTTCGCGCTCGAGAGCCTCGGTTTTCCCGTCTGGGCTCTCCCGACCATCGTGCTGCCCTGGCACCCCGGTCATGGTCCATCGACCCGGCTCACCTTTGCTGAAGATGAATTTGATCATGCGATCGACGACCTCATTCGCGCGCCCTGGCTGTCCGAGGTGAAGGCCGTGTTGACCGGCTATTTCGGCAATGCTGCCCAGCCGCGTTCGGTCGCCCGTTTGATCGAGGCACTGCGCGAGCGCAATCCTGACCTTCTCTATGTCTGCGATCCGGTGATGGGTGACGTCGGCGGTCTCTATATCCGCGAGGAGACGGCCGTAGCGATCCGCGACGCGCTGATCCCGCTTGCTTCTGTCGCCACGCCCAACCGCTCCGAGCTGGAATGGCTGGTGGGCGGCACATTGTCGAGCAATGCCGAGATCATTGAAGCCGCCCTGTCGCTCGGTCCGTCGCGCATGCTGGTCACTTCGGCTGTCCCAATGATGGCGGGAGGCACCGGCAACCTTTATCTCAGCGGAAAACACGCCCTGCTCGCTGAACACAGGTTGATCGACAATCCCCCTAACGGCCTCGGTGACCTCACCTCGGCTCTCTTCCTGGCACGGCTCCTCGCAGGCGTCTCTGACGAGAGGGCCTTGCAGCTGACGACGGCAAGCGTCTTCGAAGTGCTGGCCCGCACTGCCAAGCGCGGGGGAGATGAACTGACACTCGAAAGCGATGCGTCGAGCCTTGCCACGCCGATGGCGCTCATCCAGATGCGCCGCCTCGTTCATCCGGCCCAGCGCCCGAAGCGGAGCTCAGCGCTATTCGCATTTCGGGTTTGCGTTCGAAGCTTGCGTGAAACTGTTGCTATCAAGGCCGCGGCACGCTAATCGGGAAGCATGAAGCGCTTCCCATCCACCCTTCTCAACGGTTATCGTAACTTCATGAGCGGGCGCTATGCCGGCGAGCGGGAGCGATATCGCATCTTGGCCGACCAGGGCCAGAAGCCCCACACTCTGGTGGTTGCGTGTTGCGACAGCCGCGCCGCGCCGGAGACGATCTTCGATGCCGGTCCAGGCGAATTGTTCGTCGTGCGCAACGTCGCGAACATGGTCCCCCCCTACGAGCCGGATGGCCAATATCACTCTACCTCGGCAGCCCTGGAATTCGCTGTCCAGGCCTTGCGGGTGCGTGACATCATCGTCATGGGCCATGGCCGATGTGGCGGCATCCGCGCCGCGCTCGATCCAAAAGGGGAACCGCTTTCGCCGGGCGATTTCATCGGCAAGTGGATGGGCTTGGTCAGGACTTCTGCCGAGCAGATCCAGGGCAATTCGGTGATGACGGATACCGAGCGCCAGACTGCACTGGAGCGCATCTCGATCCGCAACTCGATCGCCAATCTGCGGACCTTTCCCTGCGTGAAGATCCTTGAGGAGCGTGGCAAGCTGCAGATCCACGGAGCCTGGTTCGACATCGCCAATGGCGAACTCTGGATCATGGATCCGGAAAGCCGGGATTTCGTCCGTCTCGACGGGTGACTGAGAGACGCGCCAAAAGGCGCGCCTGAAAGTCTACGGTCCTATTGGCCGTCGATCTGTGCGCCGATATGGGCAATCGCCTGCTGGTAGACGGTGGCGGCGTTCCATTGCTGAATCGCGCGATAATTGGGCTGGCCGGGCTGGTAGCCGGCGCCCGCCTGCCAGCCGTGGCCGCGCAGGAAGTTGGCCGTCGAGGCAAGGGCGTCGGCTCGCGAGCCCACCAGATCGACCCTTCCGTCGCCATCCCCGTCCACGCCATATCTTACCACGCTACGCGGCAGGAACTGCGTCTGGCCAATCTCGCCATGGGCAGCGCCCCGCGCGTTGACGGCCAACGAGCCATTGCCGACGAGTTGCAGTGCGGCGTAGAACTGATCGGTAAAGAAGTCAGAGCGACGGCAGTCATAGGCGAGCGTCGCCACGGCAGAGAGAATGTGCTCCTTGCCCATGAAGGAGCCGAAGCCGCTCTCCATGCCCCAGATCGCGATCAGCGGCCCAGCCGGCACGCCGTAGCGCTGTTCGATCTTGGCGAACAGTGCAGCGTTGCCCTTCTTCATGCTTTTGCCACGAGAGATGATGGTGGCTCCGCCGCGCTTTTGCATGAACTGGTCGAAGGAGAGCTTGAAGCTCCTTTGCCCGCGGTCGGCGCGGATTGTCGCGTTACTATAGGAAACACTGGCCAGGACCTTGTCCAGCACTCTCGGGCTCACGCCTCTCGCGGCCGCTTCGTTCCTGAAATCCCGTTTCCATGCATCGAAACCGGTGGCCGAATTGCCGCATTGCGCGGCATAGGCCGCACCGCCAGCCGACGAAACCATGGCCGCTGTGAGAAACGCCGCCGACAGGAACTTGGACAGTCGCATTTATTGCCTCGTATTCTTGCGATTTGACTTGGTTGCAACATGCCAGCGCGCACTGACTATGTCACGCCGGGTTCAGCTGTTTCGACGCTAGTTTCGCGTATCTGCCGATCACGAAATCATGAGCTTCGCCGGCCCCGCGCCCAGAAGCGCCGGGGCCGATAGATGGATGGATCAGGCCGCGGCCTTTTTCGGCTTGATCAGACCGCGATTGATCAGCAGTTCGGCGATCTGCACAGCGTTGAGAGCCGCACCCTTGCGCAGGTTGTCGTTNNAGGCCGTTCTCGACGGTCGCGTCTTCGCGGATGCGGGAGATGAAGGTCGCATCCTCGCCGGCGCATTCGAGCGGTGTGATGTAGCCGCCATTCTCGTGCTTGTCGATGACGAGGCAGCCGGGCGCCTCGCGCAGGATCTCGCGGGCCTGATCGGCGGTGATCTCGTTTTCGAATTCGACGTTGACCGACTCCGAGTGACCGATGAAGACGGGCACGCGCACGGCGGTGCAGGTTACCCTGATCTTCGGATCAAGCATCTTCTTGGTCTCGGCGAGAACCTTCCACTCTTCCTTGGTGTAGCCGTCTTCCATGAACGCGTCGATGTGCGGGATGACGTTGAAGGCGATGCGCTTGGTGAACTTCTTCGCCTCGATCGGATCGGCGACGAAGACGGCGCGGGTCTGGGTGAAGAGCTCGTCCATGCCTTCCTTGCCGGCGCCGGACACCGACTGGTAGGTGGAGACGACGATGCGCTTGATCTTGGCGAAGTCATGCAGCGGCTTCAGCGCCACGACGAGCTGGGCGGTCGAGCAGTTCGGATTGGCGATGATGTTGCGCTTCCTGAAATCGACGATGGCATCCGGGTTCACTTCCGGAACGATCAGCGGAACGTCGGCGTCGTAGCGCCAGGCCGAAGAGTTGTCGATCACCACGCATCCCTGGGCGCCGATCTTCGGCGACCACTTCTGCGAAATCGTGCCGCCGGCCGACATCAGGCAAATGTCGGTGTCGGAGAAATCGTAGTTCTCAAGGTTCTGGACCTTCAGAACCTTGTCACCAAAGGAGACTTCCGTGCCCTGGGAGCGGGCGGAAGCGAGCGCCACCACCTCGTCGGCCGGAAAGCCGCGCTCGGAAAGGATATTGAGCATTTCGCGCCCGACATTGCCGGTGGCGCCTACGATAGCGATCTTGAAACCCATTTATATGCTCTCTTTCTGTCTCTCCTCGGATGGTGAGGGGGGAGCCGCGCTTCAAGCGCGCCTTCCTTGTCCCCGGCCGTGCCGGGGAGAGAGCGGGGGCCAGAGACGTCAGACGGTTTTGGTCGTCGTTTTGGCCTTGGTCGTGAATGAAACGGAAAAACACATGTCCATCCCGGCGCCGTGCGCCGGGCCCGATCCGTCTGCGATGTGCGAGCAGAAAGAATACATGAGCGAATCCCTATTCCGGCCGAGCTATTAAAAGGTTTTGCGCGAGAGTCAAGCAAAAGCCGGGGCCGGATGCTGGCGGAATCTCCTTCCGTTGCTCGGATTTCGTGCGGACAAGCCGTCGCGGCTCCCGTGCAGTGAATGTCTTGTGCGCACGCCCGAGGATCGACGCTGATCCGGCGATGAGCCGCTTGAAGAGCCGATGCCGCTATGGAAGACTGGATCTATACAACTCGCGCTGCTGGTATTCCCATGACAATTACACTGCGAACCGCCTGTGCGGCAGACCTTGCCGCGATCACGCGGATCTATTCCGATGCGGTCCTTTCGGGCACTGCGAGCTATGAGCTTGCCCCGCCGGACGAAACCGAGATGGAGAAGCGATTCGAGTTAATCACGAGTCAGGGCTACCCCTATATCGTTGCGATAAACGAGATCGGCGCGGTGCTGGGCTATGCCTATGCCTCGGCGTTTCGCACGCGGCCCGCCTATCGCTGGCTCGTCGAGGATTCGATCTACCTAGCGCCGGAGGCGCGGGGGAAGGGGATCGGCAAAATGTTACTCGAGGAACTCGTCCGGCGTTCGACCGATCTCGGCTTTCGCCAAATGGTCGCCGTTATCGGCGGTGCGAGCCTCGCGTCCATTGCCGTTCACCGGTCCTGCGGGTTCCGAATGGTGGGAACGCTCAATGGCAGCGGCTTCAAGCTCGGCCAATGGCTCGATACGGTTTTCATGCAGCTCGCGCTGGGCGAGGGAGACACGACCCCCCCGGACGCGTCGCGTTATCCGGGCACGCTGTTTGCCGGTTGAAGCCTATTCGACGAGCTTCAATGCCTTGTCGAACACCTTCAGCACCTGTTTCAATTCATGTCCGCGCTTGAGGATACGCCCATCCGCAGCGACGACGGAGAAAGCACCTTGCTTGGCGGCGAATTTGGGGTTCTTCTCGATCCGGTAGAGAGGATATTCTCCCGAGCGCTTGAACACCGAAAAAACTGCCCTGTCCTTGAGGTGGTCGATTGCATAATCGCGCCAAACGCCTTCACCCACCATCTTGCCGTAGATCCACAATATGGCGTCCAGTTCGCGACGGTGGAAGGTGACGGGAAGAGGATCGAGGGTCTGGCGATAGTCGCGGATATCGACGACAGACGCTGCATTCTGCCCCTGATTCCCGATTTCCTCGGATCCTGTTTCCGACTGATCGCTCTTCAATGTTTTACAACCTCGCCTTTGTGACGGATGGACGACAGTCTGCCTCACGGGATCGAAATTGCAAGTCTCGGCACGCGGGTCCGCCGATGACCGTGCCGCCTGCGTCCGGCATTCGACCGCGCCCTCTAGGAGAGTTGCGGTCAAAGGCGAAGTTAAGGGAAGCTCGGGATGGGCCTTGACGGCGCGGAACATCCTGCCCTTCAACCGCGCCGCCGGATGTCGAACTCGCGGATCACCAGTTCGCGCATGCGCGTTGCGATCGGGCTCATCCTTTTGCCGCCGAGGCTGATCAGGTGGTATGGAGCAACCGCGATCGATTGCCGAACGTCGAGCTGCAGGAGGCCGGAACCCTTCGTCTGCCGGCAGAGCAGGTCGGAGACCTCACGCGACATCGGAGCGATGGCATTCGAGGCGGCCAGCATGGCGATCATCACCAGCAATGACGTGGTGTTGACGATGTTGGAAGGGATCGGCGCACCCTGAGCCACGAACACGGCCTCCAGCGCCTGGCGTACCGGGGCCCCTGGCGCCTGCATCACCCAGGGGAAATGAACAAGGTCGGCCATCGTCAGATCCTCGGCATTGGCCAATGGATGGCTTTGGTGCACGAGAAGATCCACTTCCTCCTCGAGCACGCCAGTGATGTTGAATTGCCTTGCATCGACACCGGCAGGGATGCGCCCCAGAACGAAGTCAAGCTGGCCGGAAAGCAGGTCGGCGATGAGCGGCCCGCTCGGCGCGACCTCGACGTGGATATCGGCTGTCCCGGCTTCCGTCTTCAAAGCCTGGATCGCCGGCACGACAAAAGCGACCGCACCGCCGGTGACTGCTCCGACGCGGACTGTGCCGGTCAGCCCGCGTCGGATCGCATCGACCTCGCGGGCGGCTTCGCGGATCTCCTCCAGAAGATTCTCGGCTCGCCGCGCCAGCGCGCAGCCGATCGCGGTAGGCTCCATGCCCTTGGGGGTGCGTGCGAAGATCGATGCGCCGACATGGCGCTCGATTTCGGCCAACATTCGCGATGCGGCAGGCTGGGTAATCGAAAGTGCATTGGCCGCCAGGCTCAGCTGACAGTAGTCGGCAATGGCGCGGATCAGGCTGAAATGCTTGGGTAGCAGACGGTTGGCCAGTTTCTCGGGCATGAAGAACATATCAATTACGGTATGCAGAATGTCAAACTAATCATTTGAACGGTATATCCGAAGGGCTATGACTCGGCTCGGATCAGGCGGGCCTCGTGTTGCCGCCGGTTCTTGCACTGTACGGTTGCCAGACGGAGCTGGGGCCGGACGATCAGCCAGGGAGGAATTCCGTGAAGAAAATTACCACTCTTATTGCGTCTGTCGCGCTGGGCATTTCGGTGTTCGCGTCGCAGGCAATTGCGGAAACGAAGGGCGTTGTCGGCATTTCGATGCCGACCAAGACGTCGACGCGCTGGATCTCGGATGGCGAGACCATGGAAAAGCTGTTCAAGGAAGCCGGCTATCAGCCCGACCTTCAGTTTGCCGATGACGATATCCCGAACCAGCTTGCCCAGATCGAGAACATGGTGACCAAGGGTGCCAAGGTCCTCGTGATCGGCGCGATCGACGGCACTACGCTGTCGGACATCCTGCAGAAGGCCGCCGATGCGGGCGTCAAGGTCATCCCCTATGACCGCCTGATCCGCGACAGCGGCAATGTCGACTATTATGCCACCTTCGACAATTTCCAGGTCGGCGTCCTGCAGGCAACCAGTCTGGTCGAAGGCCTGAAGGCCAAGTTCGCTGACACGAAGCCGTGGAACGTCGAGCTGTTCGGCGGTTCGCCGGACGACAACAACGCCTTCTTCTTCTATGATGGGGCCATGTCGGTCCTGCAGCCGATGATCGACAGCGGCGAAATCGTTGTGAAGTCTGGCCAGCAGGGCATGGAGCAGGTCGGCACGCTGCGCTGGGATGGCACCGTCGCGCAGGCTCGCATGGAGAACCTCCTGTCCTCGAACTATACCGAAGACAAGGTCCATGGCGCTCTGTCGCCCTATGACGGCCTGTCGATCGGCATCCTTTCAGCTCTCAAGGGCGTCGGCTACGGCTCGGGCGATATGACCATGCCGGTCGTCACCGGTCAGGACGCGGAGCTTCCGTCGGTCAAGTCGATCCTCGCCGACGAGCAGTACTCGACCGTGTTCAAGGACACCCGCGAACTCGCCAAGGTTGCTGTCTCGATGGTCGATGCCGTCATGGAAGGCAAAGAGCCGGAAGTGAACGATACCAAGACCTACGACAACGGCGTCAAGGTCGTTCCCTCCTACCTGCTCAAGCCGGTTGCCGTGGATAAGGCCAACGTCAAGGACGTCATGGTTTCCTCCGGTTATTACACCGCCGAGCAGATCGACAACTGACGCGCTGATTGAGCTGGGTCCGCGATTCGTCGCGGGCCCATTTCATATAGCATTTAGGGAGCTTGCGTCGTTGGCTTGACGATAACGTCGCCGCGTCGCGCCGGAATTCTGCCCATGGACAACATCATTCTCGAGATGCGCGGCATCACCAAGACGTTTCCCGGCGTAAAGGCCTTGGACAATGTCAGCTTCAAGGTGCGCGAAGGTGAGATCCACGCGCTGGTCGGCGAAAATGGTGCCGGCAAGTCGACCCTCATGAAAGTACTTTCCGGCGTCTATCCCGCCGGCACCTATGACGGCGAGATTCATTTCGACGGAGAAGCGCGCCGCTTCTCGACGATCTCGGACAGCGAAGAACTCGGCATCATCATCATTCACCAGGAACTGGCACTGGTCCCGCTCCTGTCGATTGCCGAGAACATCTTCCTTGGCAACGAGATTGCCACCAATGGCGTGATCAATTGGCAGGCGACCTTCTCCCGCACCCAGGAATTGCTGGCCAAGGTGGGCCTCAAGGATTCACCCTCGACGCTCATCACCGACATCGGCGTCGGCAAGCAGCAGCTCGTCGAAATCGCCAAGGCGCTTTCCAAGAAGGTCCGTCTGCTCATCCTCGATGAACCGACCGCCTCGCTCAACGAGACCGATTCAGACGCCCTGCTCAAGCTTCTGATCGAATTCCGCAGGCAGGGAATGACCTCGATCATCATTTCCCACAAGCTCAATGAAATCCGCACGGTGGCCGATCAGATCACCATCCTGCGTGATGGCGGTACGGTCGAAACGCTCGACTGTCACACCCAGGAAATCACCGAGGACCGTATCATCAGCGGCATGGTCGGCCGTGCCATGGAAGACCGCTACCCGCCGCGCGAGCCGAAGATCGGCGAAACGCTGCTCGAGGTGAAGAACTGGAACGTGTTCCACCAGAACCATCGCGATCGGCAGTTCCTGCACGAGGTGAATTTCACCGTGCGCGCCGGCGAGGTGGTCGGTATTGCCGGGCTCATGGGTGCTGGGCGGACCGAAACGGCGATGAGCCTGTTCGGCAAGTCCTGGGGCCACAAGATTACCGGCCAGGTCCTCATGCACGGTAAGCCGGTCGATGTCAGCACGATCCCGAAGGCGATTGGTGCCGGTCTTGCCTACGTGACCGAGGACCGCAAGCATCTTGGCCTCGTGCTCAACAATAACATCATGCACAATACCACGCTCGCCAATCTCGAAGGCGTGTCGCAGAACGGCTTTATCGACGAGCGCAAGGAAGCCAGGGTCGCTTCGGACTACCGGTCCAAGCTGCGCATCCGGTCCCACTCGATCTACCAGGAAACCGTCAATCTCTCCGGTGGCAACCAGCAGAAGGTCGTGCTGTCGAAATGGCTGTTCACCGATCCGAAGGTCCTCATTCTCGACGAGCCGACGCGCGGCATCGACGTCGGGGCGAAATTTGAAATCTACACCATCATCAACCAGCTTGCCGCTGAAGGTAAGGGCATTCTGATGATCTCGTCGGAAATGCCTGAACTGCTGGGAACCTGTGACCGGATCTACGTGATGAACGAAGGCCGGATCGTCGCCGAGCTCCCGAAGGGAGAGGCGAGCCAGGAATCCATCATGCGTGCCATCATGCGCTCGGGGGAGAAACACTAATGGCAATCGATACCCGCACAGAAACCCCGAAAGTCTCCGTCGGCGACTATTTGCGCAAGAACATCCGCGAATACGGGCTCTTGCTCGCGCTGGTCGTCATCATGCTGCTGTTCCAGTTCCTGACCGGCGGCGTCCTGTTCAAGCCGGTGAACATCACCAATCTGGTGCTGCAGAACTCGTTCATCATCATCATGGCGCTCGGCATGCTGCTGATCATCGTTGCCGGGCATATCGACCTGTCCGTCGGCTCGATCGTCGCCTTCATCGGCGGCATATCGGCGATCATGCTGGTCAAATGGGGCTGGCACTTCTCTCTCGTCGTGCCGCTTTGTCTGTTGATCGGCGCCGCCATGGGTGCCGCTCAGGGCTATTGGGTCGCCTACCAGAAGATCCCCTCCTTCATCGTCACGCTCGCCGGCATGCTGGTCTTTCGCGGGCTGACCTATGTGGTGCTGGGCGGCCGGCCGATCGGCCCGTTCCCGAAGGAATTCCAGCTTCTGTCGACCGGTTTTATCCCGGACTTCCTGTCGTTCACCGATCCGGCGACAAGCACGGTCAAGAATTATGTCGCACTGATAACCGTTCTCGCGCTGGTTGGCTGGGCGATCTATTCGGGCCTAAGGAATCGCCGGCTCAACGAGCAGCATGGAACACCCAACGAACCCTTCGTTTTCTTCGCCGGCCAGATGACCGTCATCAGCGTGGTCGCGGTATTCCTCGGCTTCCAGCTGTCGACCTATCGCGGTCTGCCGAACGTGCTGGTCGTCATGGGCGTCCTCATCGCCTTCTACACCTTCGTTACCACCCATTCGACGATCGGCCGACGCATCTATGCCATGGGCGGCAACGAGAAGGCGGCCAAGCTCTCCGGCATCAATACCGAGCGGCTGACCTTCTACACCTTCGTCAACATGGGCGTGCTTGCCGCCCTTGCCGGCATGATCATCGCCGCCCGCCTCAATTCGGCGACGCCGAAGGCCGGCGTCGGCTTCGAACTCGACGTCATCGCCGCCTGCTTCATCGGCGGCGCCTCGGCCTCGGGCGGTGTCGGCCGTATCATCGGGGCGGTCATCGGCGCCTTCATCATGGGCGTGATGAACAACGGCATGTCGATCATGGGTATCGGCATCGACTACCAGCAGCTGATCAAGGGTCTGGTGCTTCTGGCGGCCGTATTCTTCGACGTCTACAACAAGAACAAAGCAGTCTGAGGTAAGATTATGCATCTCTCGCAGTTGAAGGACGGTGGCGTGATTTGCCGCCAAGGGCAGCAGGCACGCCTGGTTCCCGGGTTTTCTTCCACCTATGAACTCGCGAAGAACGCGGTGGAGGCCGGCATGTCGCTTGCCGCCTGCATTGCCGGTCGCGGTGAGGGTGAAGTGGTCGACCTGGCGCAGCTGGCCGCCACCGGCAAGCTCGACTGTCCGGTCCGCCATCCCGATGCGGCCCACATGTTCCTGACCGGCACGGGGCTCACCCACACCGGTTCGGCGTCGACCCGCGACAGCATGCATGCCGATACCGTCGGCATGAGCGATTCGATGAAGATGTTTCGCATGGGCCTCGAGGGCGGCAAGCCCAAGGCCGGCGAAACCGGCGTCCAGCCCGAGTGGTTCTACAAGGGCACGGGCGTCAATGCGGTCGCCACCGGCGAGCCCCTCGTGTCGCCCTCGTTTGCGCTCGACGGTGGCGAAGAGCCGGAAATCGCCGGCTTCTACCTGATTGGCAAGGACGGGACGCCGTTCCGCCTCGGCTTCTCGATCGCCAACGAATTCTCCGACCACGTCACCGAGAAGATCAATTATCTCTACCTCGCCCATTCCAAGCTGCGCCCGGCGTCGTTCGGCCCGGAATTGCTCGTCGGGCCGTTGCCGGCGCATATCGAAGGCACCTCGCGCATTCTGCGCGACAACAAGGTGATCTGGGAAAAGCCGTTCCTCTCGGGTGAGGACAACATGTCCCACACGATTGCCAATCTCGAATACCACCATTTCAAGTACGACCTCTTCCGCCAGCCGGGCGACCTGCATGTGCACATGTTCGGCACGGCGACACTGTCGTTCGCGGACGGCATCAAGGCCGAGGACGGCGATGTGTTCGAGGTCCAGGCGGGTGCGTTCGGCCTGCCGCTCAAGAATCCGCTGGCGCGTGCCGCCGCCGGAAATCCTGACGTAACCATGCTCTGAACACGGGTGCCGCGCGCGGCGCCACGCCACCAGCAAAGAGACAGAGAACAGCCATGAGCGCTTTCAAACCGGCAATTTGGCCCCGCAAGTTGCGATCCCAGGAATGGTTCGGCGGCAATACCCGCGACAACATCTACCATCGCGGATGGCTGAAGAACCAGGGTCACCCGCACGACCTGTTCGACGGTCGTCCCGTGATCGGCATCATGAACACCTGGTCGGATCTGACCCCGTGCAACGGACACCTGCGCGACCTCGCCGAAAAGGTGAAGGCGGGTGTGTGGGAGGCCGGCGGCTTCCCGGTCGAGGTGCCGGTCTTTTCGGCATCGGAAAACACCTATCGCCCGACAGCGATGATGTATCGCAACCTCGCCGCGCTTGCGGTCGAGGAAGCGATCCGCGGCCAGCCGATCGACGGCGTCGTGCTGCTGGTGGGCTGTGACAAGACCACGCCGTCGCTGCTGATGGGGGCGGCTTCCGTCGACCTGCCGGCGATCATGGTGTCCGGCGGGCCGATGCTGAACGGCTATTTCCGCGGCGAACGGGTCGGTTCCGGCACGCATCTGTGGAAGTTCTCGGAGGCGGTGAAGGCCGGCGAGATGACGCAGGAGGAATTCCTCGAGGCCGAGGCCTCGATGTCGCGCTCCACCGGCACCTGCAACACCATGGGCACGGCCTCGACCATGGCCTCCATGGTCGAATCGCTCGGCATGACGCTCTCCGGCAATGCCGCGATCCCCGCCGTCGACAGCCGCCGCCGCGTCATGGCGCAGCTCACCGGCCGCCGCATCGTGCAGATGGTCAAGGATGACCTGAAGCCCTCCGACATTCTGACCAAGGCCGCGTTCGAAAATGCCATCCGCACCAATGGCGCGATCGGCGGCTCGACCAATGCCGTCGTGCACCTGCTGGCCATTGCCGGCCGCGTCGGCATCGATCTCTCGCTGTCCGACTGGGACCGCTGTGGCCGCGACGTGCCGACGATCGTCAACCTCATGCCGTCGGGCGAGTACCTGATGGAAGAGTTCTTCTACGCCGGCGGCCTGCCGGTGGTGCTGAAGATGCTCGGCGAAGCCGGCAAGCTGACCAAGGATGCGCTCACCGTCTCCGGCGGAACGATCTGGGACGAGGTCAAGGACGTCCGCAACTGGAACGACGACGTCATTCGTCCGGTCGAGCGTGCGCTCACCCAGCAGGGCGGCATTGCCGTGCTCAAGGGCAATCTGGCGCCGAAGGGCTGCGTGCTGAAGCCGTCGGCCGCCTCGCCGCACCTGATGCAGCACCGTGGCCGCGCCGTGGTGTTCGAGGACATCGACGACTACAAGGCGAAGATCAACGACGAAAATCTCGACATCGACGAGAACTGCGTCATGGTCATGAAATATTGCGGCCCCAAGGGTTATCCGGGCATGGCCGAGGTCGGCAATATGGGCCTGCCGCCCAAGGTGCTGCGCAAGGGCATTACCGACATGGTGCGCATTTCTGATGCGCGCATGTCCGGCACGGCCTATGGCACGGTTCTGCTGCACACCTCGCCCGAAGCTGCCGTCGGCGGTCCGCTCGCGGTGGTCAAGAACGGCGACATGATCGAGATCGACGTTGCCAATCGCCGCATCCATCTCGACATTCCCGATGAGGAACTGCAACGCCGTCTCGCCGCCTGGCGCCCGGCGGCCGAACCGCCGGCCAGCGGTTATGCCCGTATGTTCCACGAGCATGTCGAGGGTGCCGATACCGGCGCCGATTTCGACTTCCTCAAGGGGTGTCGCGGCTCGGCTGTCGGCAAGGATTCACACTAGGGAAACGGCCATGCAAGACCGCATTTCGATCGCCCTCGTCGGCATCGGCAAGATCGCCCGCGACCAGCATATCCCGTCGATCGCCGCGGGGAGCGATTTCGATCTGAAGGCGGCGGTGAGCCGTCACGGCAAGGTCGAAGGTATCGAGAACCACACGGATTTCGATGCTTTCCTCGCCACGCGCTCGGGCATCCGCGCCATTGCGCTCTGCACACCGCCGGAGGTTCGCTTCGACATGGCCCGCAAGGCGATTGCCGCCGGCCATGACGTGCTGATGGAAAAGCCGCCGGCAACCACGCTCGGCGAGGCGGAAGCGCTGGCGGATCTCGCCCGAAAGGCCGGCGTCACCCTCTTTGCCACCTGGCATTCGCGCTTTGCCCTCGGCGTCGCGCCGGCCAAGGCCTGGCTTGCCGACAAGGCAATCCGCTCCATATCCATCGTCTGGAAGGAAGATGTCCGTCGCTGGCATCCAGGCCAGGCCTGGATCTGGGAGCCGGGCGGCTTCGGCGTCTTCGATCCCGGCATCAATGCGCTGTCGATCCTGACCGCGATCGTGCCCGGGGAGATCCTGGTCGAAAAGGCCAGCCTGGCGTTCCCGGAAAACCGCAAACAGCCGATCGCCGCCGAAATCGCCATGCGTACGCTCGGCGGTGCGCCGATTGCCGCTGCGTTCGACTGGCGTCAGGAAGGCCCGCAGACTTGGGATATCACGGTCGAGACCGGCCAGGGGACATTGCGCCTCTCCAAGGGTGGTGCCGAACTGTTTATCGATGGGATTGAAAACTCGGCTGGACCCGACCGGGAATATGCCGGTATCTACGAGCGCTTCGCCGCGCTCATCCGGGCGCGCGAGAGCGACGTTGATTTCCAGCCGCTGCGATTGGTGGCGGACGCCTTCCTGTGCGGAGAGCACCTCGAGGTCGAGGCCTTCGAAGACTGATCGATTAAAGGGATAATTGCCATGGCTTATGAATTTACCGGGAAGCACCTGATCGCCGGCCGCTGGGTAGCGGGCAGCGAGACCTTCACCTCCTCGCCTGCTGAAGGTCCGGTACGGAATTTCTCCTTCGGTTCGGCGGCACTGGTGGATGAGGCCGTGCGCGGTGCGGAAGAGGCCTTCGAGAGCTATGGCTATTCCAGCCGGGCCGAGCGCGCCGCCTTTCTCGAGGCCATCGCCGAGGAGATCGACGCGCGCGGTGACGACATTACCGAAATCGGCTCCGGCGAGACCGGCCTTCCCAAGGCGCGCCTCGTCGGCGAGCGTGGCCGCACCGTTGGCCAGCTGCGGCTGTTCGCAGCGCATATCCTCAAGGGCGATTATCTCGACCGCCGTCATGATGCAGCGCTGCCGGATCGCCAGCCCCTGCCTCGCCCGGACCTCAAGATGATGCAGCGGCCGATCGGCCCGGTCGGCGTGTTCGGCGCCTCCAACTTCCCACTCGCCTTCTCGACTGCTGGCGGCGATACGGCTTTGGCCCTTGCTGCCGGTTGCCCGGTCGTGGTCAAGGGCCACGAGGCCCATCCCGGCACAGCCGAGATCATCGCTGCTGCCATTGATGCCGCCATCAAGCGTTGCGGCGTCCATCCCGGTGTGTTCTCGCTCGTCCAGGGCGGAAACCGCGAGGTCGGCACCGCGCTGGTCCAGCATCCGCTGATCAAGGCGATCGGCTTTACCGGCTCGCTCGGCGGCGGCCGCGCCCTGTTCGACCTCTGCGCCCAGCGTCCCGAGCCCATTCCCTTCTTCGGCGAACTCGGTTCGGTCAATCCGATGTTCCTGCTGCCGCAAGCCATGGCTGCACGCGGCGAAGCGATCGCCAAGGGCTGGGTCGGTTCGCTCACCATGGGTGCCGGCCAGTTCTGCACCAATCCGGGCATTGTCGTCGTGATCGAAGGCGAAACGGCCGATGCCTTCACCAAAGCCGCCGAACAGGCACTCTCGGCGGTCGCCCCGCAGACCATGCTGACCGAGGGTATTGCCGATGCCTATCGCAAGGGCGCGACGAAGATTGCTTCCGTCGAAGGCGNNCGAAGGCGTGCGGTCCGTGCTCACCTCGACCTGCGACCTGCGCAATGCGACGCCCTATCTCTTCGCTACGACAGGCAAGGAATGGCTAGCCAATCATGCGCTCGGCGAGGAAGTGTTCGGCCCGCTCGGGATGATCGTCACAGTGACCGACACCGACGAGATGCTGGCCGTCGCCCGCAGCCTCGAAGGCCAGTTGACGGCCTCGCTCCATCTCGAAGCCGGTGACGAGGCGCTCGGCGCCAAGCTCCTGCCGATCCTGGAGCGTAAGGCCGGCCGCCTGCTCGCCAACGGTTTCCCGACCGGTGTCGAAGTCGCCGATGCCATGGTGCATGGCGGTCCTTATCCGGCCTCGACCAATTTCGGCGCCACCTCGGTCGGCACGATGGCGATCCGCCGTTTCCTGCGGCCGGTCTGCTACCAGGACATCCCGGTCGCCCTGCTGCCGGAAGACCTGCACTAAGGGACGTAACAAGATGAGCACGCAGGCCGCGGCGGCACTGGTCGACTGGGGAACGAGCAATCTGCGCGTCTGGCTGGTCGATGCCGCGGCGGGCGTGCTCGGGGAACGGCAATCGCCGGAAGGCATGGGGACGCTGACACCGGACCGTTTTGCCGGCGTGCTGGAGACCCATCTCGCCGCGCTCGGCGGCGCTCCCGATTTGCCGGTGGTCGTCGCTGGCATGGCGGGCGCGCGCGCCGGCTGGATCGAGGCGCCCTATGCCGAGACGCCGACCTGCCTGACGGATCTCCATATTCAGGCCGTATCCGCACCCGGCATCGATCGCGACGTGCGTATCCTGCCCGGCGTTTGCCAGCGCGGCGCCGGCGCCGAAGACGTGATGCGTGGCGAGGAGACACAGCTTCTCGGCGCCGTCGCGTCCGGGCTCTCCGACGCGCTTTTCTGCCTGCCAGGAACCCACTCGAAATGGGTGTCCCTGCAGGAAGGCCGAATCAGCCGTTTCACCACGGCGATGACCGGCGAACTCTTCCAGCTCATTAGCCGGCAATCGATATTGCATCTATCGATTGGCGAGGGGCGGGCCTCCGCCGGCCACCCGGCTTTTGGCCAGGCGGTCGAGGAGGCGCTCGATCCTGATTTCAGCCTCACCACGCGCCTGTTCTCGATCCGCGCCCGGGGTCTGCTTGCCGGCGCCGACGAGGCCAGCGCGGCTTCGCGCCTGTCCGGCCTGCTGCTCGGCGCGGAAATTGCCGCCATGCGGCCAAGGCTTGGCGAAGGCCAATGCGTGCAGCTGATTGGCAGCGGTGCGCTGACAGAGCTTTATGCCGCCGCTCTTACGCTTGCCGGCGTCGAAACGGTATCGCTCGATGGCGGGGAACTGGTCCGCAGGGGCCTGTTTTCCGCTGCGCGCGTCCTCTTTCCCCATCGTTTCGCGGAGATCCTGCCATGACCAGCCCCGCCATCGCCTGGCCGTCCCTCAAGCGCAANNGGGCATTCGGCCCGAGGAGATCGAGGGCGTGGTCGAGGTTCTGGTCGAAGCCGGATTCGAGGCGATCGAGGTACCGCTCAACTCGCCGGAACCGTTTGCCTCGATCGAGAAGGCGCGGCGCCTCGCGCCCGCGTCCTGCCTGATCGGCGCCGGGACGGTGCTGGAGGTCTCGCAGGTCGACCGGCTGAAGAGTGTCGGCGGCAATCTGCTGGTGACGCCCAATGTCGAGCCGGCTGTCATCCGCCGCGCCGTCGAGCACGGCATGGTCACCATGCCCGGCGTCTTCACGGCGACCGAGGCACTGCTGGCCACCCGGTCGGGTGCCGCTGCCCTCAAGTTCTTCCCCGCCAGCGCGCTCGGGCCGGCCGGCATCAGCGCCATCAGCGCCATCCTGCCCAAGGGCCTGCCGATCGGCGCGGTCGGCGGCGTGTCGGACGCCGATTTCGCCGCCTATCTCAAGGTTGGCGTCAGCTGTTTCGGCCTCGGCTCNNTGACGGCCTCCCACAGGTGTCCATCCGCCGAAGGCCCCGGCCGGCATCAGCTGGTAGACGTCAAACTATTCAACTCCACATGCCGCGCATGCGCGCGCCGACATCAAGCCGGATCTGACGCGCGTCGCGCGTGCCTGGAGCGGTCGGCTGCGCCACCGGCCAGGCGGCCGATTCGAAGAATTGCAGCAGGGTCGCTGGAATGAAGCGCGTGCGCGCGGCATAGACATGCCGGGNNCTTGCGCGTTCTGCCCGTGGGTGAAGAAGCGCTGCGGTACGGTCAAGTGTAGGCTGTCCTTGGCCCGCGTCATCGCCACGTAGAGCAGCCGCCGTTCTTCCTCGATCTCCGCCGTGGTACCGACCGCAAGGTCCGAGGGGATGCAGCCGTCGACGCAGTTCAGCACGAAGACGGACTTCCATTCCTGCCCCTTGGCCGAATGGATGGTCGAGAGGATCAGATAGTCCTCGTCGAGCAGCGGCACGCCCGCCTGGTCGCTGGTCGCGTCCGGCGGATCGAGCGTCAGTTCGGTGAGGAAGTGCTCGCGCGAGCCGTAGCCCGAGGCGATCTGGCCGAGCTGCACGAGGTCCGCCTTGCGCGTCTCGGAATCCTCGTGGATGCGGTCGAGATGCGGCTCGTACCACAGCCTGGCGATCTCGATCTCGCCTGGCCAGCCCGCCTGGCCCTTGCCCATTTGCGTGAGCATGTCGACAAAGCGGCCCCAGTCCTCGCCGGTGCGCGGTGGCGGTGGGATTTCGGCGAGCGCTGCCAGCGGATGCGGATCGGCGGCAATCGCGTCGAGGATCTTCGAGGCGGTCTGCGGTCCCACCCCCGGCAGGAGCTGCATCAGCCGGAAGCCGGCCACCTTGTCGCGCGGGTTCTGGGCAAAGCGCAGTGCCGCCAGAAGATCCTTCACATGCGCCGCGTCGAGGAATTTCAATCCGCCGAACTTGACGAAGGGGATGTTGCGCCGGGTGAGTTCGATTTCCAGCGGGCCGGAATGGCTGGACGTGCGAAACAGCACGGCTTGGTCCTTCAGCGTCAGGCCGCGCTCGCGGTTCTCCAGGATCTGCTCGACGATGTAGTTGGCCTGCTCGGCCTCGTCGCGCACGCTGACCAGCCGCGGCCGGTCTTCCGATTGGCGCTCGGTCCACAGGTTCTTGGTGAAGCGCTCGCGGGCAAGGTCGATCACCCCGTTGGCGGCGGCCAGGATCGGCTGGGTCGAGCGGTAGTTGCGGTCGAGCGTTATGATGTCGGCCGGCGGGTCGAAGCTTGCCGGAAAGTCGAGAATGTTGCGGATCGTCGCGGCGCGGAAGGAATAGATCGACTGGGCGTCGTCGCCGACCACGGTCAGCCCGCGTCCGCCCGGCTTCATCGCGGTCAGGATGGAGGATTGCAGCCGGTTGGTGTCCTGGTATTCGTCGACCAGGACATGGTCGAACCTGCCACCGATTTCGGCCGCAAGTTCCGGCTCGCTCACCGTCTGCGCCCAGTAGAGCAGCAGGTCGTCGTAATCGAGCACGTTCTGCGCCTGCTTGGCCTCGACATAGGCGGCAAACAGCGCCTTAAGCTCCTTCTCCCAGCTTCCGCACCAGGGAAAGGCGCCTTTCAACACTTCGGAGAGGGGCGTTTCGGAATTCACCGTGCGGGAATAGATGGCGAGACAGGTGCCCTTGGTGGGAAAGCGGCTTTCCATCTTCGACAGACCGAGATCGTGCCGCATCAGGTTCATCAGGTCGGCGGAATCTTCCCGGTCGTGGATGGTGAAGCCGGGATCGAGGCCGATTTCATAGGCATAGTCGCGCAGGATGCGGGCGCCGATGCCGTGAAAGGTGCCGGCCCAGGTAAGGGCATCCGTCAGGACCGCAGCATCATTGCCCAGTACCTTGCGGCAGATCCGCTCGACACGGCGGCTCATCTCGCTTGCGGCGCGGCGGGAAAAGGTCATCAGCAGGATGCGGCGCGGATCGGCGCCGTTGAGGATCAGATGCGCGACCCGGTGGGCAAGCGTATTGGTCTTGCCCGAGCCGGCGCCGGCGATGATCAGAAGAGGGCCGTCGCCCTTGGTGGCCTCGGGTCCGATGCCATGCTCGACAGCGCTTCGCTGCCGGTCGTTCAGCGTCTCGAGGTGGTTTGCGTTCATCCGCTGACGACATCCTTGCTCATTCAGAAGTCTGGTTTGCCCGACATTGCCCGATTTGGCAAGAACAGAGAGTGAACCGGACAATGCTCAAGTTAGCATCGGAGAAAGAAAAGCGTGCGGGATAAATCGGTTAGATATGCAACCGGTGATTTCGGCTAGGCGCCGCAATTTGGACAAAACAGCGCCCAATTTGGGGGAGAAATTGATCGCTCTTGGTTGGCGTCAAGCACGCCAAGAGGGTCCGGTCTGGCGCATTGACCCCTTACCCCCAGCCCCCCAATGCTTCCAGGCCGGACCCGCCTAGTTCTCAGGATTTCGTTTCCGCCGTCAGCATCGTCGCGCCGAATATGGCCGCGGGCTCGCCTTGGGGTCCGCTCGATTGCAGCAAGATCGCGCAGCCGTCGGCCATATCCGAATCTATCATCTTTGCCGGCAGCACGAGATCGAGAGCGGAACCGTCCCACACGCCCACGGTCTGGACGTCTATGACGCTGTTCCAGTAGTCGATCGTCTTTCCCATGTTCTCGCCCTTCAGCACCTCGACGGTCTGTTTGCGGCGAAAATAGACGATCACTACGTCGGCCTTGCCGTTGCCGACGCCGATATTGATTTCCAGTTCGTCGCCCTTGCGACCGGCATGGATTGGCACGGTCAGACCCTTACCGCGCGCCTGCATGCCGTCGAGCTTCCCTTCGATCGTCTCCGCGTCCGTTCCCTTCAGGTGGTCCCGTCCGTTGACCACGGCCTGCGGTGTATAGACACCGTTGCGACCGAGGCTGCGGGCATAGGCGTATTGCCGCGCGGTGTTTTCCGGCGTGGCCAGCGTGTCGGCCCAGCCGAGATAGTTCCAGTAGTCAACGTGATAGGAGAGTGCCACGACGCCGCCCTTGCGAGCCAATGTTTGCAGCGCTGCGTCGGCCGGGGGGCATGAACTGCAGCCCTGGGAGGTGAAGAGCTCGACCACGCCCTTCGGCACGGTTACCTCGTCGGCGCGCGTGGCGGAAGCGACGACGATGGTGCAGAACAGAGCCAGACCGGCGGCGATCCTGAAGATCATGGAGCAAAACCCGTTCAACGCTTCCCCGAAAGCGCCATGAGACACATTCGTCAGGTCGCTTTCTTTGTCGTTCCAGCAATAACCCGTCATCGATGCAGGTCAAAGTCACGATGGGGTGAGGCAAGCGTCAACAGCGGACCGCCAGCCACACAAAAAAACCGCCGGGTTTGTCGCCCGGCGGCCTTGGTTTGTTTGCGTCTCGGCTTAAGCGGCCAGATCGCGCAGGACGGTCTGCAGGATGCCGCCGTTGTTGACGTAGGTGACTTCGTCAAGCGTATCGATGCGGCAGATCAGCGGGATCTCCTTCACCGAACCATCGGCATAGGTGATCTTGGCGATCTTCTTCTCGCGCGGCTTGATCTCGCCGTCGAGGCCTTCGATCGTCACGGTCTCGTCGCCCTTGAGGTTGAGCGAGGCCCAGGTGGTGCCTTCCTCGAAGCAGAACGGGACGACGCCCATGCCGACCAGGTTCGAGCGGTGGATGCGCTCGAAGGATTGGGCGACCACGGCGCGAACGCCGAGCAGATTGGTGCCCTTGGCGGCCCAGTCACGCGACGAACCGTTTCCGTATTCCACGCCGGCGAAGATGACGAGCGGGACGCCCTCCGCCTTGTATTGCATGGCGGCGTCGTAAATCGACATCTCTTCCTTGGACGGATAGTGGATGGTGTAGCCACCTTCCTTGCCGTTCGGGCCGAGCATGTGGTTGCGGATGCGGATATTGGCGAACGTGCCGCGCATCATGACCTCATGGTTGCCACGACGCGTGCCGTACTGGTTGAAGTCGGCAACGCCGACGCCATTCTCCATGAGGTAGGCACCAGCCGGCGAAGCGGCCTTGATCGAACCGGCAGGCGAAATGTGGTCGGTGGTGATCTTGTCGCCGAACAAGCCGAGAACGCGGGCGTTGGCGATATTTTTGAGACCGGCGCCGGTCTTGCCCATGCCGACGAAGTAGGGCGGGTTCTACACATAGGTCGACTTGTCG
>DBUL01000242.1:0-21240 GCA_002307905.1 Rhizobiaceae bacterium UBA1291
TGTCCCGCGCGCATGGCCACAGCCGCGCACCGCCGCCGGCCGCAGCGCCCGAGCACCCCTCAAATCTTAATGGATTCAGGTGCTTGCCTCACAACTGCCACCGCAGCGCCCACATTTTCTCCCTTGCCAACTGTGGAAAAAGCCCTTAAAAAAATTGCGTTCGGGCAACCAATGATCCCGGAGACTGGACCGACTAAGACGACCGCCCTGCGGTCCTGGGGGCTTTCTCCCGCTGGTAGACGTTCTTTCCCCGATATCGCCACTCCGACTAGCCCGTCACACTGAAGGGCATGCCGCCCCCCCTTCCGGCTCGCCGGGCGTGGGGAAAACCAGACAAAAGGGACAAAGGAACTCTCCCATGGCCACCAAGGGCACCGTAAAATTCTTCAACCAGGACAAGGGCTTCGGCTTCATCACNNTCGGGCATCCAGACGCTCCGCGACGGCCAGGAAGTGTCGTTCGACACCGAGCCGGACCGCATGGGCAAGGGCCCGAAGGCCGTCAACATCCAGGCTTTCTGAGCCTATTCGCCACCCGGCGATGATCTTTTTTGAACGGCGTCCCTCGGGGCGCCGTTCTGCATTGGCGCTCGTCGCAGCGCCTGCCCTTGGCGGAATTGCTTGACGCTAGGGGATGCAAATTCGGCTGATGGGGGCTGATAAAATACCCCCGCAGGGGCAAGACGTGAGAGACTGGAGTGCGCTTCAGCAGCCTCTAGATTGCGCTTGCCTGTCGCGTTTCGGGCATGATCTTCGGCCCGCCGGCAATGTCGACGGCGGCAAAGGCCTCGGCGATGATCTCCGGCCCGGCCGCCGGTCTGGTGGCGTCCGACAGGATCTGCCGATAGCGCCTGGCCCCGGCGAAGCCCTGGAACAGGCCGATCATGTGGCGGGTGACATGGTTCAGCCGCCCGCCAGAGCCCATGACGCGATCGGCATAGGCGATCATCGTGTCGCGCACCGCGTCCCAGTCGGGCGCCCTGGCCGGTTCGCCATAGATTTTTTCATCCACCTCGGTCAAAAGCGTGGCATTGTGATAGCTGGCGCGGCCGAGCATGACACCGTCCATCACCTCGAGATGCCCAACCGCCCTGTCGATCGTGTCGATGCCGCCGTTGATACCGAGGAAGACCTTTGGGTTCTCCCGCTTCATCCGGTAGACGAGATCGTAGTCGAGCGGCGGGATGTCGCGGTTCTCCTTCGGCGACAGCCCCTGCAGCCAGGCCTTGCGCGCATGGATCCAGATCGCATCGGCGCCGGCGGCCACCATCCGGGCGAGGAAATCCGGCAGCACCGCCTCCGGCGCCTGGTCGTCCACCCCGATCCGGCACTTGACCGTCACCGGCACGCTCGCCACCTTCGTCATCGCCGCGACACAGGCCGCCACCGTCTCCGGCTCGCGCATCAGGCAGGCGCCGAAGGTTCCCGACTGCACCCGGTCGGACGGGCAGCCGACATTGAGGTTGACCTCATCATAGCCATCGGCCTCGGCCAGCCGCGCACACGCCGCCAGGTCCGCCGGCACACTGCCGCCCAGTTGCAGGGCCANNCGTCCAGTCGATCATCGGGGCGACTGCGAATATTGGAACCCTTGATTTGATTGCTTTTTCGTAGAAGTTCAATTGGTTAGCGCCACAATTTTGTTTCTGGTTTTTTCCGTGCGCTAACGCCTGTTGTGCGTTTTTTGTCCGTGAAGTACAACATATGTTGTACCGAACAAGGGATGTTGTACCGATGGGCACTGTAAACGCAAGAAAACGTAAGGACGGAAGCGTTGGGTATACAGCGCAAATCCTGATCAAGAAAGGCGGAAAGATCGCCTTTCGTGAGGCCAAGACATTCGACCGAGAGCGCGAGGCTCTTGCTTGGATCGGTTGGCGGGAGACGGAGTTGAAAAAGCCAGGCGCACTCGATCGCGCGTCCACGCCATCATCGAAGCTCTCGGATGCGATCGACCGGTACGTCAAAGAGAAAGCAGACATGGGCCGGACAAAGCAACAGGTTCTGCGGTCGATCAAGGATTATAAGATTGCAGACATGGATTGCTCCGCTATCCGCAGCGATGACATCGTTGCATTTGCTCGCGAACTTCTGACAGGGGGGGCGCCAGCCGCAGACAGTCGGAAATTACGTTAGCCACCTCGCCGCGATTTTTCGGCTCGCTAGACCCGCTTGGGGTATGGAGTTGAACCAACAGGCCATGAGAGACGCGCAGATGGTTTTGCGAGATCTTGGAGNNGGAGCAACAGCCCATTCCTCCAAGAGGGATCGCCGCCCTACCCTCGCCGAGCTCGACTTAGTTATGCAGCACTTTGTCGATCGCCAAGAACGGGCACCACAGTCCGCGCCCATGCACCTGATCATTGCGTTCGCCATATTCTCGACGCGACGGCAGGAAGAGATAACCCGGATGAAATGGAGCGATCTGGACTCGGCGCATAGCCGAGTGATGGTGCGCGATATGAAACACCCCGGCCAGAAAAAGGGCAATGACGTCTGGTGCGAATTGCCACCCGAAGCCCTGCGGATCGCGTTGGCAATGCCACGCAATGGGGATCGAATATTCCCCTACTCGACCGACGCCATATGCGCTGCCTTTACGCGCGCCTGCAAACTGCTTGATATCAAGGATCTGCACTTTCACGACCTGAGACATGAAGGCGTAAGCAGGCTTTTCGAAATGGGCCGGACCATCCCGCTGGCCGCAAGCGTTTCAGGCCACCGCAGCTGGAACAGCCTGCAGCGCTACTCTCACCTACGTGAAAGCGGCGACAAGTTTGCTGGATGGCATTGGCTGAAGAAAATTGGAGTGTGAACAAGCAAGAGAAAAAACTTGACAAATTCTCGATAATCCATTAAAAGCGCGAACCGTTTATAAACGCTATGCGTAATTTTAATGCGATTGTCAATTTCTACAGGAGGACTGAAAACGTGTCAAGCGAAAAAATGAAGACAGCAGAAGCAGCTCAATACATCTCCAAATCATCTGGATGGCTGAACAAGAGCCGCATGACAGGAGACGGGCCTGTCTATCTCAAGATTGGAGGCGCAGTAAGATACCTCCGCTCCGACCTTGATGCATGGCTAGCCAGCAAGCGGCGCACCGCGATTTACGATTTCGCCAACGACAACAAACGCGCACAGGCCGCGGCCGCCTAACCACNNCCACCAAAGGAACATCATGAAAATCCTAAACTTAGAACCGGCCGCCGATCGTGGTGGCGGGATGCGAACGCTCGCATATTTCGATCTGGAGCTAAGCGAAGAGGTGCGCATGTACGGCCTTCGCCTTCTGGAAGCACCGGACGGCAATCGCGTCACCTACGCAGCGCAGGCCGGAAGCCGACGATCGGCAACCTTTGCACGCTCGCTTGCCGAGAAAATCACCAAGCTCGCATCCTACGAACTGGAGGCAGTTACCGCCCATGGCCGCAGCAATTAAACACACACCCCTGAACGAAAGTCGCCAATCGCTGCTATTCGGCGTCTATGACCACCTCCTTGACCACGGACATTGCAGCCCCGACGTTGTCATCGCACCCGCTAAGGCAGACGGCGAGCCGGACTGGGAGAATGCAGGCCCCGCGAACGTCTCGAGCCTGCCCGCTGACGAATGGCCGGAAGACGCGAAAGCCGAAAAGCGCGCTTGCATAATCATTGACCACNNATTGCCGTCCCGGAAACCGACGGCGACACCGACGGCGACATTGCGATGCGGATCATCGGCCGCGACATCGGTGCAACGCCACCCGAACGCAAGATGACTCCTATTTCCGAGTCACTTCTCAAGCTTGCCGAGAGCTTCTCCCCGCCCCCGATAGCCGCGAACGACAACAAGCCTTTGGAGCGCTATCTCGCCGCGTTTGGTGGGCCGAAGTCGGTTCTGATGAACGACAAGATTTACAATGCCGTGATCGAGAACATGACCGGCGACATCAAGCTCGTCGACGGCCAGGTGATGTTTGTCACGAAGCACTTCACGAAGCCCATCGAGCTTCCCGTTCAGCCTAAGCCGATCGTTGCCACATCCTTCAGCCTGCGCGACCCGACAACCCTGCCCAAGCGCGACTGGCTATTCGGCGGGCATTACATCCGCAAGTTNNCGGCAAGACGGCGCATAGCATTAGTGAAGCACTGGCCATGGTGACGGGCCGGCCGCTTCTGGATCCTGACGGCCCGCTGACAAAGCCCCTGCGAGTTTGGTGGATTAACGCCGAGGATCCGCAAGACGAGATCGATCGTCGTTTCCATGCGGCCGCCAAGCACTTCAGCATCACCAACGACCAGATCAACGGCAGGCTCTTCACAGACTCCGGCCGAGACCAGTCGTTCGTTATCGCCAAGCAGGAAGGTCGTGACCTGAAGGTTGTCGAGCCGTTCGTTGCGGATCTCGTCGCCGAAATCCGGCGCCGGCAAATCGACGTGCTGATCGTCGATCCGTTCGTCTCTACCCACGAAGCGCAGGAGAACGACAACGGCGCAATGCAGCGCGTTACGGCAGCGTGGGTGCGAGTTGCCGACGAGGCAAATTGCTGCGTCGAGCTCGTGCACCACGTTACAAAGGCGCAAGGCGAAGTCACTGCGGAAAGCGCTCGAGGTGGTGGCGCGTTCAAGGACAAGGTACGGTCGATGCGCGTCTTCAACGTGATGACAAAGGAAGAGTCAGAGAAGGCCGGCGTAGAAAATCACCGCTCTTACTTCCGCGTCGATTTCGGCAAGGTCAACATGGTCGCGTCCGGCTCGTCGTCGTGGCGTCATTTCGTGTCGGTGCCGCTGGGCAATGGCAAGGGGCTGACTGACAATGGAGATGAAGTGGGTGTAGTCGAGCCGTGGCGGTGGCCGTCTGCCGAAGATCTGGGGCAGCTAAGGGTGCAGAAAATGAACTCTGTCGTTGCCGACGTGCCGGCGCACATCCTGGCCGGAGTCAAGAACCGCATGCGCAGCGGGGCCTACAAGTACGACGCGAAGGGCAGGCCGTCGGCAGCCGATTTGATGGTTGAGCTCGGCCTCGCACACGAGCGAAAAGACGGCCAGAAGATGGTCGACGCATGGGTTAGTCTAGGCGAATTCGAAGTCGTAAACCGCCATTGCGACGTCGCCAGAAAGCCCCGTGACTTCGTTGAACCAGTCTTTGCGCCGACCGAATAGTCGGCGCAAAAGCGTCGGCGCAGTCGGCGCAAACTACCTGCGCCGACGACCCATATTCCTTAGGGATAGGGTCGTCGCGCGGGGTGGATAATCAAAAAATCAGTCGGCGCAAAATCAGTCGGCGCAAACATCGAACACATCAGACGGAATAGAGGCAACGCGCACCGCTTGTACCTGCTGGTGCTTGGAGAGGCCGGCCGTTTTTGCGGCTTCTGTCCTGCTGGTATGGGCACCCACACCTGCAGCATGTTGGTTTGGCGCCGGCTTTGCTGGCTCAATCTGCTTCAACAACTCGCCTGCCCGTCGGATGGCACGAGAGCGGATGCGCTGGGCCATGAACGCCTGCAAAATCACAGGGCCAAATATTTTACACAAAACCGGCATGAACGCAAGATAGTTCTTGACATTCTTCTCGGCATGACATATAAGCATCATCGCGCAACGCGCATGCGAGCCGCTACGCGGCATAGCCCGCCGGCCATGTGCCAGGCAAACGCGGAAAGACCCCGAACGGGCGCCGCATTCTCCATACACAGAGAGCTACATGACCTACCCACACCCCGCGCTGTCGTGGCTGATCAAGCACGACCCTGACGCTGCGCTTGCCGTTTTTCACCGGCTGCGCGACGAATACTACAGCCCTGTCTTTGATCCCCCTACCCCCGGCTACGATCCTCGCTGCGTAAATACCGATGACGTCGAGACGCATCACGTCGCAACCGCTGAAGTAACCAGCGAGACCATGAGTGAGGCCACACACGATGGACCGGACGAAATCTGGCCAGAGATGCTGCACGAGATAAAGCCCGATATCCACGAGATGCTGCGCTCCGCTGGTGGCGTTGCCTGGCCCTGGTGTGGTGTCAGGGTGAAGAAGGATGGCAAGATCACTTGGCGCGGCGAGCCTTGGGCATATCAATACACGGCGCGGCCAGCAGTCACTGGAGAGAATGTGATTTCGCTAAAGGGCTTGACGTTCTACACACAGCCCGACGCACGGGCCGGCTTCGAGGGTGGTATGCTCCTGTCCTACGTCGACGACGCCGGGCGCACTGATCGGCCAGACCTGAAGGCGACCAAGCCCCGCGGCGGAAAGCGCCCGCATCGGGAAGACCCTGCCGGATACCTTGCCTTGCCGGGAGCCGTGGCGTCTCCTCTCACGGCAGACGGCCTTCACCGTCCATTGTCTGGTGAGCCCGCGCTGATACCGATGTTCGATCCGCAGGCAGGCACCCAAGAGGCTCGTGCCATCCTACGCAAACACGGCATCGATGGCAGCGTGCCATTCCATTGCCTGCCGGTTGCCGCGAAGAAACTACCGAATGCAATCGCCAAGAATGCGCGATTCATGGGCGGCATGTCCGGTCGTTGCCAGACCGCGTCACCCGCAACCGTCGGCAATTGGGAACCGCCGGAGCCGATCTCAGTACCTTCCACCGATGTTATCGACGAGGTAGCGGCTCGAGGCACTTTGCAGTCGATCGGAATCAGGCTTGGTTATCATGGTGGCTATGCAGATCGCGCCGGAAAAAAGGCACTGCTGACGACTGGACGAGCGCTAGTTGCCGCAAACCAGAACAATCAGAAGAAAAAAGTTGCAGCATAGGTGCCAAATCCTCACCGCTCGGCGCGTATATATTGAAGGGAAGTAGCTCTCCCCAACTTGGCCCGGTTTCGACCGGGCTTTTTCTTTTCCAGAATCGCCGGCTTTTACCAACGCTCGGCCGACGACACCTCAGCCCGGCTTCGCGCCGGTTTTTTTTGTTCTCCAATCAGTGACGCCAATCGCGCGTCACTGTCCGCCAGGGAGGCGATGATGGCTTTCACAACGAAACAGATAGCGCGCGCCATCCACCTTGGCGAAGCGACGATACGGCAGTGGCTTTCGCGCGCCCCTCACTTCGAAATCGGCACCATAGTTGGCCAGGCTCGCCTCTACACAGAGAAAGAGGCCATGACGATTATGGTTTCCGCAGAGCTCATGCGCCACGGCCTTGCTCGACCTTTTGAAGCGCTACTNNCGGCCGGGGCGCGCTCTGGGCGTATCGCGACAACAATGACGAACTCGCAATTACTCCCGATCGTCCGGTCGCCGCTGTCGCGGTGATGATTCCAATGGATCTGCTCCGCAGCCGCCTGACCCCCAAACAATAGAAGGACCACAAATGGCTAACCCACTCAAACGCCTTCTCGGCACGAGCACGTCGTCTGCCGACATCGCCACAGCCCTCGACAAAGCCCGCGCCGAATTCGCTGTGGCTGAAGCAGCAGTCCAGGCCGCTGAAAAAAGCTACGACGACGGACTGCTCGAATTGGACAAGGCCGCGCTCCGCAAGCTGCTCGACGCTGCAGCCGAAGCGAAGATCGATGTCGATCAGATCAAGGCGAAAATCACCAAACTTGAAGGCCAACTAGAAAAAGCTCTGGCGTCGGAATCGGAAGATGCGCGTCGAGAGAGGTACAACAGGGCTAGGGAGCTGTCTGACGCCGCGCGAAAGAAGCTGCACCGAGACTATCCGAAAGCGTGTGACGGTCTTCGCGAGATACTGAAGGCTATTGCCGAGGCCGAAGCCGCCGTCGCAGAGAGCAACGGTGACCTGCCCGACGGAGCCTCCCGCCTTGAAGGTCCAGAGGCCGACCGCTCGACGCCAGCGCTGTGGAAGGAAGTCGTGAGCGAGGACGTGGTTGATCTATGGGCAGGCGTCGGAAGCCAGTCAACGCCTATCGACGCGGGGTTGCAGCGCCAGGTGCACCCCGACGCAAGGCTTCGTAGGGGTGTCGCCGACAACGGCGAGGAAGCCCTGTGCGGTCGTGTTACGACGGAAGGTGGCGGAACCTTGGAGGTCGTGAAGCGGAAGTTCATTCGGCGCCTGGTACTCCCCGACGCCGGCGGGTTCAGTGTCGCCTCTCTGGCCTCGGAGTTGAACCTTCCGCCGTTGTATGCTGGTGCGGCGCCGTATTGGGAACCTTCCACACACACTCCCGCGCGGGCATTGGCGGAACTCGAAAAGCCGATGCGGCCTCGCCCTGAGCAGCAGAAGCGCGAGCCGGTGTACGAATATGCTTTGGCGCCTACAAGACGGGAGAACATTGATGAGTAGAGGCACGACATCGGCCGAGGATCGCCATCGGGCGGAACTGGTGCGCGAGGCAACAGCAGCTCGAGCCAAGGTGGCAGCTGCCAAGGCAGCTGAATCAAGGGCAACCTGGCGGCAGGTCATTGATCGGATCAATGGCAAGCGGGCTACGAACGCCGGTGACAGCGGCAAGCACGGATGGGGCAAAGCCGTTGCCCGCATCAACGCCGATCGAGGGCAAGGTTAGCTTCCACCTCGGCAACTGAGCAACCCGTTGCCGAGCTTTTCGAATCTGTGCCTAGCCGAAGGCCGGGAGCTCCGACCCGCAGGCCGATGGGGGTGCCGGGTAAGATACTTAAGGTGCGGGGGCCTAGGCCGCCCCCCACCATAGGGACCGTACCCGCAGCCAACCCCATGCGGGGACGTAGCCCCGGTATCTCTGCGATAGCACGGTTCAAAAAGGTGTCCGCGGACAGCACGTCTATTCTATCCAATAGCCATTTCAAGGCACAAACTGCCCGCAATGCGGCGTTCTATAGAATTCAAATGCTGTGCGGCAGTGCGGACACAAAGCGGCAAGCGCGGACACCTCCACCAATATCACCCACCACCACCACAGCCCGCCTAGCGCGGGTTTTTCTATTCCAGAAAGGAACCACCATGACCACAGTGAAGCTTTCCCACCCCGTCGCCCTCGGCCCGCAAGTTTATGCGGACTTGACCTTCAGGAAGATAAAGCTGGGCGACATGCCGGCCGTTATTCGCGCCGGCTCGCTTGCCGACCTCGATGATATCGTCTCGCTGGTTGCTCGGTTGGCCGACGTGCCTCTCGAGGTCGCTTGCGCGATCGATCCTGAGGATATCGCGCCGGTGTTGACCGCGATGACCGCGCACATCAGCCAGCACATGCCGAAAGGCATCTAAGGGGGGCGCCTGATGGCCGTACTTCATAGCCAACTTCGCCTGACTCTGCTGGACGGCGTTTCGGCAAAAGCGCGCCAGATTTCCGGCGTGCTGAATGGGTTCACGCGCCAACAATCCATGCTGAACGGCACGATTGGCCGGCTGATGGCATTCGGTGGCGCCTATCTGGGCGTCACGCAAGGCATCCGCAATACGGCGGGTGCCGCCATCGATTTCGAGTCGGCGTTTGCCGACGTGCGCAAGGTCGTGGACGCGACCGACGAGCAATTTGAAAACATGTCGCGGACCATCCGCAAGATGTCGACAGAATTGCCGATTGCGGCCAAGGACATCGCGGCGCTGTTCGCGGCGGCCGGCGAGTCCGGTGTTGCGACCGAAGACCTTAAGTCGTTCTCTGAGATGGCGTCCCGCGTGGGTATCGCCTTCGACATGAGTGCGGGCGAGGCGGGCGAAAGCCTGGCTAAGCTCAAGACGCAGTTGGGCCTGACCGTTGCCGAAACCGGCGACATGGCCGACAGCATCAACCATCTTTCAAATAACATGGCGTCCAAGGCCAAGGACATTACGGGCTTCATGCTGCGCGTCGGCGCCCTTGCCGAAATGGGCGGGTTCGCGAAGGAAGAGATTGCGGCCATCGGCTCGGCCATGATTGCGGCCGGCGCTCAATCCGAGACCGCCGCCACAGCGATGCAAAACGTGGTCAAGGCCATGACGCGCGGCTCATTCGCGAAGAAGGGCCAACAGGAGGCGGCCAAGGCGCTCGGCCTGAACCTGCCTGATATCGCCAAGCAAATGCAGAAAGACGCCCCGAAAGCCTTGAAGAAGGTGTTGGGTGCAATTGCCAAGGCTCCGAAAGACCAGCACATCGCACTGCTGTCTCAGTTCTTCGGCGACGAAGCCAAGGCGTTTGCGCCGCTGATTGGCAACGTTGAACTGCTCGACAAGGCGCTTGATAGCGTCAGTGACAAGACGAAGTACGCTGGCTCGGCCTATCGGGAATATATCGAGCGGTCGAACACCACGGCCAACGTCCTGCAGCTTCTGAAAAACAGGTTTGCAGACCTCGGCATGTCGATTGGCGACAGCATGTTGCCGCGGATCAAGGCGGTGGCGCTCGAGATTGGCGAGATATTCGACACGCTCGGCGAGCGCGTCACCATCTTCGACCGCATCGGCACGGCCATCGGCGGGTTTGTCAATGGCCTGAATGGCGGCGGCACTTTCCGCCAGATGATTGACGACCTGAAGGAGCTTTTGTTCGGCGAGGTTGACGGCAGCAATGCCGCCGACGAGATGGGCCGGATCTTCATGAAGTTCAAGGAGTGGGGGGCATCGGTTCGTGAACTAACGGCGGCTATTGCAGCCAATCCCATTGCGCGCTTTTTCGCTGAGCTTGCGCCATACGGCTTCCAGATCATGCTGTGGTCGACGGGCATCTTGATGCTTGCCGGCACCATCCGCAAACTGGCCTCGGCGCTGATGTTCCTGTCGGGGGCGTCGGCTATTTTGGGCATCCTGAAGACGGTCGGCGGTCTTGCGGACATTGTCGGTGGTGCCCCCGGAACTGGCGCAAATCCGAAAGCAGGCACTCCGAACGCTGGCGGCGGCTCCAAGGGGATATTCCTCGGGCTTAGTCGCCTTGGTGTCATCGCAGCGGCAATTGGTGGCGCCTATGTCGCCGGCAAGGAAGCTTACACTGGCGATACTCCTTATAGCCAAGGCAAGTCGCTTGCGTGGAGCCCAACAGACGCGCTGCACGCCATTGGTTCGGCAATTGCCAAGATGCCGGAGCAGTCGGCACACGCCGGCGTCTACGCGCAAATGGCAATGGACAACGCCCGCTCTGCACGCGCTATGGGGCTTGGTGGATCGACCGACCGGCTACCCGGAAAGACCGCCGACGACCTCGGCCCTATCCGCATTGACGCAGGCAGCGTCGCTGAAATGACGCGTCCGTCAGGCGTGCAGTCGGTGCTTGTCACCAATCCGCAGGCGCCGAACGTCACGGTCCACGCGCCAATCACCATCAATGGCGTGGCGGACGGGACAGCGGCCGGAAACGCGGCGGCCGCGCAACTCGGGAACGAGGTCAAGTCGGCCGTTGAGTCGAGCTATGGCGGGCCGTTCTAGCAGCGCCACCACCCACAAAAACACAACTCTATGACGCCCGCGCCCACGGCCGGGGGAAGGATTACCCATGACCAAGGTGCAGAGCAAAGACGCATTTCTTTATGACATTGCGAACGATAATGGCGACATTCGCGATGCTATGGTCGAGACGATAGGCGACGCCACGACTGTCGATGCGGGCCTGATGGCTGCCGCCGACAAGACCAAGCTGGATGGCGTTGCTGCTGGTGCGACGGTTAATTCTGCTGACGCGGCGCTGCTTGCGAGGGGAAACCACACCGGCGCGCAGGCTATGTCGACTGTTACGGGGCTTGTTGACGCGCTGGCTGGGAAGGCGACGACGGCGCAGGGGGCGTTGGCGGATACGGCTTTGCAGCCGGCAGACGGGGCTGCGTTCGCCACGGCGGCTCAAGGCGCGTTGGCCGACACGTCTATTCAGCCAGCAGACTTGGCAACGGTAGCGACTAGTGGCTCTTATGCCGATTTGACGGGATTGCCTACGCTTGGCACCGCTGCCGCTGCCAATACGGGCGATTTTGCAACGGCGGCACAAGGGGCGCTTGCTGATACGGCGGTACAGCCAGAGGATATCGATGCGCTCGGTCTGCCAGCTATCGTTGCCAACACCATGCTTGTCGATAACGCGGCAGGTGATGCGCGCGAGACTAAGACGTTTGCCGAGGTTGTCGATCTGCTGAGTCTCGGCAGAAATATCCGCCACTATGGCGGCAGCGGTTCTTCTGACAATGCTGCTGCGATCGCGGCCATGGCTGCGGATGTTGGTTTTGTCCGCTTTCCATCCGGTAATTCACTCATCAGCACAGCGTTGACAATCGACGCGCCAATGTATTTCGACCCCGACGCCTATATTACGGCGGCGACCGGGATTGACGTGAAGTTGACCAATACGATCAACGCGCCGCGCGGGCAGTGGATTTTCCGTGGCGACGGGACGTTCACAATTCCCTTACCCGATGCCGATAGCGGCGAAGATACACGCGAGGTTTATGCGGGGTGGTGGGGCGTCGTAACACAAGTTCCTCTCGACCAGTCCGTAAAGATCCAGAAGATCTTTGATGCGCTCGGGAACAGCCGAGAGAGCCTTGTGCATTTCGATCATGGTAGCATCCAGATTGAGGGGCCCATGCTTCCCGGTCGTGGGACACGGATTAGGGGATCTGGTACACGGAGAACCGTATTTGAAGTGCTCGGAACCGCTTACACCGTCTTTGAGACGGCGCAGACAGCATGTTTCTTCGAAGACATTCAGTTTGAAAACATTCCGAAACCGTCGTCGCCTGCACGCACCGCGCCCTATATTCACATTAAGCATGATTTCTGCGAGATAAAGAACATTTTCCACCACCCGGCGTACAACGCAATCATCGTTGACGGACCAAATTGCAAGGTAGAAAACGTCGAAGGTGTCTACGGCTCTGCGAACCCTGGCGCAGGATCGTCTCAGATCCTAATCCGCGCTACCGGCGTCAGCACCAAGGGAATTTTTTGCCGCTATTCATCAACATATTGGCCAACCTATATTGTAGAGATTGGCACAGGTGCGGCTGGCAGTGTTACCGCTTTCTTTGTTGACCAAGTTGAGTATGTCGGAGGTTCTGTTGGGGTATTTGTTCACGGTGACGGCGTTGCGGTGGCGCGTGGTCAAATCTGGGGTGTAAACGCACGAGGAGCGTCAGGTACGCCTCCCCAAGTCGTATTGTTCAAGACGACCGGAAGCGGTGAAATCTTCTCCGTGCCTGTCAACGGATTAGTTATCCCGAACACAGCAACGGCCGCCGTAACTTTCAAGCAGGACAGCTCTGCGAGCATTCGGCGGGTGTCCTTGGACGGCATACAGGACGCCGGTTCGTCGGGTAATTGCATCGAGTTTATACAGACCGCAGGATCCATCAATAATATCGCAATCGGTGCGGCAGTACAGACCGCCCGAAGCAACGATATCACTGAAACCATGGCAACGGCTGGTGGCGTAACTGCAATCAGCGTTGCTATGCGTGGAAGACGTAAAGGCAAAAATGCTGGCTTTGCAGTTCCTGCAAGCGGCATTGAAGACGGTGTTGTCTACCATGTTCAATCCGCCGCCGGCGTAACTGTCACGCTTCCTAATAATGTCAATGGAAGTGTTCCTTTATCCTTCCAAATCGCGGCATCGGCAGGAGCGACGCTCAGCATTAGCGGCGGCACGATCAACGGTGGGGCAACGAAAGCTCTCACCGCAAACCAGCTCTATACGGTCGCCATGACAAGAAATGCTGGTAACTGCCAGTGGTTCACGCAGGCGTAGCGCAGATTATTTTGCTTGCGCCGACAGTCTGAACAGGACGCAGAACATCAGCGTGAACGTGATGGCAGTTTGATTGGCAGTCTGATACCGAACAAACTTGGAGCCCGGCTACTAGTGACTTGCGGCTCGCAAAATGAAGCGTTCCATATTTGTTTGGTGCGCTTCATGAACTCTGATTTTGCCGCTTTAAGTGCGGTGTGGCTCTTGAGGATCTGCACGGATAGCCGTTCACGATTTTCAAGAAGATCGCGGAGACGGCCACTAAAATCGGCGAGGCCAGTAAGGGTCATCTCCGCGTTTGATACATCAACGGAAAATTGCTCCATGCCACACAGAGCCATCGCCCCGAAGTTCTTTGCATTAAAGTAAGGCGAGTAGTTGAGCGAAACACATGGCACGCCCTTGCCCAATGCGAAAATAATAGGGTGGTGTCGTGAACTGACGCATACGGACGCTTCGGAAATAATGCCCTTTACTTCGGCGTGGGAGTGTAGCTTCCGCACAATGTATATGTCTTTCACCCCATCGGAAACGGCCTGTTTGTAAGCGTCCAATTGGATTTTCATATCTGGTGGGCAGGTGGGCACGAAAACGATGGGCATGTCCGTCTTAGCCCGAATGGTGGCGATGATTTCCGACGCCCCGCTGGCAAGGTGGAGGCTGAGAGAAACGAACTCCCTGCCTTTCTCCAGTCCGATCTTCGAGAGGATATACTTGCTAGTTTTCTNNGCGGCGCTTATGAACAGGGCGTCATCGTGCGTGGTCATTATATGGTCGCCGCGCACACCAATTTCGGCAAGTGCATCCTTTGAAAACGTAGCGTCTCGCAGCCCAATCAGAGATACCGATGAAAACCCGGAATTGGCACTTTTCCGGTCATATTCATCGGACCAAACCCCGACATTCTGGCCAGACATTACGACAGGTGTGCGGAACATAGACGCGATGCGGCAAACGGTCATTCCGTCCCATAGGCGAGATGCTGTGGGCCCCATCAAGTAGCCGCCTCCGGCGTAGTAGATTAGTCTTGCATCCCTTATCTGCTCAACCAGAGACAGTTGCCGAGCTGTGAGGGAATGTCTTTCGCCGGCGGCGAATTTTTCAGACTCGGCTAAGACGTGTGCGGCTTGGTCTAATAGCCAAGAACGGTTCTGCGGTTGCTCGAAACGAACATACCGATGCCAGTCCAGATCATAGTCGAACAGCGCAACGCGCGGGGCGTAACCAACAGCCCCCAGGTTGTGTATGCCAGCAGTCTGGTTGAGATCAGGAGTCAACACAACTAGGGTCGCGTCGGGGATTGATGTCTTGAGATCGTCTATGGTGCCGGCCAACTGCGCATCGTCGCCAACATTCTTGCCGCCATACCCGCCCAAAACAAGAATAGTCCCGCGTTTTTCTGGATACATTGTAGAAATATCCCCATCCCACTCAAATTGCACGCCAACCGCTAATTGACCACTCCGTCATGGTCAAGCCGCAATATTTCGCACTGCAACTATCGGACGCGCCCATGCACCGCATCCTTGCCAATGCCAGCCGTCTCCTGTCTCGCATGACGGGAGGCGCGGAAAACACCACGCTTTGCCACCGTGCGGCGATGCGTTGGGTTCAATCGTGAAGTTCACGGCCGAAATCGGCGGCATAGGCCCGGCCTGCTATGACCCTTCGACGGGCTATTTCCAGGCTCCCGAAACAGGACCTTATGAGGTAAACGCGTCCGTGGTCTACGAAGACGGAACAGCCGCAGAGAAATATTGTGAAGTCGTTGACGACGCCGGAACAAATCTTCTCGGAACTCTGCTGGTCGGTGTCGCAAGCAATGTCGGCACCTCGACCAACGAGGCCCATGGGACCATATGCGTGCCGGTTCGTCTCAGAGACGGGCAAAAGATGGGCCTGAAAGTCACTGCGGCGAACGGCACTCGCAATAGCACCACGCGCGGCAGCCTCTACATCAAGAAGATGACCTAGACGGAGCAGCGATCCGCCACACGACAAGACAGCCTCGCCTTCCAAGTTGGGAGGCGAGGCTAACAAGATCTGCCGCTTCAGCGCAATAAGGAAGAACAAATGAACCACCACCAAGACCGAATTTCAAATTACCAAGACCGAATCTCCGTTCGAGATTTCGAGATCATAAACAAGCCTGCGCGATCAGGGCGCGGAACGCTGCTGGCGAAATTCACGACTTCGATCGGCGGAATCACGCTGCTCTGCTGTGTGCTCGTGGAAGCTGACGACGGCTATCAAGCTGTATTGCCACCTGGTGGCGTGGGGTCCGATGGCCGTCGATCGGTTTTTTTCGCCGACCCCGACCTCAGGGACCGCGTTCTCCGGCTGGCGCAATTGAAGATGCTCGACGAGCCGGGTGAGGCAGAAGACGCCGGCTTGCGGCGGGTGCTTGGCTCGGGCGAACGTGAGGCGTTGGAACGTGCGGGGATTTGATCATTTAATCGTCGCCAACGCAAACTGGATATTGATTGGCGCGCCCTTCCACTCGAACACATCGATCACCCGGTCCTTGCTTTTCGGAAAGGAGTGATTTTCCATATGCTGTTGTGCGGTGCCGTTGATGGGCCATACCGAGAAGAGTCGCCGCGTACCGCCCTTGATTACATAGAGCCCGCCCGGAATGTCTTCGTCATTGATGGGGTAACACCGCATAAGAAACTCCCCATCGACGTCGCGTCCGCCGCACCGAGTTGCCCCATAGATGCCCCTGTCATAGAGTCCCTCAAGCGCTCGTTGTGCAGCTGCGCGAACCTCATCGCGAACATCGCTCTTTGCTCCAAAGCCATCGATAGCAGGTGAGGAGTGCTTAACAACGATGGGTGGCGGGGAACTCTCGAAGGCTCCTAGTCCGCTCATAATGTAGTACGCAATTACTAGCGGCACGACCAACTTGAACAGCTTCCAAAGCTCGCCAATCAACTGCATCACACCCCCTCTTTCCATTCGCGCCTTGGAACCGCTACGGCCGGTTGTCCATCTGGCGGGCTACACCAAGCCAAACAGTCGCGCAAAGTTCGCCAAAACGCCAAGAACCGCGGCGAGGAATGCTACAAGAACAATTATCATGGGTAGCCACACGACACCCCTCGACTGATCTAGATGTTCCGTTTATGTTCCGAGCATGAGAAACAAACGCCGAAAGCAGCTTTCCGAAATCGACCACGCCCGCCTAATCGAGGCGGCGCGTGTATTTTGCATAGGTCTCAATGACCTGTCGAGTGGTGTAGCGCCATCGGCCGCGGATTATTGGACGCTACACGAGCTCAATTTGAGCGTGTTGGCGACGCTGGAAAAACTGACCGGAAAGCCCGCACCCTGGATCCTGCCAGCATTGGGCAAGAGCGCGCCAGATTGCAAGGGCGGTTAGGGATCTAACCACCGCGAGCTTTACGCGCATCGCGTTCCCTTTTCCATTTCTGCAGGTCCGTCTCGGCTGCATTGTCTTTGACGGCCAGCCCGCTGATCTCGTCAAGCTTTGCGTCAATCGCGCGCTTGTCCCACCGTGCGGCATCTTGTGGCCGGCGACCCACATTGAAAGGCACGTTGGGCTGATCCCGCAATAGGCTGCAGCTTCCTTGCGGCCTATGAGGCGCGGGCCGTTGTCGGTCATGTCTTTTCCTTTAGGTGGCGACCCCAACCGCCAGGGCCTTTCCCATGTTTGAGGCGGAGCTTTATCCAGCGGTCGACAATCGCAATTTGCTCTCGCCCCTTCTCTGTAATTGAAACCCTCTTGTCGCCTTGTTCGTCGCGGCCGACCTCGACTGCTAGCCCCGCGCTCAGGAACGTATCGATGGTCCGAGGACCGGCACCACTGATCTGCTTGTGCGTCAGAGGCCTTCTGCTGCCCGCTAAGGCTCGCAGCACGTCCATCTGGCGTCGATCGACCGAGCACGAAGGGCCAAAACGCCAAGCGATATCTTTCAAGTCCAGGGTCGGCGCGGCTTTCACGCTCGCCGGCTTGGGCGACTTTGCCGGCTCGCGCATGACCTGCCACAACTCTAAAATGTCAGCCTCCGAGAAAAGGTAATCTCTCCCCCGGCGAGAGCAGAGCCCGTACTGCCTACCAAGCTTAATAACCCCGCGGTTGGTTAGGCGAAGGCGTTCTGCGGCCTCTTCGGCTGTATAGATGGTGTCAAGTGGAGGATTGCCAGTCATCTGACCGCCCGCCATACCGCACCGGCCAGGAAGGCGGCGAGGACGTCATCAAGGCGCCATCCCATGCTGTAGTCGATTGGGTTTACCTGTCGGCCGTACTCCGCTGCAGCCCGCTTGGCTTCGTCTTCATCGATTGAGGCTGCTAGGCGTGGCGCGAGGTCGTGGCTCTTGTCGAAAGGATCCATGAGGACCTCCACAAACGGTTTCAACTTTGCCTCCGACAAGAATGCCGTAGGCGGTGCGAACCTCTTTTGTGGTGCCAGGCGGGTAGACCTGTTTCCTGCGGTTGGTGAAGCCGCCAATGAGAAGCTAGCGCTCGGTGGTGGGCGGCGTCAATACGATGGCCGACAAATGCTGTATATCCATGTCCCTGACCGCATCCGTGACTTCGGCAAGCGGCTGCCCAAACCAGGCCTTGGCGGCATCGACGTGAGGACCATGCGGCGCCGGATATGAGCCGAGTCCGGTAATCCATTTTCGAAGAATGTCTCGATCCATCTTGCCGTTCCGGTATTGGTCACGCATGCGGCTCACTGCGGCGAGCAGATCAACGGTCTGCTTCATGTCACCCACCACTGCCGCCGCTGGAGGCCGGATCCAGATACTCCTTATACTGGATTGTTTCGTCGTTGCTCATGGGAGCGTCCGGAGAGGCTGAAAGCCGGACGCCAGGCCCACCACCGGCCGAGTTCGCGTGGTCATCGATGAAGGTGATGCCGGCGGATTCGAGACACTTCTGCAGCGTGTCTATCGTCGACTGCTTGGCGTCGCTACCGTTCTCGATGCGGGAAATCGTATTTGCCGTTATGCCTGACATTCCCGCCAGATCCCTGACGCCAATACCTAATGCGGCCCTGGCCATTCTTAGCTGGATTGCCTTCATTTTTGTACCCTGTACAAATACGTGTTGACATTAACCACAATGCGGCTATCATTGTGACACCGTACAAACGAATATGTACAGACGCAACAAAGGAGCCTGATCGTGGTTAATGAAACGCGAAGGAGCAACCCAATGGAAGACGACCTGGAACTGCAGCGGATGGCCGCACTGGTAGGTGAGATCGAACGCCTTCGCCATGAATTCCAACCTATGCCCGACGATATCATGGACTCTCTGTCCGACGCGCGCTTCGGACTGGCGGAGGTGGTCATGACGATGCCGGCGCGCACCACGAGCGACCTATCCGCGAAGCTGCGGATGCTGGCCGCAACAAATGGCGACGACTGCAGTTTCGACCCCGCATTGCCAGAATGGCTGGCCGTCCTTCAGGCCGAGGCGATTGCGATTTCGCAGGATCAGTTTGGCCCGCCGGCCGTTCTTGATCGCAAGGGAATGGAGGCGGTGCAATGATCACCGAAGAGCTTCTGAACGACATCGTCCATGACCTGAAGATGCGCAGCGAAGTCTGCTGCACGCTCGCCAGCATGGTCAATCGGAACCTGGACACCATGAAGAAGCGGGAAGCGCTTTCGCATCCGACTGTCGTGGAAGAACTCAATTTCGATCAGCTACATCATCAGGTCTATCAGATCATGGTGACGATCCGCGAGTTGATCGGCGAAATGGAGGATGCAGCATGAGTGCCCTCGACAACATACAAACTACTGTCGGTGACGTAGGAATTCTTCTCCGGGCCATCGACGATCACATTGCCCACATGGGGCCAATCGATGATCAGAAAGTGCGAGAGCCCATTTTTAGGCTCAACGCCATGCTGCGCGCCGCAATTACTGTGACGGACAAGGCTAGCGCCGAAATCTCAGCTTTGCCTATTTCGATGTTCTACGAGGAATAACCAATTTGCCTCTGTACCCGTGCGGGCCTTCTATCCCGACAACGGTAGCGGATTACGCTGGTTCGATTCCAGCCAGGGGCTCCACTATGCGCTGGCACCATCAGGCAACCCGGCCTGTAGTGCAGGCGCCGTGACCACCACCACGGCGCCTATACCAGCGGGCAATGGCCCTGCCCCAACGAGGTGCCGATCCAGTTCAATCGAATTCCATTTGTCAAATGCGCTGGATGAGGCGCTCGATCTGGTCTTCTTCCACGTAGCCCTTAATTTGGTTCCAGCCGGCCATCATGCTCCAAAACAAGCGGAGCAATATCGTGTCGTCATCATAGTCGTCTGACCTCTGGTCGTGATAGGCAATCGCCTTAGTCAGTCTGTGAAGAAAATCAAAGGTCTCCTGATCTGCAACATCGACGTTGTTAAGGATGTAGAGGACATCATCCCGCAAGATCGACATCGCCATAAATAGTTCACGCCGATGATGCATCTCCAATCCATTAGCAACGTCATGCCAGCGATCGCCGTCAGCTTGGAGGCTCTGCTGTTTGAAGTAGCGGCGAAAGGCTTCCTGCGGAAGAAGCTTCTCGACCAGATCAAGTCCTACTGTGCGGCACCCTGATGCGAAGAGAAGTTGGATCGTCGCATCAGTGCGAAATGATCTGTAGCTTGCAAGAAGATATTTCCGCAGCCTCTTTCGCTTTAAACTCTCCGGTGCCCTCACCAACAACCAATAGAACACCACACTGACGGCCGCACCAAGGCCGGCCTCGTACATGAGGTTATTCCAGAAGGTGGCATGAGGCGAAGAAAAGCACACTGTTAGGCGATCACAAAGCGCAACCCTCGCAAATGGATCCGGGTTCGCTAGCGCAATGAATGCCGCAGCGGTGACGAATACAAACGGAAGAACCCAATCGAGAAGCCTCTGCACTACAAGCCTTTGCGAATCGGTTGCCTCAACCTTACCCAACTATCAACTATAGTTACGGCTTCACGTGAGAAGATTCCATCACATATGCAACTCTTTCGCGGTGATCGGATCTCCAGTACAACAAACAGTACAACACGCCATCGCCCGCCCTTGTGTTCTTGGCTAGTCCGTCCAGTCGATCATCGGGGCCACGGCAAAGATCTTCGTCCCCGGGCTGTAGAGCGGTGCTATCGTCATGCGGCGTCAGATAGCCTCGTGAGGCGCCGTCCGCAAGGGTGTCGGCTTTTGCCGGACCGGTTGTTTGATGATCGAGGATTGGTGCGGACGCACGGCAGGAGCGCTCACAGCAGCCCGAGCTCAGCCAATTCGCGCTTCAAGTCTTCGGGCATGTCCTCGAGATTGGCGCCCGAGGCGTTCAGGTCTCTCGGGGCGGAGTCGGGTTCGAGGTAGCGCCAGCCCTGGAACGGGCGGCGAGGCGCCGGTGCGGTTTCGATCACTTCGGGGCCGAGCACCAGTTCGCAGCGGGTGATCCCGTCCGCGCCGGTGAAGGTCTTGATGTCGAGCAGCGTCTGGCGCGCGGTGACCTGGCCCTTGATGACCCAGTAGAGCGATCCGCCGTCGAGCAGTTCGTCCATACGCTTCGGCACCATGCGCGTCACATGGCTCGACTGCGGTTCGAGGCCGGCCGCAACCGCGACCAGCGCGCGCTCGGCCACCCATTCGCGAAGATCGTCGAGGCTGTCGGCGCCGACGCAGAGCT
>DBUL01000242.1:21290-32742 GCA_002307905.1 Rhizobiaceae bacterium UBA1291
TTGCGCTCGATGCAGGGCACCTGGACGAGACCGGCGACCGGGTCGCAGGTCATGCCGAGATGGTGTTCCAGGGCGATTTCGGCGGCGTTCTCGATCTGCTCCGGGCTACCGCCCATCACGGCCGCCAGACCCGCGGCCGCCATGGCCGAGGCCGAGCCCACCTCGCCCTGACAGCCGACTTCGGCGCCGGAGATCGAGGCATTATGCTTGATGATGCCGCCGATCGCGGCGGCGGTCAGCAGGTAGTCGCGGATGCCGTCCTGGTCGGCGTCGGGATGGAAATGCAGGTAATAGCGGATGGTCGCCGGCACGACGCCGGCAGCCCCGTTTGTCGGCGCGGTGACGACGCGACCGCCGGCTGCGTTCTCCTCGTTGACCGCCATGGCGTAGACCGAGAGCCAGTCATTGGCGAGTAGCGGGTTCTGCCGGTTGGAGCGCCACTCCTCCTGCAACTGGTCGTGGATGGAGCGGGCGCGGCGGCGCACGTTCAAGCCGCCCGGCAGGCGTCCGTCCTGCTTAAGGCCGCGGTCGATGCAGCCGCTCATCGCATCCCATATGCGATCGAGGCCGGCATTCAGCGCCTCGCGGTCCATGACCGCCTCCTCGTTCGCTCGCTTCATCTGGGCGATCGTCAGGCCGGAGCGGCGCGCCATGTCGAGCATTTCCTTCGCCGAGGCGAAGGGATAGGGCACCTTGTTGCTGGACGTTGCCTTCCTGGCCTTATGCAGAGCAAGAAGCTCGGTGTCGGTTACGACGAAGCCGCCGCCGATCGAATAGTAGATGGTGGTCAGCAGCACCCGCCTGTCCTTGTCGAGGGCGGAGAGCCGCATGCCGTTGGCATGACCCGACAGCGGGACCTTCTTGTCGAACACCAGGTCTTCGGCGGGATTGAAATGGTAAGCCGGGTGGCCGGGCGGCGCGACGCGATGGGTTCGTTCAACCTCGGCGACGATGGCATCCATGCGGTCCGGATCGATCCTGTCCGGGGCCTCGCCGGTCAGGCCGATGATCACCGCCCTGCCCGTTCCGTGGCCGATGCCGGTATAGGCGAGCGATCCGTGCAGGCTGGCTTTCAGCGCCGCGACCTGGGCGCCCTGCGGCCGCGGCCAGCTGTCGGACGCAATCAGGTCGAGAAACCGGTTAGCCGCTGTCATCGGCCCCATCGTATGGGAGCTCGAAGGGCCTACCCCGATCTTGAACACATCGAAAACCGAAAGAAACATGTCGCTGCACCGCCTCCAGGCTGATTTGCCTCACGCTAGTTCAACATGCTTAGCGAAAGCGGCGGCGAACCGACATCCTTTTTCATCGGCGCGACATGAACGGGGCTCAAAACGACAACAGCGCGGGTCTTGAGACCCACGCTGCCTGAAACCGTCATTCGTGATTTCGGATCAGATACTGCCAAAGAGATAAGCCAGGCACAAAATGCCAGCAAATCCCACCAGAGCACGAATTGTAACGCCCCAGCAGGATTTTTGGATGCTGTCTTCCATGAAGACTCCGTTTTGAACGTTGTTGGCAGAAAGCCGTCCCCCGACCGCTTTCGTGCGAAACGATTTATTAAAAATCGGTCGGCTTCGCAACTGCAAAAACGGCCAAAGCAAGGCGTCCCTTGCGTGACAGCCATGCGCGGAGTGCATACATTTTATAAACTTCAATGGCTTAGCAACTGGCGCCGTTGAACCTCCCTTGCCCCGTTTTAGACCAAGGTCTTGCGACCTGGTTAATTCGCTTGTGGAGAACGGCCCAAGTCCGCATAAAAAGCGCGCCCTCTGCTTCGGAGCCGCCATGACGATTCTCGACTATTCCGCGCTTTTCCTGTTCGGCCTGCTCTGGTTTGCCTTCGCCTGGATCACCGGTCAGGGCCGTATTTTCGCCCGCACCAGCCTGACCCAGGCCATGGCCGAGCGTCGGCGGCAATGGATCATGAATTCGCTCAGCCGCGACCTGAAGATGATCGATACACAGATCCTGTCGGGCCTGCAGAACGGAACGGCTTTCTTCGCCTCGACCTCCATCCTGGCGATCGGCGGGTGCTTTGCCCTTCTCGGCCAGACGGAGCAGGTGGACACGGTGCTAAAGGACCTGCCCTTCGTCGTGCAGGGAGGACGCACGACCTTCGAGCTCAAGGTCTTTATCCTGACGGCGATATTCGGTTACTCCTTCTTCAAGTTCGGCTGGTCCTATCGATTGTTCAACTACTGCACGATTCTGTTCGGCGCCCTGCCAATGGCCGACGAAACGCGCCGAGACCCGCAAAGCGCCGAGCGTGCCGCCGAACTTGCAATCCGCATGAACATCATCGCCGCCAGCCATTTCAACGCGGGCTTGCGCGCATTGTTCATGTCGATCGGCTANNGACCTCGCTTACCGTCTTCATCGTTCTCTTGCGCCGGCAGTTCTTCTCCGAGGCCCGCCTCGCGCTCATCGAATCCCCCTCGTGATCGCCATGAAACGGACACCTTTGGACGGTCTGGCAGATATCCAGGACGATACGGGCAGGTAGACGGAAGGAAGGCGCGTGGCTGCTGATTCTGAAAAGAGCGAGACGCCAGCGGCGGCACCCTGGCGGATCGAAGCGCTCGACGCGGCGCGGGGCCTCGCCCTCATCGCCATGGCGACCTATCACTTCACCTGGGATTTCGAGTTCTTCGGCTATCTGGAACCGGGCACGGCGACCCATGGCTGGCTCAAGATCTATGCCCGCGCGATCGCCTCCAGCTTCCTCTTCCTCGCCGGTTTCAGCCTGGTGCTGGCACATTACCCGGTTATCAAGGCAAGGTCCTTCGCCAAGCGGCTGGCGGTGATCACCGCCGCGGCCCTTGCCATCACCGTCGCCACCGCAGTCGCCTTGCCGGAGGGCATGATCTTTTTCGGCATCCTGCATGCAATTGCTGCCGGAAGCCTGATCGGCCTTGCGTTCCTCCGCCTGCCGCCGCTGCTGATCATTCTGGTCGCCGCTGTTGCGATTGGCCTGCCATCCTTTTATCGGTCCGAGTTCTTCGATACACCAGCGCTGCTTTTCGTCGGACTGTCGCAACACCTGCCACGCTCGAACGACTACGTCCCTCTGCTGCCCTGGGGCGGGGCGTTGCTGATCGGCATCGCCGCAGCACGGATCGCGATGGCCCGCGGCTGGCTCGCGTGGCTAGCCAGACTGCCATCCGGTTCAGGCTGGCTCAGGCTGGCCGGGCGCAACAGCCTTCTTGTTTACCTTCTGCACCAGCCGGTGTTGATAGCTGTGGTTTTCCTGATCTCGATCATAGCGCCGCCACAAACAAAGGATCCTATAGAGGCTTATCTGGCGAGCTGTGAAGCCGCCTGCCTGGCCGAAGGATCGGAAGCGCCGCTCTGCAATCGCTTCTGTGCCTGCACGCTCGATCGGTTGCAGCAGCAGTCGCTTCTCGCCCCACTCCAGTCTGGCGCAATCTTGCCGGATCAGGATGCGCGAATACTCGAGCTTGCGCGTGAATGTTCGGCCATCAGTCAATGACAGGACCTGACCATGAATGCCTATAGGTTGAAGCCGCTCAGCTTTCCCTGGCCGCCCGTCTTGTACGGACTGGCCATCCTTTTCGCCCTACTGGCCGATCGCTTCATCGGAATTCTGCCTTCGGTGATGCCCAACGGCTATCTGTTCTACGCGATCGGCGCGCTGCTCGTCGCCGCCGCACTCTCTCTCGACCTCTGGGCGATCAAGACGCTGGTCGAATACCGCACGACCGTGATGCCGCATCGCGGTGCGCAGCGGCTGGTGACCAGTGGCCCGTTCCGCTACAGCCGCAACCCGATCTATCTCGGCTATACGCTGATCACGCTGGCAATCGGGTTCCTGACCGGCAACGCCTGGTTCTTCGTCGCCGCCATCGGGGCCGCGATCGTCACGACGATCATCGCCATCCGCAAGGAGGAGATGCATCTGCTGGCGCGTTTCGGCATCGATTTTGAGAAATACTGCCAGCGCACGCGGCGCTGGATATGAAGCGAATCCGTCGGGCGGATCAGGTCCCGACGCCGATCTCCACGAGGCGCGTCAGGCAAGCCTCTTCTGCCTGATCGAGTTCGGCGATCGTCTCCTCGATGTCGCGCCGCTTCTGGCGCAAGTCGTCGCGTTTCTCATCGATCTTCTTCATCATTAGCTTGAGTTGACCGATTTCGCCCGGCGGTTCCTTGTAGACGTGGATTATTTCGCGGATTTCGGCTACTGAGAAACCGATCCGCCGTCCACGCAGTATTTCCTGAAGCAGGTGCCGGTCGGCGGCGCGGTAGAGCCTTGTGCGGCCACGACGCTCAGGATGGAGCAAGCCCTCGTCTTCGTAAAAGCGAAGCGTGCGGGTCGACACTCCAAATTCGCGCGTCAGCTCAGTTATACTGTAATACTTCTTCACAACCGTTCCGATTCATTAGGGAAACGGCATGATATTGACTTTTACGTATAAGTCAATTTTTCGGCCATCAGTACACGTTGAACCACCAGGCAGCGAGCCCGAGGAAAGCGAAAAAACCGGTGATGTCGGTAACGGTCGTGACGAATACGGCCGATGAAACCGCCGGATCGGCGCCGACCTTGACGAGCAGCAGAGGGATCAGAATGCCGGCCACGGCGGCGGCGAACATGTTGATGAGCATGGCCGTGGCGATTATCCCGCCGATATTGATGTCCTGGAACCAGATACCGGCGATGACACCGATCAGGATACCCAGCACCACTCCATTGAGCAGACCGACGCCGGCCTCGCGCCGCACGACGCGCCAAGCATTGTGAATATCAAGATCGCGGGTCGCGAGCGCGCGGACCGAAACGGTCATGGTCTGCGATCCCGCATTGCCGCCCATTCCGGCGACGATCGGCATCAGGATGGCAAGTGCAACGATTTCCTCGATCGTCGCCTCAAACAGCGAGATCACCGAGGCAGCAAGGAAGGCGGTCAACAGATTGACCAGCAGCCAGGGAATGCGCGAGCGCGAGGTCTCCCGGATACTGTCCGAGAGTTCTTCGTCGCCGACGCCGCCAAGGCGCATCAGGTCTTCCTCCGCCTCTTCCTGGATCACGTCGACCACGTCGTCGATGGTCAGCACGCCGACCAGGCGGTCGTTTTCGTCGACGACGGCGGCGGAGAGAAGGTCGTATTGCTCGAACAGCTGGGCCGCCTCTTCCTGGTCCATCTCGGCCGGGATGGGGTGGCTGGTCTCGCGCATGATCGTCTCGACCTTGACCTGCCGCTTGGTGCGCAGGATGCGGTCGAGGTCGATGGTGCCGAGCAACTTGAAGGTCGGGTCGATGACGAAGATCTGGGTGAAGCTCTCCGGCAAGTCCTCCTCGTCGCGCATGTAGTCGATCGTCTGACCAACGGTCCAGAACGGCGGAACGGCGACGAATTCCGTCTGCATGCGGCGACCGGCCGAGCTTTCCGGATAGTCGAGGGCGCGCCGCAGCCTTACCCGTTCGGTGAACGAAAGCTGCGAGAGAATGTCCTCGCGGTCGTCGTGGTCCAGATCCTCGAGAATGTAAACGGCGTCGTCCGAATCGAGATCGCCGAGCGCCGCGGCGATCTGGGCATTCGGCAGATGCTGGACGATCTGCAGGCGGATCGCCTCGTCCACCTCCGTCAGCGCCGTCATGTCGAAGTCGTCGCCGAGCAGGCGGACAAGCGCGATTCGCTGGTCGGGCTGGATCGCCTCGATCAGGTCGCCGAGTTCGGATTCGTGCAGCCGCGCGACGTGCTGGCGCAGGAACAGCAGGTCGCGATCGGCGATTGCCGCGCCGACCAGGGTAAGGAAGTCGGAGCGGATCGAACCGTTGTCGGCGTAAATATCCTCGTGGCTGTCCTCCGGGGCGGCGCGAACGCGGATATCTTCGCCGGTTTCGGTCATGCTTGCGCCCTCGCCCTTCAGATCTTCACGCCCGGCCTTCCCGTCTCCCTGCAGAATGGGACGGGAAAACGCTTTGTCAACAAACGACTAGCGCAACGCGCTGGTCGATATGCATTTGCGAACAGTTCCTGCTAACCTAACGGGGCAGCGCGGTCCAGCTTCGAATGCGCCGGCAACTCGGCAAGCCTCGCTACCAGAGAGACACCACCCGTGAGCGTCCGTTCCATCATCCGGTTTCCCGATCCAGCCCTTAAGCTCCCTTGCGTCCCCGTCGAGGCTTTCGATAGCGATCTACGCGCTCTTGCCGATGATCTTCATGACACCCTGCGGGCGGCGCCTGGCGTGGGAATCACCGCGGCACATATCGGGGTTGCGCTACGGCTCGTCGTGCTCGACCTGCCGGAGATCGGAGGCCGGCGCGACTATGTCAATCCGGAGATCCTGTGGACCTCCGCGGAGACCATGGAGCATATCGAGGGCAGCGTTTCCATGCCGGGCGCGACGGAGACGGTGACGCGGCCGCGCGCCATTGATATCCGCTACCACGATCTCGACGGCATCTTGCATGAGCAAAGGCTCGAGGGCTTTCCCGGGGTCTGCATGCAGCACGAGATCGACCAGCTCGACGGCATGTTCTGGCTGCAGCGCCTTTCCAGGCTGAAGCGCGACCGGCTGATCCGCAGATGGGAAAGGGGCCTCCGGTGAGTTGACGCTGCTGCGTCGAACCAAAACCGGGTGTCACGCGTTATCTCGGACCACATCCGAGCCAAGGAGCGCAGGACATGACGATCGGCGACAGAAAGAAGGACTTAAGCCGCGAAGAGGACTATCGCGATTTCGAGCAGCGCGACATCGAAAACGGCTGGCCCTACGACGACGGCGCAGGTGCCGCTTCCCGACCGGTCGGCAACAGCGCCTATGGCGAGACGGGGGCCAACTTCGACCGCGAGCGCAATGGCGGCTATCGCATCACCGATGTCGCTGCCGATGGAGGAGAGGGCCCGGTCAATGCGCCCGTACTGCCGGAGACCGATCGCCGCGAAAACAGCGACCAGTTGGAGGCAGACATCGCCGATGCTCTTGACGAGATGCCGGAATCATTGCTTGCCGCCCTCGACATCCATGCGGACCGGCACGTCGTTACCCTGCGGGGCGCGGTCGATACGGCAGAGGAGCGGCGAATGATCGAGCTGCGGGTGTTGGGCGTAAAGGGCGTTTCCGAAGTCCGCAACTTCATCACGACGATGGGTGTGGACACGCATATGCCGCGCGACACGGACTGATCGTCTATCGGACATGGGGCTGAAACGACGAAGCCGGCCACCTTTCGGTGAGCCGGCTTTCGTATTCTTCCGACAGGAAGAATGGTGCGGTCGAGAAGACTCGAACTTCCACGTCTTGCGACACAGCGACCTCAACGCTGCGCGTCTACCAATTCCGCCACGACCGCATCCTGGTAGCGCCGAATTGCTCCGGCGGGGCTGCATGTACCAAAAGCATTACCGGTGCACAAGGCCACCATGACAGATTTTTGCGATTTCCCGAGCGGCCAGGGGAGCGCACGCGCCGGACGCCCCCGGGTTGCCCTTGAAGTCCCGTGGTTTTCTTGCCAAGTAGAGGGAAATTGAAGGTTTTTCACCCATGCAGCGCACCGATCTGTCGACCGAAATGCTCCCCCTTCCCGGATCGCCGCCGGTGCGCTGGCGGATCTCCGAAGATCTCGTCCCCTACGAGGAAGCGGTCGCCGAGATGGAACGCCAGGTCGCCGCGATCGCTGATGGCACGGCGGACGAACTGGTCTGGCTGCTCGAACCCCCGCCGCTCTATACCGCCGGCACAAGCGCGGACGAGGCCGACCTGATCGAGCCGGAGCGATTCCCGGTCTTTGCCACCGGCCGGGGCGGCGAGTACACCTATCACGGGCCGGGCCAGCGGGTCGCCTATGTCATGCTGGACCTGAAGCGTCGGCGCCAGGACGTACGCGCCTATGTGGCAGCGCTTGAAGAAGTGGTGATCCGCACGCTCGAAAAGATGAACGTCAAGGGCGAGCGGCGCGAGGACCGGGTTGGCGTCTGGGTGCGCCGGCCGGAAAAGCCGGCGCTGCCGGACGACTCGATGGCCGAGGACAAGATCGCCGCGCTCGGCATCCGGCTGCGCCGCTGGGTGAGCTTCCACGGCCTGTCGATCAATGTCGATCCGGATCTTTCGCATTTCTCCGGCATCGTGCCCTGCGGCATCAGCGCCTATGGCGTGACGAGCCTCGTCGATCTCGGCCAGCTGGTCATGATGGCGGACGTCGACATCCGCCTGCGCGAAGCCTTCGAGGAGGTCTTCGGGCCGACCGCGCGCGACGTTTAGCCCGGTCCAGCGGAGGCATCGCCGGCGGTGTACGCGCTTGGCAACGGGGCTGTACCACAAGCGCCCCAACCGGGCTTGAACGACTCTCTGACGCGTGCTTGGTAGGCGCTTTAGCAAGGCCATCTGCCATGTCCGACAACCGCCCTTCAGCCACAGACACGACGATCAAGGGCATGGCCCTGATGGCCGGCTGCATGCTGGTGCTGCCGTTCATGGATGCGATCGCCAAATACATGGCGAACGTCGAGGGCATGTCACCGGGTCAGGTGAATTTCTACCGATTCTTCTTCCAGATGGTCTGCATCCTGCCGTTCCTGCTGGCTATCCAGGGGCGTAGCGCGCTGTCTGCCAAACGACCGAGATTGAACCTGCTGCGTGGCGTGCTGCACGCGGCGGCGAGCCTGATGTTCTTCACCGCGGTCAAATACATGCCGCTTGCCGACGTTTTCGCCATCTATTTCGTCGAGCCCTTCATCCTGACGGCGCTGTCGGCGATCTTTCTTGGCGAAAAGGTCGGCTGGCGGCGCTGGCTGGCGATCGTCGTCGGCTTCGGCGGGGCGATGATCGTCATCCAGCCGAGCTATGCGGTGTTCGGCCTCACATCGCTCCTGCCCGTCGCCTGCGCCTTCCTCTATGCCCTCTATATGTTTCTCAATCGGGCCATCGGCGAGGCTGATAGCCCGGTCACCATGCAGACCATGGCCGGAATCGGCGGGACACTGTTCATGGGCGTGGTGCTCATCGGCGGCAATGCCGCGGGACAGGACGACTTCGCGATCTCGCTGCCCACGTCCTGGCTCGGCCTCGTGCTGCTGGTGATTCTCGGATCGATCTCCGGCTATGCTCACCTGATCGTGGTGCGCGCCTTCCGCATGGCACCACTCTCTGTGCTCGCGCCCTTCCAGTATTTTGAAATCATCGCAGCGACCATTTTGGGGTATGCCCTGTTCAACGATTTTCCGACTGTGTCAAAATGGGTCGGCATCCTGATCATCGTCGGCTCGGGCCTGTTCATTCTCTGGCGGGAGCAGCGGCGGACCGCCGAAAGGCGTTGATTTTAGCTTTTCCGTCAAACGCTCGCTAACCCCCTTCATTGGCGGAAACGCAATGTTTGTCGGGCAATGTTCCGCCCGGTTTCATGATGAAACAGGGATAGGAAGATGAGCGAGTTTCGGCTCTCTTTTCCGGCATGTGTCGTCGCCGGGAACAACAGGCTGTCCGCAGAGGACATCCTGCTATTGCGCAGATATACCTTCCCGGAGGGCGTCAGAACGCCCGACGACGTGGTGACGTTGATGGCGCTCAACGCCTGTTGTCCCGATAAGTGCCCGGAATGGGCCGACTATTTCGTCGAGCAGATGGCGGGCTTCATCGTCGATCGCTGCCATCCCATCGGCTCGCTTGACCAGATAAACGTCGACTGGGTCGAGCGTGTATTGTTCAAGGACGGCGTAGTCGAGGGCGAACTCGAGTTTGCAGCGGTCCTTCACATGATGGACGTCGCCCGCCACGTCCCGCCATCGCTCAAGATTCTGATGCTCGACCAGTTGAGGATCGCGCTTGCAGAGGGGCGTGGAGCCTATGCCAAACGGCGGGCATTGCGGACGGGCATCGGCGCGGACGACGTGGCCTATGTGCAACGAATCCTGCGCGACCGGCTGGGCCAGGGAGCTCCCCTTCTTTCCCCCGTCAAGGAAGAGATCCTCACGGCGATCGATCGCGGGACCTCGCCTCACCTGCGCCATCCGGACTGGCAAGCCTTTATCAAAACCATCCTTCCGCCCTCCAGCCTGAGGCATGCGCAGGTGGAGCCCGCGCGGCGCTGGCTCCAGGTACCGGACTCGTTCTTTCTCGACGAGGATATGGCCGCATGACCATCGCCAGACGCCCCTTGACTTGATTGGCCTAAGCGGTTCCAAAGGTGCTCATGGATTCCGTGAACCCGCTCCTCCCCGACGGCTATTCGGCCGTGCCCGCCGGCAAGATCGCCAATGTCGTTACCTGCCTGGAAATGCTGGAAAAGCCGGCGACCAAGCGCGCGCGCCCGGCCGAATCAGGCCTGAGCATCGAACGCTGGGACCATCCCGACCTCGGCGAATATCGGGCGCTGTTCCGGGCGATCGGCGAGGAATGGATGTGGTTCTCGCGGCTGGTCATGCCCGACGAAAAGCTTCACGCCATTCTCACCGACCCGGACGTCCACGTCTACACGCTGATGGATGGAGCGCGCCGAATCGGCCTGCTGGAACTCGACTTCCGCAAGGCGGACGAATGCGAACTCGCCTATTTCGGCCTGGTGTCCGACGCGATCGGACAGGGTGCCGGACGGATGCTGATGAACGCGGCGATCGACAAGGCATGGGAGAAGCCGATCAAACGGTTCTGGGTCCACACCTGCCATTTCGATCATCCGGGCGCGCTTTCCTTCTATCAGCGCTCGGGCTTTCGCCCTTATGCCTTCATGGTCGAAGTGACCGACGATCCGCGGCTCACCGGACAGATGGGGCGGGACGCGGCCAGACATGTGCCGCTGATCGAGCCGCGCCAAGGCGCGTGAAGGTCGTCTCTTTCTGACGGCGTGACGGGTGGGCAAGCCCGACCTCCCCTTGAGGCGGACTCCTCCGGCATGCCATGATCACTTCCTATACAACAAAAACGGAGACACCCCATGGACACTCGCGCCGCCGTCGCCACACAGGCCGGCAAACCGCTGGAAATCATGACCGTACAGCTCGAAGGCCCGCGGGCCGGTGAGGTGCTGATCGAGGTCAAGGCGACCGGGATTTGCCATACCGACGATTTCACCCTGTCGGGCGCCGATCCGGAAGGGCTGTTCCCCGCCATTCTCGGCCATGAGGGCGCCGGCATCGTCGTCGATGTCGGCCCCGGCGTAACCTCGGTGAAGAAGGGCGACCATGTCATTCCGCTCTACACGCCGGAATGCCGCGAATGCTATTCCTGCCTGTCGCGCAAGACCAATCTGTGCACCGCCATCCGCTCCACGCAGGGGCAAGGGCTTATGCCGGACGGCACCTCGCGGTTCTCGATCGGCAAGGACAAGATCCACCATTACATGGGCTGCTCGACCTTTTCCAACTTCACCGTGCTGCCGGAAATCGCGGTGGCCAAGGTCAACCCGGACGCACCCTTCGACAAGATCTGCTATATCGGCTGCGGGGTCACCACCGGCATCGGCGCGGTGATCAACACCGCCAAG
>DBUL01000242.1:32910-33076 GCA_002307905.1 Rhizobiaceae bacterium UBA1291
CGGCGACCTGATCGGCGGCGCCGACTATACCTTCGACTGCACCGGCAATACCAAGGTGATGCGCCAGGCGCTGGAATCCTCGCATCGCGGCTGGGGCAAGTCGATCATCATCGGGGTGGCGGGTGCCGGCCAGGAGATCTCGACGCGTCCGTTCCAGCTGGTCACC
>DBUL01000262.1:0-4001 GCA_002307905.1 Rhizobiaceae bacterium UBA1291
GGTGCCGCAGTTCCCGCTGGTGCGCGAGGCGACCAAGGCCTTCGGCGTTCACTGCGTGGAGATGGTCGGATACGAAGCCGACGACCTGATCGCCACCTATGCCTGCAAGGCGCGCGACGCGGGCGGCGAGGCGGTCATTGTCGCCGTAGCGGATCTCGGTTGTGGCGACGGTGTCGTTCTCGTTGATGATCGGCACGGCGCCGATCTTCAAGAGCTGCTGCAGCGTGGCGCGGGCGTTCAAGTAACGGCGGCGCTCCTCGGTGTCGCCGAGCGTCAGCAGGATCTGGCCGGCGACGATCGACGAACGAGACAGGCTCTCCGACCAATCGCGGGCCAGCGCGATCTGGCCGACGGCCGCTGCCGCCTGGCTTTCTTCGAGCTTGAGCCCCCCCGACGGCAGGTTGAGCACGGTGCGGCCNNATGCCGCGGGCTCTCAGATCGGCGATGTCGTCGCAGATCGCGTCGAGCCAGGCCTTCTTCAGGCCGCTGCCGCGATCGACCAGCAGGGCCGAGCCGATCTTGATGACGATGCGCTTGTAGCGCGTCAGCGATTTGGCTCCGGCCGACATTTATTCATCGCCTTCCGTTTCCTGGTCGCGCTTGCGGTTCCGGTCGCGCTTCTCCGGCAGGGCGATATTGCCGTTCTCGGCGACGATGACGTCGCGCAATTGCCGCAGCGCCTCCTTCATGCCCTTGCCGGTGATGGCGGAGAGGAGAAGCGGAGTCTTTCCGCTCGCCTTCTTCAGTTCCTGCGCCTTCTTTTTCAGGCCCGCCTCGTCGAGAACGTCGATCTGCGACAAGGCCACGATCTCGGGTTTGTCCTCCAGGCCGCCGCCATAGGCTTCGAGCTCGTGCTTGACCGTCTTGTACGCCTTGCCGACATCCTCCTCCTGGGCGGAGACCAGATGCAAGAGAACGCGGGTGCGTTCGACATGGCCGAGGAAGCGGTCGCCGATGCCCACCCCTTCATGGGCGCCTTCGATCAGGCCCGGAATGTCGGCGAGGATGAACTCGCGCTCGTCTACGGTCGCGACGCCGAGATTGGGGTGCAGCGTGGTGAAGGGATAGTTGGCGATCTTCGGCCGGGCGCGGGTGACGGCCGCAAGGAAGGTCGATTTTCCGGCATTGGGAAGCCCTACGAGCCCGGCATCGGCGATCAGCTTGAGCCGTAGCCAGACCGTCTTTTCCTCGCCCTCGAGGCCGGGATTGGCCCAGTTCGGCGCCTGGTTGGTCGCCGACTTGAAATGGGCATTGCCGAAGCCGCCATTGCCGCCCTTGGCAATACGGAAGCGCTGGCCCTCGACCGTCATGTCGATGATCAGGGTCTCGTTGTCTTCCTCGAAGATCTGCGTGCCGACAGGCACCTTCAGCGTCACGTCGTCGCCGTTGGCGCCGGTGCGGTTGCGACCCATGCCGTGCGTGCCGGTCTTGGCCTTGAAATGCTGTTGAAAACGGAAGTCGATGAGGGTGTTGAGGCCATTGACGGCCTCCACCCAGACATCGCCGCCCCGGCCGCCATCGCCGCCGTCTGGACCGCCGAATTCGATGAACTTCTCGCGGCGGAAGGAGACGCTGCCGGCGCCACCGTCACCGGAGCGAATATAGACCTTTGCCTCGTCGAGAAATTTCATGCTTCTGCCATCGTTCGGGGTGTCGGGATCTGTCGTTTTCAGTCGGCCATCGATATAGCCGGTTGAACCGGAGGTCAAAGAGTATCGTCATATTCTTCGGCCCGCACGGTGGCTCACAGCGGCGGCGCTTCGCCAATCTGACCTTCCATCGTGCCTGGCGCGCGCCTCGGGGCGACAGTGCGCCGCCCCGAGGCTGGTCTTTCAGTGGCGGCGGAAGTCCGCCTCCGTCAGCCGCGTCTCGATATGCGGGGCCACCGCATTGCGGGCGCGTGAATATAGCTCGCCGCAGCGCAGGATGGAGAAGCCGAGCTTCTCCTGGATGTGCAGCGACGCGGCATTGTCGACAAAGGCGCCGGAATGAAGCGCGACCTCCGGCATGCGCCGGAAGAAGCGCTCGACTGCCGCACCCGCCGCCTCGCTCATCAGCCCCTTGCCCCAGTAGAACCGGTTCAGCCAGTAGCCGAGATGCCATAGGCCATGACGCAGTTCGATCGAGACGACGCCAAGATGGACGTCATCACCGGCGGTGATGGCGAGCGACCAGTCCGGCGTAATGCCGGAGGTCGCCCGGCTCAGCCAGTCGGTGGCGTCCTGCCGGTCATAGGGAACCGGCACGCGCGCCAGCATATGCACGACCTGGTAGTCGCCAAGCGATTCGACGATCGCATCCGCGTCGCTCATGCGATGCGGGCGCAGTATTAGCCGCTTTGTCTCGATGACCGGGCAGGGACCGGGCATCGAGGGTGCGGTCTCGATGAGGGGAGCGTTCATCACCGCATCTCCCCCCAGCTCTTCAGCGACATCCAGGTCTTGCGGTCGAGCCGGTACCATTCGACCGGCACCATGCCGCGCATGGCGAGACTGCCGATCATGCCTGAACCCTGGAACTGGAAACCGCACTTCTGGATCACCCGGCGTGACGCGATATTGGTGACCCGGCAGCGTGCGTCGATATGGGCGATGTCGCGGGTGCGAAACGCCATGTCGATCAGCGCATGGGCCGCTTCGGTGGCAAAGCCCTTGTTCCAGTAGGGTTCGCCGAGCCAATAACCCAGTTCCAGCGTCTCGGCGTCGTTGTCGTGCGGCTCCAGCGCGCAACAGCCGAGGAATTCGCCGTTTTCGCCTTTGGTAATCGCATAGACGCATTTGCCAATCTCGCCTGCATTCGTGCGTCGCACGAAATCGGCCGCATCGCGCGCCGTGTACGGGTGCGGCATGCGCGATACCATGGTGGCAACGGCGGCGTTGTTGGCGAGATGGGCAAGGGCGTCGATGTCTTCTTCGTGAGGCGCGCGCAAAACGAGCCTTTGCGACAATAAGACGGGGCAATCGCTCCCTAACCGATCCGGCCTCAACCGGTCCTGGGGTGACCGGGACTGGTCGACCCTCGATAGTTCGATCTGCATGGTTCAGTCTCCTTCTGGTTGAAAAGGCATAAGAAAAAGGGGAGATGGCGCCCCATCTCCCCTGTTTTCTAGACTGAACCTGGTACGGCCAGCCGGGTCGATGAGACGCCGGCTGTTTAGAGCGTTACCGGCTTTATTCCGCTGCTTCCGCCGCTTTCGGCATCACCGACACGTACACCTTGCCATTGGCCTTGGTACGGTAAGCGACATTGCCTTCAATGAGCGAAAATACGGTATGATCCTTGCCCATGCCGACATTGGCGTCCGGATGCCACTGGGTGCCGCGCTGACGTACGATGATNNGCCAGCTTTTTTGTGTGCCATTGGAGTTCTCCTTTAAACCTGTTGTCTCGTTGGCCGTTACGCAGCGACGATGTCGGTGATGCGAACGACGGTATGGTGCTGGCGATGGCCGCGCGAACGCTTGGAATTCTGGCGACGACGCTTCTTGAACGCGATCACCTTCTTGCCACGGTTGTGCTCGACGACTTCTGCCTTGACCGATGCGCCGGCCACGAAGGGCAGGCCGATCTTGGCATCGGCACCAACGCCGACCATGAGAACTTCAGTGAATTCGATTGTTGCACCAGCTTCGGCTTCCAGCTTTTCGATGGTCAGCACGTCGTTGGCGCTCACGCGGTACTGCTTACCGCCGGTCTTGATGACTGCGAACATTGGTTATCCTTTCATGTTCGTTCCGGCTCTGTCTGGCAACCAGACGGCCGTCTTCTTGTCAGTCGATGTTGAAGCAGGCCCTGAAATCTTGAACGATCGCAGCACCTGCCGGTGGATCTCCGCCGCGCGGAGAAATCAGGACACAGTTCGCCCATGTCTAATTCACGGCTCGCATACGTGACGTGTCGAAAACTGTCAAGATGAAAGCGCGCGAGCGTTGGATTTTCGCCCTTGCAAGCCCGACATTTGCCCGCTAAGAGACAGCCCGCGCACAACTTGCGCCGACCAG
>DBUL01000262.1:4067-4204 GCA_002307905.1 Rhizobiaceae bacterium UBA1291
CGAATCCCACCCTCTCCGCCATTCTTCTTTATAAATTCCTGATTTTATTGACTTTTTACCTTCGCCGGATTGTGGGCCCATCATTTGGCCCATCACGACATTCTGTTAACAGGCGGCGATAATTTCTCGGTGCTCGT
>DBUL01000262.1:4220-7180 GCA_002307905.1 Rhizobiaceae bacterium UBA1291
GTCAATTGAACGATAGGGCTCGGCGATAGCCGGGCGAAGCGCAAGACGTGCTACCTACTTTGAATCCGCGAAGCGGAGAAAGAGTGTAGCTATGTCTCGCCAAGAGCGAACGCACCACGCGACCAACCCAAATTCCCTCCGTAACAACCCCTACGCCCAAGCCAAATCGACTTTCGTTGATTTCGATGATGAGTCGCCTTGCTCTGCCGAGGAGGCTGGGACTTCCCCGCCGGAGAAGAAGGCCAAGGCTTGCCGGGATTCCGCCGGCAGCAATGATCCGATTTCATCGGATCAGCTTCTGACGGATCGAGATGTCGCGAAACGTTACAAGGTGCAAAAGCAAACGGTTTGGCGGTGGGCTAAGTCCTCGGCTTCCTTTCCTAAGCCCTTCAAGATTGAGGGCACGACCCGTTGGTCCAGTCACGAGCTTGATGACTATGACCGTAAGGCAAAGGAGGCTCGCCGATGACCTCCTCCGAGCCGACGAGACGACGCAATCTGCACCCGGCCAACGTGGCCAAATGCAATTGGCTATATACGCCGCCGCAAGTCCGGGAAATGTACCGCGTTGTGCCCAATACCCTCTCACGTTGGATCAAGGCCGGGCTCAAATTTATCGAGCACAACGGCGAAAGACTTTTCCGAGGCAGCGACCTTAATGAGTTCCACCGAGGGCGTCGCCAGGCTGCGAAGCGAAAACTCGGCAAGTTTGAGGCGTACTGTGTCACATGCAAGTGCAATCACTCGCTGCTTGATGATCCGATTACTCATGGGCAGTTCCACAAGGCAATGATGGTCGCAGTAATATGCCCTCACAGCGGGTCATCGGCGCCGCTAATCATGTCGATGAGGAATTTCGAGGCCCTGTGTGAGCTTCGCGGATACGATCCCAGAGCCGAGACTCCAGACTAATATGTCTTAGGTGTTCTCGCTGGGAAGGTGATTGCACCCCATTAGATCCGTTGGCGCTGAGCCGGCTCCCAACGAGAAATCTCGCGCTGGAGTCATTCGACAAAAGCAATGATCGCTGACAGCGCGCTCGGCCATGGGGCTGTGCCTGCCATCAGCGCTCCTCCTCATATTTCACGGGAGTAACCTATGAACGATGCGAACGCATTCGTTATCTATCGATACCAAGTTTACCTCCTCGAAGGAAAAGGCCGAGACGAAAAGACAGTCGACGCAGCTCTTCACCATATCTGGAGGTTCTGTGAGCTAACTGGCGACGTTGATTTCAGGTGCGTCGATATTGAACAGATCGTGCAGTACAAGACGAGCCTCCAGGCAAGCGACAACTCCGGCAAAACCCTATCAACTTCGACCATTGTGCACGCCTTTTCCAGCGTCTGCGGCTTCTTCAGATGGCTGCGCAAGCAGGTAGGGTACGACAAGATTCCGGAAGACCTGGTGGAATATTTCTCGGCGCCGCGGCATCTGATCCAAATAGCAAATGCGCCCGTCGAAAAGGCCTACCCCACACATGAGGAAGTGATCGCTGTCGTAGGTTCAATGCCAACGGATAGCTTCCTACAGCGCCGAAATCGGGCGCTGGTCGCATTCGTTTACCTGACGGGTGTCCGAAGTCGCTGCGTTGATCACCTTGCGTCTGAAGCACGTCGATTGCGAGCGGCGGTTAGTCCATCAACAGGCGGCAGAGCAGGTTGCGACCAAGAACAGCAAAACGATGCGGACCGCCTGGTTTCCTGTCGGGAAGGAATTCGAACAGATAGTCATCGATTGGATCGCCGAAATGACCTCGCTCGATACCAATCCTGAAACGCCACTGTTCCCGCGTGGTGAACGACGCCTATTCGGTTCGCAGGATCAGCCAGGTTGGGAGTTCCTCGCCAGCGATGATGCCGTCGTAGATATCATGGCAGCCGCTGCCGCCGCGGTGGGCGTACGTCGATTTACGCCGCACCGTTTGCGAGACACCATTGCCAGTATGATCGACAAGTGGGCAGTAACTTTAGCCGAGCAAAAGGCGCTTAGTCAGAACATGGGTCATGCCAATATGCGGACGACTTTCGAGCGCTACGGCCCTGTTAGCGAGAAGCAGCAGCACGACCTGATCGCGAATATGTGTCAGCGGGGCAAGACCGAAATCGACTTTGATATCGTGTTGGCCTACGCAAACGCCGAGGAGTACAAGAAGAAGTCCATCCGGGTACTGCTTCTGGGCGATCGGTAGGGTTAGCCTGGTGACCCGTTGCCGAGCAACTTAGTGGATGGTGCGCACCGGGCCTAGTGCACCACCCGAGGACCCTCGGGCTCCTTTATCCCGGGGACTAGTTTACTAGCCTAGTGTAGGATCTGTCGAACGAAACGGATACAGGCGCCAAAAGTCCGTACCGGCCTCGAGCTCCGGAGTAGCCTGTGTCAAGGCGGCGCATTGGAAGTTCAGTGCTCCGAACAGGCGATTACGCCAAAGCCACTGAAATGCCTTAGCTGTTATCTGATTATCGACTGCATCTCGAAACTATCGGAGAAACAAGTTGAACACTTCGATGACAATCACACGCGGGCGTGACACGCACGCCCGCCTCGCACGAAAATACGGTATCGACCCCGTTCAAGCGCTTCATGTGATCGGCGATTGGATCGGATCGGTGCGCGGTGAAATCAGCTTGTCCACCTCCGCAGAGCGATATGGTTACCGTCTGTTCTACGAGGATGGCCTTTTCGAGGACCTGATGCTGCGGCTGTACCGTCCCCGCGCTTCTATGGACGGCCAACTCAATCTTGTCTTAGCTAGAATTTCCATTGCGAAACGCTACAGGGGAAAAGGCTACTGCCGGCGTCTGCTGGAGCACCTTGAAGCTCGCGCGGAAGCAATCAACGCCCGCTTAATCGTTGAGAGCGCGAACACTGACATGGGGGCAATTCTGCGCAGTCGTCAAAACTATTCGCCTTATGATTTCCAACTCAGGAGAACCTCAGTGTTGATTTGCGCTAAGAAC
>DBUL01000248.1:0-2604 GCA_002307905.1 Rhizobiaceae bacterium UBA1291
GAGATGCTGGCCTCCATCCAGCCAGCACCAGTGAATCAGAACAAAGGTGTTTTGGGAATCCGACCCGATTCAAAAAAGGACGGAAACGCTCTAGCACCAACCGGAAAAGCGGGGAAAACGCGCGGTCATCCTCGTTGAAAGATAAGGATTTTCGGCAAAGTTCTTCCCCGCCTTTGCACCCCTGCCCGCTTTCTTTGCGAGGATGCAATCCATCCTGATCTCTTCATGTCTCTCTCTCGATCCGAGGCGCTCGGGAGCGAGTTGACAGCTGTCAACAGGACGGCAGGATCGATACGGGCGTCTTGAAAGACGCTTGCAATACGAGCGGTGTGCCAGTTCCGGATTCGGTAGCATATGCCGCAGGCCAGGGAGCGCTGTGACCGTTTTGCGCCAAAGGAGGACATCGTTCCAAGCGGTCATGGCGGCGAATTTCGGACGTTCACAGCCCCAACCCTTTCGCGAAAGCTGCCGTCTAACCGGCAACAAACTTCCGCCATTTAAATCGCGCCGTTGACGCTCTCGGCGAGCATTCAAATCACGTCGCGCAACGCACGGTCCACAAAGTCGCCTGGATCGGTGGTGAAGTCTTTATAGAGCTTGAAATGCCGCGTATCACGTAGGTGGGTGTCCGCAATGCCCGCAGAAGCAATCTCCAGTAGCCGAGCACCAGGGACCGCCATAAGGATGGGCGAATGCGTCGCCATGATGATCTGTGCCTTGGCCGATCCTTGAATCTCATGCAGAAGGCGCAGCAGTTCCAGTTGGCGCCTCGGAGAAAGCGCGCTCTCAGGTTCGTCCAGAAAGTAAATTCCCTGTTTGCTCATGCGTTCTGAAAAAAAGCGCACGAAGCCTTCGCCATGGCTCCAGGACAGGAAGTCGGGCGGCGCGGCATTGGCCTCGCGGGCCGCTTCGTCGAGAAAGCGCGCCACGGAGAAGAAGGATTCAGCGCGAAAGAACCAGCCAGCCGTGACCTTTGGCAACCAGGCCGCACGCAGCGCGTTGGCAAGCAGGGCTCCGCTGCGGTCCAGCGCACGGGAATGATCAACCGGCCTGTAGCCCTTGCCACCCCCGGCCTCGTCATAGCCGCACAACGCGGCGAGAGCCTCGATCAGGGTGGATTTTCCGGTCCCGTTCTCACCGACGATGATCGTCACCGGCGTGGAGAAATCGAGGGAAAAATCCTTGTCGAGCCAGGGCAGGTTGAACGGATACTGCTCGCCCAGACCGGCATCCTCCCGCACCCAGAGACGCTTCAGGTATGGCGCCGGCAGTCTCGTCAGATTCGTTCTTCGCATCGCAGACATCGGCCCAGGCTATCCGTTGACAGTTTGTGACCATAGCAATCGGGCGCCCACAACGAAAGCCGACAGCCAAGGTCCGTTCAATGGTGTTCGCGCCCCAAGCGTGCGACCATGCACACAGCTCCGCCACGCCGATGAGACGATTTTCGGCGTCAGAGTGAGCCCTTGGACCGGTCGGCGGGGCCGTTGACAGCTGTCAACTCGAATGAGCGGCACGATAACCACGACGGGTCTTGGCGGCGGCGAGGCGCATCAGCGCTTCCATCGCATCGGCCTCATTGGCAAACAGCTCGACACGGGTGCGACCGCGCGTGCCGATCCGCCCCCACTGGCGCAGGAGCGCGACGCCGGCAAGCAGTGCCGGTTCGACCGACAGCACATAGAAACGCGCCATGTTGCGGGTGGGGTCCGTGCGGGTGAGAAGAAGGGGCTCTTGGCTCGACATCATCGAAGTAGAATGCCCGTGCGCCGCGCGGCGGTCCAACGACTAATCCGAATCGGTGAGGCCTGACCGATTCAGGATGGTGATGAATTCTGGCTTGTGTAGTCGGGTAGGGCAGGGAGCGCTCGAGCGGCATCATGGTCCGGGTCGGCCGCCTCTGTCTACAGCGAGCGCCGGGCCGTTGCCGCGCTGCACCTCAAGGCAGGCGGCGGGCATACCGTCCTGAGGAATTTGTCATCTGTGGACGGTTTATGGCATCGCGGGGCAGCCGTTCCGCCGGGAGACGGGGCACGCGCGGCACGCCTCGACGAGAGGCTTCGACGCGGTTGACAGCTGTCAACACGATATGGCCGCTCTTGAGAAGGCTTCAATCGAGACTGCGAAAATCCTAGGGATTGACGATATCGACGCCGGTCTCGGCAAAATCGGCGACATTGCGGGTGGCGACGGATGCCCCGCGCGAGGCGGCAATTGCGGCGATCTGCGCGTCGAACTGGCTGATCGGCCGGCCGATGGCCCGGCGGCGGGCGGCAATCGCCGCATAGCTTTGTGCCGCGTCAGGGTCGAAGGCGAGGACGCGACCGGCGAGATCCTCGGCGAAGATGGGCTTCACCGCCGCCTCGAGCGCCTGGCGCCGGCGCCCTTCCGGCAGGAGCGCCCGTCCATGGAGAATTTCCGCCTCGGTTATGGCCGTGGTGAAGACCGCCTGGGCCGGCTGGGCGGCAAGCCAGGCGAGGACGGCCGGGGCAGGGGACGGTGCCAGAAGTTCGGACAGGACATTGGTATCGAGGATGATCATTCGGGAAAGACCGGCGCTTCGCGGATCGGCTCGCGCGGGGCGATCTCCAGCTCGACGCCGCC
>DBUL01000248.1:2650-2942 GCA_002307905.1 Rhizobiaceae bacterium UBA1291
GCTCCTGCATTGCCGTTACATCGCGCCTCCTGATCTGCGAACCTCTTCGGTCGCAGCGCGGTATTCTCGACGGCGCCATCACACGGAGACTTAATTCGGCGCCAACTGAATCCAAATCCCGAACGACAGCTTAGACTTGTGTGAACCGACATTGCGCCTGTAGCCTTGAGTTGCGGGCAGGGGGCCTGGAAGGGTAAACGACATGTGGAAAGATCCGTAGGGCGGCGCTGGCGAGGGCAGGAACCGCCCAGGGAAATTGCGATAGACGCCGACCTATCAAGCTGCTTCACCC
>DBUL01000027.1 GCA_002307905.1 Rhizobiaceae bacterium UBA1291
AGAGGACATGACTTGCCGCTGCAGTCGGGCTTGGCCGGCATTTCGTCAGGGCAACACGGCATGTCGCCTGACATCTCCATGCCGGACATGCCGTGCATCGCGGGTCCGGAGGCCGCCATTACGCTGTCCGCCGCCCCGATGCTCAAGGGACCGACCACAATCCCCAGCAGGGCGGTCACGAACAGCAGTCGATGGATGACCTTCATGAACCTCACCCGCATAGTCTGGCACGAAGACATCGGGGTTGGAAGAGGTCTCACGGAAAAGTGCGTTATCGACAGCGACGCACTTCGCGCCTGCTCCGGTTACGTGTCGATCTGCAGCCATGTAAGTTCACGAGACAGTCGGGATTCGGCAGGTTGCAACTTTCTCGCCTGGTTTGGATTTCACAGCTGTTATGGAGGATTGGCGTGCGTGACCAACATTTGCAGATTATCGAGGCGCTCGGAGTAGCGAAGGAATTCGACGCGTCCGCGGAAGCCGAGCGCAGAACGGCCTTCCTCGCGGATTACATGCAAGCCTCGTCGTGCGGAGCGCTCGTCCTTGGCATCAGCGGGGGAGTGGATTCGCTCACCGCGGGACTGCTTGCCCAGACTGCGGTGAACCGCCTCCGGGGCAGAGGGCATAAGGCGGAGTTCATCGCGGTCAGACTGCCTTATGGCACGCAGGCCGACGAGGCCGACGCTCAGAGAGGGCTCGCGTCCATCGGCCCCGACCGCGTAGTCACCATCGACATAAAGCCCGCAGCCGACGCGATGATGGCCGAGGTCTGCGGGGACGCAGGCGACCTGTTCGAAACCGTTCGGCTGGACTTCCACCTTGGCAACATCAAGGCGCGCCAGCGGATGATCGCCCAGTACGCGCTCGCCGGCGCGGTTCGTGGCCTGGTGATCGGGACTGACCATGCGGCGGAGGCATTGATGGGCTTCTTCACGAAATTCGGCGACGGCGCTGCGGACGTCCTGCCGCTTTCCGGACTGACCAAGCGGCGCGTGCGGGCGCTCGCCGAATATCTCGGAGCGCCGAGGGACCTGGTGTTCAAGGTGCCGACCGCCGATCTGGAGTCCGACGCTCCGCTGCGGCCCGATGAAGACGTCTACGGGGTCACGTATGATGACATCGACGACTTCCTGGAAGGAAAGCCGATCGGAGAACCCGCGTTTCAGCGCATCCTCGCGACGCACGTCGCGACGGCCCACAAGCGCGCCCTGCCACTCTCGCCGCAATGACAGGAATGGCCCTTAGGCCCCGTTACCGTGCTGACGTACCGTCGCCCACCTCGGCGGTTCCGCTTTGCGTGGTCTGCAGGACCAACAGAAGGGCCACGCCTGAAGAAATCCAGACATCGGCCGGATTGAACACGAACGGCTCCCATTCACCAAAGCGGAGGCTCAGGAAGTCAGTCACGGCGCCCCTCATGCTGCGGTCGATCAGGTTTCCGAGCGCGCCAGCCAGGATCATCGACAGGGCTGCCCGTTGCCAGCCGCGCGAACGATACGCCCATATAGCGATGACAAGTGTTATAATGCCCGTAACCCCGATCAGGACTGCTTTGCCGATTTCGCCGTCGACAGCGAACATGCTGAACGACACGCCTTTGTTGAAGGTCAGTCGCAACGGTACCAAAGGCAGAAAGTCCGTGGGGGGGCCGTAAGGTTCAAGGCTCGCCCGCGCCCACGCCTTCGCTCCCAGGTCAAGTGCCGCGCCGACCAGGACCACGGCAATTGAAGCAACCGCCATCATCTGTCCCTCGCCGCAGAGAGGTCCTGTCTTGCGTCCCGGATGATCGACCACGCCGATTGAAGGAAGAGGCCTGCAACTGCGAACGCGACCACGAGGTCAGGCCATTGTGTTCCCGTCCACCAGACCAAGCCCGCGGCGGCCACGACCGCGAGATTGCCGATCGCGTCGTTTCGCGAAAACAACCACACCGCCCGCATGTTCGCGTCGCCCTTGCGGTGCGGGATGAGCACCACGGCCGCCAGAACGTTGACGACGAAGGCGACAAGCGCGAAGCCGCCCATGAGCACGGATTCCGGCTGATGCTCGATAAACACCCTGTAGATGGTGGACGCGACGACGCCAAGTCCGAGCAGGCCGAGGAAAACACCCTGTAGAAGAGCCGCCTTGGCGCGAGCGGCGAGGCCCCATCCGACCGCNNGAGGGCGTCCGCCTGTAGCGCCTGGGAGCCGGCGAGGAAGCTTCCGACGATCTCAACGACTCCGTAGCCAACGTTCAGCAGCACGACGATCCAGAGCGCCCTCTTATATGCCGGGGTGACATGCGACAGGTCCGGAATCCTGTCGTCGTCATCGCCGTCTGCCGTGTCGCTGGATGGGCCGATGCGGTCAAGCTGATAACCCAGACCCGTGATGGCGCTTTCCAGCAGAGGCAGGCGGTTCGCCGGCTCGTCAACTTGCAGTGTCATAATCTGAGATGCGATCGATACCTTCACGTCGGCCACGCCTTCGACCTTGCGCGCGGCCCCCTCGATCTTGGCGGCGCAGGAGGAACAATCCATCCCCGTCACCTGATAGCGGATCGTGTCGGTTGCAGCTGCTGCCATTTCGTCGGTCCTCGATATTCGAATTCGACCATGGTACTACCTGTAGTGACTACAGGAGCAAGACGAAAAATGCAGATCGGCGACTTATCCGAGAAATCGGGCGTGAACATAGAGACTATTCGCTATTACGAGCGCATCGGGGTCCTCCCAATCCCAGCCAGGATGTCCAACGGCCGTCGCACCTATGGCGAAGCAGACGCGCAACGACTGTGCTTTATCCGGAATGCCCGGGAACTTGGTTTCGATCTGGCATCGGTGCGCGTTCTTCTGGCTCTCCAGGAACAACCGGAAGCATCGTGTGAGGATGCAAGCCGCATCGCCCAAAGCCAACTCGACGCCGTGGAAGATCGTATCGCCCGTCTTACGAACCTGAAAACGGAACTGCGGCGGATGATAGCCGAATGCCGTCTCGGTCAGGTGGCCGATTGCCGGATCATCGACGCCATGGCGGGAGGAAGACCCTGAGGCTGACATCAAAACTGTGTTGGCAGACTTCAACCGACAGTTCCGGCGGACGAGGCCCGGCAAGTGGATGTTGCCCAGCGTCTCGGTGTCGCGCAGCCGACTGTCGCAAAGCGTCGGCCAGTGTTTTAAGCGGCCCGTCATTGTTGTTGGAACTGGNNGACATTGAGGAGCACGGCCTTCGAGGAGAAACTCACGCAATCTCGATACCAGACGCAGTCGCACAAAGACAGGCCGTCGGCGTGGTTGGGCTGCTTGCGTGGCTCAACTGAGGATCAGGCTCGCCATTTGCAGCTCAACCGGCTGATCGGCACATCAAATCTTCAACGCCTCGACAATAACCTTGAAGGCTGGCGAGTTCTGCCGTCTGCCGGGATAGAACAGATAAGCATGGACGGCTGTTGGCATCGAACGCCTTGAACGGATTCGAACCGTGAACCCTGTCCTCGCGAGAGGCAGTAGTAATATGTCTTTTCAGATACTTGACCAATTCAACGGCAATTATGAACTGATTCTGTTCGACAAATGGATGCCGCCGAAGTGTCTCTATGGCTGCCATTCTGTCATTTGAAGCACGTTTCCTCCGAGCCTTTGAAAAGCCCGCTGGTGTCGCTTTGCACTTAACCCCAAGAATCCGTCGCAGCAATTTCAGAAGGATAGCCTGGCACTTAATTTGAGAATAGGCACTTAACTTGAGAATTTCGCATAAATCTGATCAGTTAATGTGAGAATCAGACTACCGAGGAAATCGACGGTATCTTGCTGTGAGTGACGCCTTCCCTGACGAAGTTGACGAAGCGCTTTGGGATGAAGCGTGCCGGCGCGCAGACGCAATTCGAGACTTTTTGAAAAGCCGCACTGGCAGGATGTCGGTGGCGGATGTGGCGCTGCTTGCGACCGAGCTCGAAATCAGTCAAGCGANNCCGGGCCGGCGGGACCGTGATGAGCCTGGTGGAGCGCAAGCCCGGCCGACCAGGAGGCCATCGGGTACTAGATGACAGGCGGGAGGAGATCATTCGGACGACGATCAGCCGGTACTACCTTACCCGCAATCGTGCGTCATTTACACAGCTGGTCCGGGATGTGCAGACGAACTGCATCTCCGCTGGACTTCGGCCGCCCCATCGCCGAACAATCAAAGCTCGACTCGAAGACATCGATCTACAGAAGCGGGCCAAACGGCGCGGCGAAACCAAAATCGTCAAGAACACTCGTGCTGTTCCCGGGGTGTTAGCCGCCTCCCGGCCATTGCAGATCGTGCAGGTCGATCATACGAAAGCGGATATCTTTGTCGTTGACGAGGAAACGCGGCAGCCGATCGGCCGGCCTTGGCTGACGCTGGCGATGGATGTCTGCAGCCGGATGGTGACGGGCTTCTACCTCACGATGGATGCCCCTTCCCGCCTTTCGACCAGTCTTTGCCTTCTGCATTCCGTTTTTGACAAGTCAGCTTGGCTGCGTGAACGGGAGATCAGCGAGGCTTGGCCCGTCGCAGGTTTGCCAGATACCTTACACGTCGACAACGGCGCCGATTTTAGGAGCCAGTCTTTCAAGCGGGGATGCCAGGATGCCGGCATCGCGATCGACTGGCGGCCGCCAGGGGAGCCACGCTTCGGTGGACACATCGAGCGTCTGATTGGGACGCAGATGGGAAAACTCCACCTGCTGCCTGGCACGACGTTCAGCAATGCCCAGGAGCTTGGCGAATACGACTCTAAGCGACATGCGGCACTCACTTTGCGCGAGCTCGAGCGGTACATCGCGCTGGACATTGTCGGCTCCTATCACCATTCGATACACGCCAGCTTGGGCCGGCCGCCGATTGCAGTATGGCGGGAGCACGAGGACGTGATACCGCTTCGACTTCCCCAGGGCCGGATGCGTTTCTGGCTGACGTTCCTGCCTGAGCAGGAACGCACGCTGCGGCCAACCGGGATTCACCTGTTCGGGCTGCGTTATTGGTCAGCTGCCCTCACCGCCGATGTTGGGCGCTCTAACCGGCGTCTCCTTGTAAAGTACGACCCACGGGATATGGCTCGCGTCTTCGTCCGGCGCCCGTCCGGCAACTTCGTGGAAGCCCGCTATGCCGACGTTACCTTGCCCTCGGTGACACTACACGAGGCACTGGCGGCGCGCCGCGCGCTGCTGACAAAGGGGCGACGGGAACTAGACACCCGCACCATAGTCGGCACGGCAGTTGAGCAGCGCAAGCTGGTCGAGGCAGCAGTCAAGAAGACGGCACTCGCCCGACGCGATCCTGCAAGCCGCCACAAAACGCGAGTGGAAGACGGCGGATGGGGGTCGCTTCGCGGGGTAGACTCCAGCAAACCTGTGGCCTTCGACGAGGACACGGAGTGAACTGGCATGAACACGGAAATCTCCCACCTAACCTCAAACGCCGCGGCTTTGCTTGCGGAGACGGATGCGCAACGCATCAGGGCGATCAGATCACGCCGCTGGCTGGTTTATCCGCGCGCCAAGCAGGTGCTTGAACGGCTCAACCAACTGCTCGATCACCCCCGCGGCACACGCATGCCTTCGCTCGCCATCTACGGCGACAGCGGCATGGGAAAGACGATGATAATGAAGCATTTCCGTGATCAGCATCCACCGAGCTTCAGTTCTCTTACCGGCAAGTTGAAGACACCGGTTCTGGCCATGGAGATGACCAGCCGACCCGGCGAACGACGGTTCTACGCGGAACTACTAACCCTTCTCGGCGCACCGCAAAGGCCACGCGCCGATATCGCCCAGATGGAGCAGGCGGCGATGCGCATCATGGAGGCGATCGGCGTTCAGGTGTTAGTGATTGACGAGGTGCACAATATCCTCGCCGGAACCTATCGCGAGCAACGCATCGTCCTCAACACCTTGCGCTTCCTCAGCAACCGACTTCAGATCTCCCTCGTCTGCTTTGGCGTCAATGATGCCCGCGAAGCGATCGGTGGCGATGTGCAACTGGCCCGCCGCTTTGAACAGTTCACCCTAAGCCGCTGGGCTGCAAACGAGCAGTTCGAGATCCTGATCTCTTTGATCCTGCGCAACACGCCGCTACGCCAGCCGTCGGTGTTGACCGCAAAATCGCTACGGCGGATGTTGCAGATATCCGAGGGCATCACCGCAAACCTCTTCCATATGTTAAACACACTCGCAATCGAGGCCATCGAAAGCGGCCAAGAGAGAATTACGGACGCAGCTGTCGAGAGATGGGAGCCGGAGTTTGATGCGGAAGCCGCCTTCGCATGACCTTCAAGCCCCCCAGCAGTTGCCGGTAACACTGGCTCCCTGCACCGATGAGCTACTGTCGTCGTGGGTCGCTCGGCATGCCGATTTCTATGGTGTCCCTCCCCTGGCTATGCTTCGGCATTGCCTCCCAGAGATGCCATCGCTGCGCGCCGCCGATCTTAATCTCAACGACAATCAGGTCCTCCGCCTGGCACGCATGCTCTGCGCAGATCCGGAAACGATACGCCAAACCACCTTCACGAATGTGGCAGAGCCGTCTCGGTGCCTGATTGCGAAGGAGCCAATGCAGTCTTGTACAACGTGTTATCTTGCAAGGACGGAACCGAGAGTCGTTATTCGAAATCAGCTTCTCGGCTGGCGTATCACCTGTACTCTTTGCGGCGGCCTGCTCCAGTACCCAACGGGGCGTGACTGCCCCTCAACCTTCGGTCACTATCACGCAACGGCTCTCATTGGAGAACGGCTGCTCCACGATGAGGCCTCACAAAGAGACCGAACTTGGGCATCTCCGGTCAGGATCGCGCGACTTCTGCTGATGCGACGGGTGAAGAAGCCCCGCGTTGGAGATTACGAGCCATGGCGTTACCGGGTACTGGGCGCACTCATTCCTGATCTCGACGATGTCGTTGATCGGCGGAGTCTGCCAACGTCGTCAAGTCCAATCCTGCCTCTGCACCTCCGGCCGGCTCTGCTGGCCAGGATAGCTATCGTTGAGCGTTCAGGGCCAGAGATGCTTCAAATGCTTCACGGCCAAATGAGAGGTGAGAACAAGGCGCGCTTCAGCAGTGCCATCGAAGAGATCATAAACAGTTCCTGCCGATCAACCGCGTCATCTCAATTGCAGTTAATCTGAGAATCTTCTCAGGGCAGATTCTCAAGTTAACTGCGTATTCCGCTGAAGCCGGCCACTGATTCCGAAACGAAGCCGGCCACCTGTTCCGATTTCATTCCGGCCAGCATTCCGATTTGAAGCCGGCCAGTCGATGCT
>DBUL01000109.1 GCA_002307905.1 Rhizobiaceae bacterium UBA1291
GACGAGCGCGGCGAGCGCCGATGGCTTGATCAACACCAACGCCTTCAACCAGGAGATCGTGCTGGGGGCCAACCTGCAGCAGAATGCGATCGATATGACGGTCGTCGGCGGAGATCTCAGCAGTACCGTCGTTGGCGAAGACACCAACGATGCGGTCTGAGTTCCTGCGAAATTTCGCATGAACTCTGGCGTCAATGCGACTGGGCTGCGCAGAGATCTGCGCAGCCCGCTCAAGCCGCCCGACAATGAAACATGGGCGGGGGGCGAGACCGGGGGCCTACATTCACCATGCTTGACAAGATCACCGAGGAAATAGCCCACTTCGTTGGATTTCTCCACATGAGCGTCGAAGACGCGCGCATGAGAGAGGGCTACAGGGAATTCTCATACGAGACGTCAAGCAAGCACCTCGACACGCCGCCCGTGCACCTTACGGACTTCTCGGCACCTTATGAGTTCGTCGGTTTCGATCCGGGCTTGAGGTATCATTCTCCCCCGCCAGACCTTTGGCCCGCTCACGGGAAACCAGGTCGAGTCGATGGCATTTCGGCCAACAACAACGATTCCGTGGACCCAGTTCAGGCGGTCATTCATCCGACAGCGCCCGCTGGCACCGTCTTCACCCCTTCCCTGACAAATTTCGTTCCGCCCGAGCTCGATCCACCAGGTTCGCTGGCCAATCACTTCAGCCAGGGCATTGTGCTCTCCGACAATGACTATGCAAGTGTGGGCGGACATGGCCTCATATTCAATCCGGCCCCGATCGACAGCGATGATGTGCTCGAAGCTGCGCATGAGGTCGTCGCTCATTCACCACTTGGAGACCTGGACCGCCCGGGAACGACCGAAGAAATCATTTCGGTCGTCGAGACCGTCATTGACCAACTGAACGGAGCGACCGGGGTAGGCGAACATGTTCAGCAGTTCATAAGGAACGACACCATCGATGGCATCTACGTCAATGGTGAACTCGTGGAGGAAGCCCCGGATATCGCGGCCCACTATTCGTTCGATGAGAACGAGGTCGAAAATGCCTCCGCCTCGAACACCTGGATCAGCAGCGACGGCAGTGTAGGTATCGATGTTTCCGTCGAGATCGAGGCTGGCGGAAATACCCTGGTGAACAACGCCGTTTTGAAAAGCATGTGGACCGGCGGCACGGTCACTGCGGTGGTCGGTGATCACATCGAGGTAAACGCGGTCATTCAGACGAACGCCATTTGGGATTTGGACGCAGTCGCTCCGTCCGCGCAACAGTGGTTACAGGACGGCGAAAACAAACTCTTCAATATCGCAACTTTCGAGCGCATTGACGCAGCAGACGAGGAAGCTTCGGCCTCCGGTCAGTTTCCGTCATTCTGGTCGGTGGCCGAGATCAAAGGAGATCTTATGATCGTGAACTGGTTGGAGCAGTTCACCTTCATGAGCGACAATGACATCGGGATTTTCTCAGCATCCCGCAGCACGTCGAGCATCGTCACAGGCGACAACTTCGGCATGAACCATGTGTCAGCCTTCGAGCTTGGCTTCGCTTATGATCTCATCATCGTTGGGGGGTCAGTCTACGACGGCAATATCATCAACCAGACGAACATCCTGTTCGACAATGACGTGGTGGGTGCGACCGGCAGTTTCCAGACGACGGGAGAGGCAACGATCTCCTCGTCCGGCAACCTGCTGTGGAACCAGGCCAGCATCGTCAATATCGGTGGAGCAGACCGGTTCGACAGCCTGCCGCAATGCTATCTCGACGCGGCCAATGCCTTCGCGGACGACAAGGCGGAACTGTCGCGCGATGTGCTTTCAGACGATGCGTTCGCCGGGCTCCAGGGAGTGCGGGTACTCTACATCAGCGGAGACCTGCTCAGCCTGAACTATATCCGTCAGACCAACATCCTGGGCGACAGTGACCAGATTGCACTCGCCATGGACGCGATAGCGCCCCAACTGGGTGCGAACTGGTCTGTTTTGACAGGTTCCAACGCGCTTCTGAACAACGCCAGCATTCTCGACCTTGACTCGCTCGGCAAAACCTATGTGGGCGGTGAACAATACTCCCAGGAAACACTCTATCAGGCCGAATTCATCTCGCAGCATCCGGACTTTGGCTTTCCCGGTGCAGGCGCGCTCGTCAATGAGGCGGTACTTTTCCTGGACGATACGATGCTGACCCCGGCGGGTCATGCGGCGGAGCTCGCCGGATGCATCCCTGCCGAATACGACGGGCATGCAAACGACGGCGTGAACGGCATGATTGGATACTGAAGGGGGGGAACCATGTTGGAAATCGGCACACGCCTCAAGGGCTCCGCCAATCAGGTGGAGCTCGGGTCAGGCGACCAAAACCCGCGTCGCAAGCCGGATATAGTGGCGGACGATATCTATGCAATGTTGGAACAGGCGGTCGACGAATTCCTGACCACCAAGACGCCTGCCCAGGCGGCGTGCGATACCGATCCTCGTCCAGAACCAGCTGCCTCGCATCCCGTACGGCCGCAATATGACATCAGCGTGGGCGCGATGCATCAGCGAACCTTGGAAGCTCCAGCAAGCGAACCCCTTGGTGATCGCCGCGATGATCCGTCAGCACGCAGTGCACCCCAAGCCAAGATGGCGGAGGGTATCAAGACGATAGAAAGCGATTGCAGTCCGGTGGAGGCGCGTCCCGCCACAGCCGATGCAGTCGGGGGTCGAATTGGCAAGGGGCCGGCTGACGCGGGCACTGCATTTCACAAGCGGCTGGGTCCCGTCGACTTCAATGCTAGCCTTCAGGCTGGCATCAACGCCGTGAGGCAAAACCTGTTCGTGGTCATGGTGTTTACGCTCGCGAGCAATGTCCTCGTCCTGGCGATACCGATCTACCTGTTCCAGATTTCGGATCGCGTCCTTACCAGCCGGTCGATCGACACTTTGATCATGCTGACGCTCGTCATCGTCGGAGCCATCATACTACAGTCGATGTTCGACGCCTTGAGGCGTTTCATCCTCATGCGCACAGCAGTGGAAGTCGCAGCTCAACTCGGCGCACCGATCTTGAGCGCGGCCGCCCGTGCATCGCTCCAAAGCAATGGGCGCGAATATCAGATGCTGAGCGACCTTCAGCAGGTCCGCTCATTTCTGGTGTCCAGAACACTGCTGGCGTTTCTCGACGCCCCGATCGCACCCGTCTTCCTGCTCGCGGTATTCCTCATTCATCCACATCTCGGCTTCATCGTCGTTGTGACGGCCATCCTGTTGCTGGTCTTGACGCAGATAAACCAGCGCCTGACGGCAGCTCCCTTCGCGGAGGCCAACACCGCCCAAGTGAGAGCCAATCTTTATCTGGATTCGATGACGCGTAATTCGCAGATCATCAATGCTCTGGCGATGATACCGGAGGCTGTTCACATATGGGGCAAGGACACGGCCACATCGCTGAAGTCGCAAGTCATTGCCCAGGACAGGAACATAACCATTGCGGCCATTTCCAAGGGCACCCGCCTCCTGACCCAGGTGACGATGCTCGGCTGGGGTGCCTACCTCGCGATCGAAGGCGAGTTGACCGGCGGCATGGTCATCGCCTCTTCGATCATCGCCGGCCGCGCGCTTGCGCCAATCGAAGGTGCGATTGAGGGATGGAACCAATACAGCCAGTCGCGCGCAGCCTACGGAAGAATCTCCGCCCTCCTCAAGAGTTCTCCGTTCAATTTCGAACGCCTCAACCTGCCAAAACCCGAAGGACGGCTAGACGTCGAGCGGCTGCTCTACGTGCCGCAGGGCACGAAGCGGGTGGTACTCAACGGCATCTCCTTCGCGCTCCGGCCGGGGGATTCCCTCGCCGTCATCGGAAATTCGGGCGCTGGAAAGACCACACTGGGCAAGATGCTGGTTGGTTCGATCCTTCCAACGTCAGGGAATGTCCGGCTGGACCTGATGGACCTGCGCAACTGGGACCAGCGACAATTCGGCGAGAATATCGGCTACTTGCCTCAAGACGTGCAGCTCTTTCCGGGTACGATCAAAGATAACATTGCCCGCATGCGCCCCGACGCCACCGACGAGCAGATCTACCGGGCGGCATCGCTGGCGGATGTGCACGAAATGATTGCGGCCTTGCCGCATGGCTATGAAACCATGGTCGCATCCGATGGCTCGCCCCTGTCCGGCGGTCAGAAACAGCGCATCGCGCTTGCGCGCGCATTCTTCGGTGACCCGCATCTGGTCGTGCTCGACGAGCCCAATTCCAACCTTGACGGTGCGGGCGACGCCGCGCTCCTTCGGGCCCTGCAACACGCCAAGGAGCAGAAGATCACCATGATCACCATTACCCAGCGTCCTTCGCTGCTCAATAGCGTCGACAAGATACTGCTGCTTGTCAACGGTACAGTGGCGCTCTTCGGCATGCGAATGGATGTGCTGAAAGCCCTGGAAGCCCGCGGAATCAACATCGAGGGCGGCGCCTTCGGCCATCAACTGCAATAGGAGCCGCGAATATGACGGACATAGCCAAGGTCCACGATATTGAATGGTACAGTGACGTGCCGCGGTCGATCTGGAAACAGACGACGATCGGCCTGGTGCTTCTCGGCGTGACGTTCGGAGGGTTCGGAACCTGGGCGGCCACTGCGCCCTTGGTGGCCGCCGTCATTTCTCAAGGCAGCTTCGTCGCCACGGGGCAGAACAAGATCATCCAGCACCTTGAGGGTGGTATCATCAAAGAAATTCTCGTGAACGAAGGGGATCAGATCGTCGAAGGCCAACCCCTCGTGCATCTCGACGAGACCGCAGCAGAAGCTAAACGAAGGGAGTTGTTCTTGCGGCGCATGAGGTTGGAAGTGACCGCTTCCCGGTTGACAGCGCAGTTCGAGGGTGTCGAAGACCTCGATCTGTCTCAGCTGATGAAGGACCACAAGGAGGACGCCGACGTATGGTCGATCGTTGTCAGTCAGAAGCTGAACTTCCGGGCCCAGCAACAGAAACTCTCAGGCGACCTCTCCCTGCTCGAACAGAACATCAAGGCGCTGCAATTTCGTGAAGTTGGCTATGCCCGCCAACGCAATGCCACTGTGCGACAGTTGGAACTGCTTGAACAGGAGCACAAAAACAAGAAGGCCCTGCTGGCCAAGGGACTGGTGCGCGCCAACGAGGTGCGAGCCATCGAAAGAGCCATGGCCGAGGCGGAAGGGCAGATCGGGCGACTTGAGGCCGAAGTCTCGGAAACGAAAGCCCAACTGGTGAAGGGACAAAAGGAGATCTTGCGCACTCAGGGCACATATCGCGAGGAGGCACTGGAACGGCTGCAGTCGATACAGAGCGAACGAGACACCGTCCGCGAACAGCTGCGCGAAGCGGACAACATTCTTGCGCGGGCCACGATCAACGCACCGACCGCCGGCACTGTCATACGCGTTCACTATCATACCACGGGGGGGGTCATCGAGAGTGGCAAGCCCATTCTCGAGATACTCCCCGCCGGCGTGCCTCTGATCATCGAAACGCAGGTACCACGCAACGACATCGACAGCGTGAAGGTAGGTCAGGAAGCCACCATCCGTCTGATTGCGCTCAACCAGCGAACGACGCCGGTGCTCAAGGGAAACGTTTTCTACGTCTCGGCAGACGCGTTACAGGACCGAAATCCAGGTGGGGCGAGCCGCGACGTCTATCTCGCGCGTATCAATGTCTCACCGAGAGAGCTTGCGAAGGTCCACAACTTCGCACCGACGCCGGGCATGCCGGCCGAGGTGATGATCCAGACGAACGAGCGAACGTTCTTCAGCTACATCGCAAAGCCGGTCGTGGACAGCATGTCGAGAGCCTTCACCGAAGAGTGAACGCACCGCGCGTCGTCGTCGGTCGGACTTCGGCACGGCCGCGCCCTCCAGGCGCATGCGGATGGCAGACATGGCCCTGAAACTTGATCGCGGTCTGGCAGGCGCCGCCTGACGACGCAGCCTGTCACCCGTGTGCGAAAAACGCAGCCATGCGAGCTGCAGATGCCGGCCACTACTCCTTTTGTTGAGCCCGCAATAGCTGAAATCGCTAGGACATCAACGTCTGACGGTCCTTGGCAAACGATCGGAAATTCATCAGAAAAGCTGATCGTAATCGGCTTCGATTTGCGACCTGTTGGCGACGGGGGGCGCGGACTGGCAATGAAGATCGAGTATCTGGCCGACCTAGAGGACAATTCGGTCATCGCGGCAGACCTCGTGATTGTCGGCGCAGGCCCTGCGGGCCTGACAATCGCCGCACAGTGCGCCGCCTCCGGCAGGAGGATCCTCATCGTCGAAAGCGGGCTCGAACGCGAGAATTCCGAGCACTCGGCGCTCAACGAGATCGAGAGCGCAGGCGAACCGCGAACGGAGGCGCAATTTCGCAAGCGCAAGGAGTTTCACGGCTCACAGGCCGAATTCTGGTCCCATGAGGTACAGCCTTTCGGNNTGGGGGGGATCGACGCATGCATGGGCTGGGAAATCCGCCCCGTTTGACGCGATAGACTTCGAGCCACGCCCCTGGGTGCCCTATTCGGGCTGGCCTGTCGATCGCCGCCAGATTGATGCCTCCATCGTGCGCGCCATGGAGGTCCTGAACCTCAGCCCCAAGGCTCCGCCCGGCCGTTTCGCCACCGAAGGCCTCCAGTCCTTCTATTGGCAGTTCGCCCGCTCCCGGATCGATCGGTTGGACGTCATGCGTTTCGGCAGAGAATTGCTCGCGCAAAGGCCTGAGAACACGCATGTTCTTCTCGATGCATCGGCGACGCATATAGGTCTCAGCGCCGACGGATCACGTTTCTCGCACGTCGACGTGGCAAGCATCAACGGCAAGCGTGCCCGGATCGAGGCTCAGATGTGCGTCTTGGCTGCAAGCGGCATCGAGAACGCCCGACTCCTTCTGGCGTCCAACGACGTCCATGCGCGAGGCATTGGCAATCAGTACGATGTCGTCGGTCGATATTTGATGGATCACGCGGCCGCACGGGTCGGACGGTTCTCGAGCGAGCGGATGACCAGCGTGGCCAAGCGATTCGGCTTTTTCGGCGTTTCTCACAAAGGCCGCGCCCACATGTTCATGCACGGTCTGGCGCTCACGCCGGAGATACAAGAGCGCGAGGGGCTATTGAATGCTGCCGTCTATTTCGCCACCGAACGGGCTCCTGACGATCCTTGGGACGCGCTCAAGAAACTGTTGCGCCGACGCAGCACGAATCCGGGGCGGGACCTGTTGACGGTCGCCGCCGGCTCCGGGTTCATTGCCAGGGGAATCGGGATGCGGATCCTCTCCGACGAGCGAACACCGAAGATCTTCAAGGATGTCGTGGTCAATACCGCGATCAGGCTCTCACCGAACATGGTTGCCGACGAGTTCCAGAGCCGGGGTCTCCCCCACAAGTTGGCCGGCCTGCGGATCGAGGCCATCTGTGAACAGGCCCCAGACCCCAACAGCCGGATCAGCCTCAGCTCGCGCAGGGACCGCTTCGGCGTTCCCCTGGCCAGGGCCGAATGGCGCCTCAACGATAGCGAACGCCAAACGCTGCTGCGGATCGCGGAACTTTCGCGCACCGCCCTGACAAGCGCCGCCCTCCCCACGCCGACGCTTGAGGACTGGGCGGTTGAACGACGGCCGCAGGATATCGTCATTATCGACATGGCGCACACGCTCGGCACGACGCGGATGTCGGCGAGTCCGAGGACAGGGGTGGTCGATGAGAATTGCAGGGTCCATGGCCTGCCCAACCTCTATGTGGCGGGTGGATCCGTCTTCCCCACCAGCGGCCATGCCAACCCGACACTGATGATCCTGGCCTTCGCGATCAGGCTCGCAGATCATCTCAATTCGGAACTGACAGGTCCCTGAAACAGCGGTCCACGCCGCGCAGCACCACATGAACCTGCAAAACCATCCCGCCAGCCCGCCACCGCGGCGACCGATGATGTTGGATTGGGAGAGGTTTTGCCTTGAATGACAGTGATAACAACTCTCGCGGCATCGTCGGACTGCGCGTTGCATCAACTGGCATATTATGGAAACCTCTTTCGCTCGACCGCGCTGCTCCTAGGCTATGAGCGCCAACCATCTTGGACAGGAGGAGCGACAGGGCCGGCGAGAAACACCGCTGCAGGCCTACGAAGACAACCGATCAGCTCACCAGCCTAACAGCGGAGAAGACTTCCAGTTTAAGACCGAGGCCAACGAGATGTTCGGGCGGATGACCGTCGAGAAACAGTCCGGCGGCCCATTCGGACAGCGCCGGCGAGGTGAGGATTCCGCTGCCGCCCTGGCCAGCCAGCCAGAAGAAGTCCGGATCCTTGCGGTCGAAGCCAACGACCTGAAGCTTGTCGGCCGTGAAGGAGCGCAGTCCCGCCCATTTGTGCGAAATCGTCTTCACCGGAAGCGTCGTCGACTGTTCGAGGAAGTGCGCGGCATAGGCGACGTCGATGTCCTCCGGCTGGGCGTCGCAAGGATCGCTCGGCGTCGCATCGGCCGGCGATACCATCAGCTTGCCGGCTTCCGGCTTGAAGTAGAAATCCTCGTCGACCTCGTTGACCCCCGGCATGGGAGCAAGGTCATAGTCGGCCGGTACATCGACGGTAATCGCGGTCCGCCGATGCGGCACGATGCCGAGCGGCGCGAGCCCGGCGAGCACCGCCAGCCGATCCGCCCAGGCCCCGGCCGTGTTGACGATACGGCGC
>DBUL01000030.1 GCA_002307905.1 Rhizobiaceae bacterium UBA1291
CATGGCGTTCACAGCCCATGCCAAGCACCAGCGTCTTCGGATGATAGACCAGTTCGAGCGGACCGGCGTGTTTTGGGCGGTCAGTGACCGTCAGCGTCACCGTGCCGTCCTCCGCGAAGGGAATGCGGGAGGCGATGAGCCAGGCGGCGACACCCCCCTCTGCCCTGCCGGGNNCCCCTCAAGGGGGGAGATCGGGCCATCGCCCGTGTCGAGTAGCGCGGCTGCGCCGGCGCGCGGATGGGCAGCGTTTTCGACAGACAGAGCGCCTCCCCGAGCACCTGCGATCTCCCCCCTTGAGGGGGNNGCCAGAACATAACCTTCGGGCGGCTGGTCGAGGGCGACGCCGAATTTTACGTCGCCGGCCGTGGTCACCGCGGCATGGGCATCAAGGGCGGCGGCGATGGTACGGGCAAGATCGTTGGCGCCATGGTGGCCGCCGAGCAGCGGGACGACTGAGGCGCCATCTTCTGAGACGGCGACGACGGCCGGTTCCCTGTACTTGTCGGCAAGCAGCGGCGCCAGGATGCGGATCAGCGCGCCGGAGGCCATCACCGCGACGATCGGCCGGCCGGCGGAAAAGAGGCTTGCCAGATGGGTCTTTGTCTCGTCGAAAGCAACGTCGACATCCGAGGTGCGGGCCCGGGCGCCGTGGAGTTCGCCGCCGATTGCGTCGGCAATCCTGCGGCCGAGCGCATGGCTCGCATCGGACAGGATGACGACGGCGGGTTCTGATGCGAGAGTCATGGGTTCATTCCGTTATGGCGGGCCGTTGCGGCGGCAAGCGATGCATTCCAGCCCTCCCCGCCCTTGTAGATCAGGATCATCGAGAAATAAGGCGCGACGTCTTCCGCCACGGCAGACAGCGGCAAAACGCGCTGTTCGGGGAGGCTGACGCGCTCGACATAGCCGGCGCAAGCGGTCAGCCCCATGGCCTCGATCAGCGCGCGGATGCGATGAAAATGCCGGCCGACCTTGATGATGGCCACGGCGCCGGTCGCGTCGATCCGGCTCCTCAGCGTCTCGTCGTCGAGGGGTCCCGGCACGACGGAAAGCACATCATTGCGGGCCGCAAGCGGTCGACCGAGGGCGGCAGGCGCCGCCATCATCGACGACACGCCGGGCACGATCTCGGTCTCGTAACGGTCCGACAAGCGCTCGAACAGATACATGAAGGAGCCGTAGAAGAAAGGATCGCCCTCGCACAGCACGGCGACATCGAGGCCCGCATCGAGGTGGCGCGATAGCGTCTCGGCCGCTTCGTCGTAGATCTCCCGGGCGGGAAACCGCTCGACCCGCATGGGCACGACGATCGGCACCTCGACCTGGTGGAAACTCAGGTAAGCGGCGGCGATCTGGCGCGCGAAGCTCGGGCCGGTGTCCGGAGCGGGATAGGCGACGACCGGGGCAGCACTCAGGATGCGGTGCGCCTTCAGCGTGATCAGTTCCGGGTCGCCGGGGCCAAGGCCGAGGCCGTAGAGTTTGCCGGTCATGAGGATCGCCCCTCGCTCTTCTGAAAAATACCCCCTCTGCCCTGCCGGGNNGGCCGGCAGGCCAGAGGGGGTCTTGAAAGGCGAAAAGGGTCATGCAATTTCCCCCTTCGTCACCGACCAGATCGTCACCGGCATCAGCGACTTCCAGCCGCAATAGCGGCCGACCGGGGCGGCGCGGGCGACGGAAAGGCGGATCAATTCGCCGCCAAAAGCGCCGCGCAGGTCGGCGAGGCGCGCCTCGCCCTCGATCGTCACGGCATTGGCGACCAGCTGGCCGCCGGGCGCTAGGGCTTCCCAGCACGCCTCGAACAGACCCTCGTGATTGATTCCGCCGCCGATGAAGATCACGTCGGGTTCTTCCAGTCCGTCAAGCGCCTCGGGTGCTTCGCCCTCGACGATCTCCAGATCCGGCACGCCGAGCGCATCGGCATTGGCGCGGATCATCGCAATGCGTTCGGCCTTCCCCTCGATGGCGATGGCGCGCGTGCCCATGCCGGTGCGCATCCATTCGATGCCGATCGAACCGCAGCCGGCGCCGACGTCCCAGAGTAGCGCATTGGGAAAGGGCTGGAGCTGCGACAGGGTGACGGCGCGGATCTCGCGCTTGGTCAACTGTCCGTCATGGCGGAAGGCTTCGTCCGGCAGGCCCGGCACGGGCGAAAGCAGCGGCGATTCGGAGGCACAGTCGATCGCCAGCGTGTTGAAATCGGATAGCGGCGGCGTGTTTTCCAGCATCTGCTGCGCCGTCATCACGGTGATCCGCTCGGCATCGCCGCCCATGTGCTCGAGCACCGACAGCATCGAGGCGCCGAAGCCGCGCTTCACCAGAAGGGCGGCGGCGGCAATGACGGTCGAGGCATCCGAGGTCAGCGCCAGGATGCGGGCGCGCGGCAGGAGATGACGGTTCAAGTGGGTGAGCGGGCGGCCATGCAGGGAAATCTGCGCCACAGATTGCAGCGGCCAGCCGAGCCGCGCGGCCGCCAGGGAAAACGCCGAGGGAGACGGCAGGATCACCATTTCCTCGACCGGGACATAACGCCTGAGCGTCGCGCCGATGCCGAAATGCATGGGATCGCCGGTGGCGAGAATGGTGACCGGCGCGCCGCGCAACCTCATCACTTCGCTGAGCGTCTCGCGAAAGCCGGCGCTCCAGCTGAGAATGCGCTTCAGGCCCGGCAGATGCGCGCCTTCCAGCACGCTGTCCAGCCGCTCGCCCAGCACGATCGTCTCGGTCTGCCAGAGCAGCGCCTGGGCCTGCGGGGTCAGGCTGGCAAGCCCGTTGTCGCCAATGCCGATGATGGTGAGCCAGGGTGTCGTTTCGGCCGTTCTGTCAGTCATTGGCGCCGAGCCCCCCGGCCAGTGCGTTGACGGCGGCAGACGCCATGGCCGAGCCCCCACGCCGGCCGCGAACGGCGATGAACGGTACGCCGCGACTGTCCGCGATCAACGCCTCCTTGCTTTCGGCGGCGCCGACGAAACCGACCGGAAGTCCGAGGATCAGCGCCGGCTTCGGCGCGCCGGCATCAAGCCGCTCCAGCAGGCGGAAGAGCGCGGTCGGCGCATTGCCGATGGCGACGACGGCGCCGGCGAGATGCTCGTCCCACAGATCGACCTGGGCGGCCGAGCGGGTATTGCCGATCCCGGCGGCCTTCGGGCGCACGCGCGGGTCGTTGATCAGGCAGATCACCTCGTTCTCCGCCGGCAGCAGGCGGCGGATGATGCCGTGGCGGACCATTTCCACATCG
>DBUL01000045.1 GCA_002307905.1 Rhizobiaceae bacterium UBA1291
CCGTGCGCCGCGGCAGTTCTAATATCATTGATTTGTTATAAGGTTGCGGTGACATGCCGCTTGGGCCGGGCAAGATCCGGCGACAGTTCAGGGAGACGATCGCATGGCCTCGCTACAGTCCTTCGACAGCGAAATCGAGAAAACCCGCACCATCGTCAACGAAGTCAGGGGCAAGATGGAGCAGTCGAGCGTCGTGCTCGACCAGTTCGCCAAGGCCGATACCAAGATCGGCGACGTCAATTTCGACATCGAGAATGCGCGCATCGAGGATGTGATCAAGCAGCAGAAGGTGATGGAGGCGAATATCGCCGACCTGATCATCGGGCTCGAAGATGCGACCAACGTGTTCGGCGCCGAATTCGAGAGCATGAAGAGCTATTCGGGCTACGAGAAGTTCATCGGCATATTCTCCAAGCAGAGGGCGCAGCGCATGCGCACCGAGCGGGTGCGCAACATGTCGCTCGCCGGCAACCTGCAGGAACTGCTGGCGAAGTCTGACAGCATTGTCGGCATCCTGAAGGAACAGCGCAGCGTGCTCGACCAGCGCTACAAGAGCTCGGAAGCGAGCCTGATCCAGGTGATCGAGCGGCGCAAGATGACGATCGCCAACCTGGAGACGACGCAGAAGCGCATCGAGGAACTGAACCCGATGCTGCTCGACATCGAGAACAGGATTGCCGCCTCGACCGACCAGTCGGCGCGTACCGAACTGGAAGGCGAACGCTCGAAGCTGGCGACCGAATACAATCAGGCGCAGGCGAAGGAACAGGAACTGCTGGCCGAGAGCCAGACGCTTGAGCGCTATACCTCGATGTTCCAAACTTTCGTCGACAGCCTCAACAATCAGATCGCGGCGCAGAACACGCTGATCAACAAGCTGACCATCGATACCGAGCAGCGCATCGTGCTCTACAAGGCGCTGGAAGACTCGCTGAAGACGGCCGCCCAGCAGGACGTGGCACACAAGATCAACACGCTCGGCAGCCAGGTGGACACGGCCGCTGAAGAGACCATGGCCGGCGTGGGCGCTGCCGCCCAGAAGCATATCGGCGACCTCCTGGAGCTGCACGAGAAGAACATGCTGGCGACCCAGGACATCCAGCGCCGCAAGAAGCTGGCCGACGAAGCCTTCGCGCGCCGCTTCCAGGCGGTTCTCGACAAGCATAATGCGGCCAATTACGTGAAGTCGTGATGGTCACCTCAACCGCCACCAATCACACCGTCGGGGCGCTCTCGTCATGCTGAACGCTGTCGATGGGCCGGTCGCTCAGTATTTCAACGCCATCCGCGCTGCGCTCGGCGGACTGGAGACCTATCTTTCCGATCCGGATCTCGCGCTGTTGGGAAGCGGGTTCGCCGGTCAGTTGCTGCAGCCCTACGTCGAGCGGCTGAAGAATTCCTTTGCTTGTTGGGAGAACCGCATCGGCTTTACCGAGCAGTTCCGCATCTCCCGTGCCGAGAGCGGCTTTCCCGTGTTCCAGAACGTGCTGGAGCTCGAAAACGATCGGCTGACTGCCGAAAAGCGGCTCGCCAATCTGCCGGACGCTCAGGCGATCCGGGCCGAGATGGGCGATTTCATTCTGCGCACGAAGGCCTTTCCGGGCGCGCTGCAGTCTCAGATGGCCGAGCGCATCTATCTCGAACAGATCGGCAAGGGCGACATCTTCTCGCCCTATGTGCTGCCCGAGACGGTGCGCGTGACGGTCAGCGAGAAATCAGGCCGTCCCTATTACGTGGTAACCTGGGCAGTTTTCGACGGCTCGAGCACGCTGCCGATGATCTATGTCGCGGGCCTCGAGGATTCCTCTGACAACGTTCGGGAGCTGTTGGTCGGCAAGGATGGCAAGCTCAATCCGGATGTCGATGTCCCGCTGCCGGTCGGCGGCCTGCTCAATCCGCAGCTCGCCGCGCAGTTTGACGATTTTGCCGGCAAAAACGGCGCCTATTCGCTGACGCCGGCGACGATCGCGACCAACATGGACAAGGATTTCCCGACGCTGCATCCCAAGCAGTTGAGGCGCATCGTGCTCGGGCCGTTCTATACGGCAGGGATCACCGAGAACAATGCGCGGATCAACGAGATCCTGTCGCGGGTGAGGAAGTCCGAGAATGCCTGGCTTTTGACCTGGACCATGCAGGAGGTGTTTTCCAAGGCCGAGAGGCCGGCGCAGAACGGCTTCTTTTCATCGACACCTGCGAGCCAGGAATTCCACATCGAAACCAACGACCTTGAGGCCGCCCGCATGGGTGTCTCGGCCTACGAAAAGCATGCGCTGGTGCCGCACGACGCTTATCAGGCGCTCTATGCCTCGGGCGAGGCGAATGCGATCTTCGGCAATTACAAGGTCCATGTCATTTCCGGGAACAATGTCGTCAGCGAGGTCTGAGAGATGAGTAACGGGTTGAACGCTGGCCTCACCACTATTCGTGAAGACGAGATCGCCAAGCATCTGGCCGTGGCGCAGGCGCTGGTGACACGGTTCGTGGCGCTCGATCCGGGCGAGGGGGCGTCGGGGACGGCGCTGGCCGGCACCGGGCGGCGCTTCGTTTCGACGGTTTCGACCGGCGGTGTCAGACGCACCCGCGAGGTGGAGCTTGCCAAGACCATCCAGTCGTCCGGCAGCAGCGATCCGCTTTTGTCGCCGACGCAGCATGGCGTGCTCTACCGGGTCAGGCGTGGCATTCAGGTGGCGCTGGCGATTGGCGAGGTCTTTGGCCGGCAGACCGATCTGGAGCAATTGCAGGCGCGCAACGTCACTGCCCCCTTGCAGGGCGAGGAGGCGAGCCGGTTCAAGGGCCTTCTGTCGGCTTCGGCCTATGTCGCCGCCTTTTCACTCGCTGCTTATCTGCTGTCGACACTTGCCGGGGAGGGTGAGCCCGTCAACGACACGCCGGAGCCGGACTTCCTGTTCGACACGCCGCAGGATGCGCTGAAGAGCATGGTGGCGGGGCTTGNNAGGGCGCTGCCGACGACGCGACGCTCGGGCAGCGGGCGCGGGCCTTTGCGCGTACGGCGATCGATGGGCTTCTCAGCCGCAAGGGCCGGTTCACCGGGCTTGCCGCGTTCGAAAACACGCATATCCGCATCGACCAGGACGACTTCACGCTGGACGGCTTCGACGTGGCGCCCGGACGCCGGCGCAAACCGCTGGTGATGACATTCAAGAAGCCGGAGGAGATCGTCGGCAACCACATCGCCAAGTTCCAGGCGATGAAGTTGGCCAAGATGCTGATGGCCTACGACTTCGACCGGCAGATGAACCCCTTCGTCGAGCTTGGCGGCTTTCTCTTCACCTTCATCGGCGATGGCCTGCCCGGGACCGGCAAGACGATCCTGATCCAGATGCTCGCCGGCCTGGTGAACGACTATTGCCAGGTTGCCGGTTATGCCTTCCACTACGAGAACCTCGGCGTCGACCAGATCTCCTCCTACCAGGGCAAGTCTGGACAGAATGCCAAGGCTTTCGTCGACAATGTGGTCAATCCACGGGTCATCGGCTTCGGCACGATCGACGACGTCGACCAGGTGACGGCCAAGCGCTCCGACGACCGGGCATCCGCCGGGCAGCATGAGGTGACTGCAGTTCTGATGGAGGCCTTTGCCGGGGCGTCGACAGTGGTGCGCGGCAATTGCACCTTCGGGATGTTTTCCAACTATCCGGAGAATGTCGATGACGCGTTGAGGCAGCGTGCCGGCGCCCGCTGGCTGGTCGACGGGCCGCAGACCAGGGAAGACTATATCGACATCTTCGCGCTCCTGATCGGCAAGAACCATGCGATCCCGCTCGGCGAGCATCAGCTCTATGCCAACCAGGAGATCAAGCGAGCCGTTTCCACATCCTACGAGAAACACAGCCGGCCGGAGGAAGACGGACTGGTGGCTGTCTGGGAGCGCTTCGAGAAGGAGCGGGGGCGGATCGAAACCCTCGCCGACATCGGCGCCTATCTGCACGCGATCAAGCTTTCCGAGCCGCGGTTCACTGGCAGGGCGATCAAGAATATCACCGATGCCGTGAAAATGCGGGTGATGGACGTGGAGCTTCCGGACGACTGGTTTGCAACGCCCGAGGCCTTCATGCACAAGGGCTACGACGAGAAGAAGGCGATGATCGCGGAACTGCGCGGCCCGATCTCGATGGAGATGATCTTGCAGGAGATCAATCGCTATGCCGACAGCGAATTCCGCTATGCCGACAAGTCGGACGAGGCGGCCGTCACCGAGATCATCCGCCGCGAACGGCAGAGGGAACGGGCGATCGGCGAGATCGAGGCGATGAAGCGTGAGGGCAGGTGGTCGGCATGAACCGTCTTCTCGAAGCCGAACTGATCTACGGCCGGCTGCTCGCAGTCACCGAGCCGCATCTCGTGGCGCGCTATAACAAGGCGCTTTCGGGCTTCGGGTTGAAGCCGACGGCGCTTGCCGAATTCGACATCGACATGACCGGCTTTTCACCGCAGATTGCCGCCGAGCTGGGTGACAAGGACTATCTGGATCCAAACCGGGTGAACCGACGTTTCGTCATCCTGACGCCGGAGCAGGAGAGTCTGCCGGTCGTTCACACGAGTTTTTCCAACACCGCCGGCCTGATGCACGAGTTTTACACTGCCAATGCGCGGGCGATCAACGCGGTGACGATCAAGGACGCGCTCTACGGCGAGATCGAGGATTCGGTCGCGACGGTCGAGAGCCTGGAAGACCTGCTGTCGATCAACGAGGTGCAGTTCAAGGTGCTCTCGGCCGAGGATCTGCTGGGCAAGGCGGCCGAGCTTCGCCGGCTGTCCGACCGTTTGCAGAGCGATCCCGATGCCTGGCGTGACGACGCGCTTCTCAATCGCATGGTCGAGCTTGCCAAGCTGACGGGCGACATCCGCCAGAACGTGCTGGTGCCCGACAAGCTGGTGTTTCGCCACGACGCCTTCTGGGCCAATCATTTCGGCGGCACCTATGTCTTCGTCGACGACAAGATAACCACGGTGATCTGCGATCCGTCGGCCCCGGGCTTCCGCCGCTCGCGGCCCTGGCAGGTCAGCTATATCTCGATCAAGGACCCGGCGCAGATCTTCGATTTCCTCGCCAAGACGGGTCGGGTCGAGTTGCCACGGGCAAGCTGGGTCGAAAGTTCAGGGCTTCTCGCCCACCGCGCCGAGACGGCGGCGCTCGGTGTCGCCTACGCGGCCGATCCGACGATGGATTTCTCCAAGGTCGACGCCGTGTGGCTGCAGACCTTCATCCACCGCAATGCCGAGCGCGTGGCGCGCGAGGGGACCTATCCGTTCCTGCAGGAGATGATCCGGGCGATCGGTGTTTCCGGCAGCATCCGCATCGATGATGTCGAGACAGCCCGCCGTTTCCTGCTGGTCAGGGCAAGGCCCGACCATCCCGACCAGTGGCTCACCAACCGCCTGATTTCGCAAATGACTCCGATGGACTTCGTATCGCGGTTCATTTTCGACAAGCAGGGCTTTTATGATGCTTACGAAGAGTTTAGCGATGGCTTCCGGGAATTCGTTGTATCCCGTCTGTCGCAGACTTACCTGAAAGACAAGGCGGGTTTCCGCAAACGCCTCTACGGCATAGGAGAAGACGACAATGCTTGATCCGGTCATCGCGTTCTTCCAACGCGTCTTCGCCGCCATCGGCCGCGGCATCGGAATGGTGGTGGCTGCGATCTTCTGGCCGTTCCTGGCGGCGCACAGCTGGTATCAGCGGCGCAACTGGCTGATCAAGATCCCGGTTCTGCTGTTCGTACTCGTGATGATCGGGTTCTACGGCCAGTTCATCTGGCGCACCCAGGTCTGGTATGGCTTCGATCCGGAATTCGTCCAGACCTACAACTTCCAGGCTCGCCAGACCGCGGCCGGCCAGCAGGATGCCGGCAAGCCGGGCTCCTGCCAGAATTCCGCGATCGTGACCGTGGTCGCCGACCTTACAGATACGAACGTCAACCAGAATATCTGGATCTCTTCGTCGCTGATCTACAAGCTCGGCCTTTTCGGCGTGGATTGGGACCATACGCCGTTCTTCGACAACAAGGCCTCGTTCCAGCGCGGCGTCAACCAGGTTGCGCGTCGTCTGGCGATCGAGCTTGCCGACAACCTCGGCCGCGTGCGCGGCACATCCGGCATCAACAGCGACCTGCAAAATGCCCGTGGGAATATTCAATTCGACGAGGGCACCTGGTACTTCGGCACCGATCCGCTCGGCTTCAAGACGCCGACGCCGAACTATTACCGCTCGGCCGTCGATAGCTGGCGCAAGTTCAACACATCGCTTGAGACCTGCGCCGCGGTTTTTGATGCGCGCGCCGACAATCTCGTGCAATTGCTCGACCGCATGGCGAGCGACCTCGGCAATACGTCCGATATCCTTCGCCGGCGCTCGGAAGAATTCAATGCCGGCTGGTTCGATACGCGCGCCGACGACCGCTTCTGGTTCGCCTATGGTCAACTCTATGCGCAATATGCGCTGCTACAGGCAACCAAGGCCGACTTCGTCAACGTGATCCGCGAGCGCAACCTCACGGCCATCTGGACCGAGATGGAAAAGCAATTGCAGAGTGCACTGCGCATCCAGCCGGCGATCATCTCCAACGGGTCTGAAGACGGCTGGATCATGCCAACCCATCTGGCGACCATGGGTTTCTATATTCTCAGGGTGCGCTCGAACATGGTGGAACTGCGCTCGGTGCTCGACCGTTAGCGCGATGGCCGGCCCGCCTTTGGCGGGTCGGTTTCAAACCGTTTGTTCGTTGACTTAGAGCGTTTCCTGTCTAGATTGAAGCATTCTGCCGGAGTAGGTTTTTGTCAGGGCAAAGGCGATTGGCGAAGGGCATACCCCTTGGTACGTCCGAGCCGATCGCCTTTGCCCTGGCGGAAAGATGCCCGGCCCTTCGGGTTGGCTGAA
>DBUL01000044.1 GCA_002307905.1 Rhizobiaceae bacterium UBA1291
GATTCTTGGCGGCCTTCTGATCGCCTATCTCAATCTCGACGAGGTGATCCGCATCATCCGCGAGGAGGACGAGCCGAAACCCTTCCTGATCGAGCGGTTCACGCTGACCGATAACCAGGCCGAAGCCATCCTCAACATGCGGCTCAGGAACTTGCGCAAGCTCGAAGAGTTCGAGATCCGCAAGGAGCATGAGGCCCTGTCGGCGGAAAAGGCGGAAATCGAGTCACTGCTCGCCTCTGACGACAAGCAGTGGCAGACGGTTTCCTGGGAGATCGGCGAGGTCAAGAAGAAGTATGCCAAGGCGACCGAACTCGGCCGGCGCCGGACCACCTTCTCCAATGCCCCGGTCGCGGATGTCGAGGCGATCCAGCAGGCGATGATCGAGAAGGAGCCGATCACCGTCGTCATCTCCGAAAAGGGCTGGATCCGTGCGTTGAAGGGGCACATGTCGGACACGGCTAGCCTCACCTTCAAGGAAGGCGACGCGCTGCGTGTCGCGTTCCCGGCGCAGACCACCGACAAGATCCTGCTCATCACCACGGGCGGCAAGGTCTACACGCTGGGCGGCGACAAGCTGCCGGGCGGACGCGGCCACGGCGAGCCACTTCGCATCATGATTGATATGGAGAACGATCAGGATGTGCTGACTGCCTTTGTCCATGATCCGAACCGGAAGCTTCTGATCGCCTCGACCGCCGGAAACGGCTTCATCGTCGCCGAAAACGAGATCGTCGCCAATACCCGCAAGGGCAAGCAGGTGATGAATGTCGGCATGCCGGACGAGACAAAACTCGTGGTGCCGGTCTCGGGCGACCATGTCGCAGTGGTCGGCGAGAACCGCAAGATGGTGGTCTTCCCCCTGGAGCAGGTCCCGGAAATGACGCGCGGCAAGGGCGTTCGCCTGCAGCGCTACAAGGATGGCGGCATTTCCGACCTCAAGTGCTTTGCCATAGCCGACGGCCTGACCTGGGAGGACAGCGCGGCCCGCGTCTTCACCAAGAACAAGGACGAACTGATCGAATGGCTGGGCGACCGCGCAGCCGCCGGCCGAACAGTGCCGAAGGGTTTCCCGCGAAGCGGCAAGTTCTCCGGCTGATCCCGATCGGATCAGGAAAGCGCGACGGTGTGATCCTTGAGGAAGCGCGTCGCGCTGGCTCACGAAATTGATCACGGTCAACGCGGTGTCGTCTTGCCGCTCTATGCTCTCCTGCGGATATTCAGGAGACAGCCAATGCTGACACGGCGCGGGATACTGACAGGTGGTGCGGCGATCATGGCCGTTGGCGGGGCGGGTGCGATGCTGTCAATGAGACTGGCGTCCGATCGCTACACTAGCTTCGCCAGGCAGTTGCGAGAACCGCTGAAGCCATCAGCTGCGTCCCGCGATCTCATCCGCTACGCCACCCTTGCCGCCAGCGGGCACAACACCCAGCCTTGGCTGTTTCGCGAGAGCGCGCAAGCCATCGCGGTCGTGCCGGATTTTACGCGACGCACGCCGGTCGTCGATCCGGATGATCATCACCTCTATGTCAGCCTCGGATGCGCGATCGAGAATCTGGCGATCGCAGCAAGAGCGACGGGTCGATCCGGCGAAGTGGCGGTCGAGGGTGAGGGCGGTGCGACCTTTTCCTTCTCCCAGCAGCCCGGCACGACCGATCCGACAGTCGCCGAACTGTTTCAGGCCATTCCCTTGCGCCAGTCAACCCGCAGTGAATATGACGGAAGACCGGTGACCTCCGATCATCTCGAAAGGCTGTCGAACAGCGCCGCGATCGAGGGTGTTGACGTCGTTCTTCTCACGGAGCGGTCGACCATCGATCAGGTGCGCGACCTCGTCATCGCCGGCAACGATCTCCAGATGGCCGACTCCGCGTTCTTGCGGGAGTTGAAGGACTGGCTGCGATTCAGTCCGTCCGCGGCGATGAAGAGGGGCGACGGGCTCTATGCGCCGGCAAGCGGCAATCCCCCATTGCCCGAATGGCTCGGACCCATCGCCTTTGATCTGGCGTTCAGACCCGCCAGCGAAGCCGACAAATACGCGCGTCACATGGATAGCTCGGCCGGTGTCGCGGTTTTTGCTGCGAGGAACGAAGGGCCGGCTGGCTGGATCGCCGTGGGTCGCGCCTGCCAGCGCTTCTGCCTGACTACCACCGCGCTCGGCCTGAAGACCGCCTTCGTCAACCAGCCGGTCGAAGTGGCGGAATTGCGGGATGACATGGCCGCACTGGCGGGCTTCGGTGAGCGAAGGACAGATATCGTCCTGCGATTCGGTCGTGCGCCGGCAATGCCCTATTCGCCGCGCCGTCCGGTGGATACCGTACTCACCACCTGACGTTTAGGTTCGCAAGCGAAGGCCATGATTTCATGGCGTCATTCCGGGTCCGAACGGTCAACATCGCTCGGCTGGTATCGTTCCCATCCCTGATTGGTCAAATGCTCCTGCGGTTGGAAGCGTTTCTTGTAGTCCATCTTGTGGGAACCTCTGACCCAGTAACCGAGATAGACATGCGGCAGGCCGAGCGTCTTGGCGCGCTTGACATGGTCGAGCACCATCAACGTCCCAAGCGATCGCTTGACCATCGCCGGATTGAAGAAGGAATAGACCATCGACAGGCCGTCGCTCATCAGGTCGGAGAGCGCCACAGCAATCAGTTCGCCCTTGGGCTGGAGGTTGAGGCCGTCGCCCGGGCTTCGCAGCCGGTACTCGATCACCCGTGTCTGGACATGCGTATCCTCGACCATGATGGCATAGTCGAGCGCCGACATGTCGGACATGCCGCCCTGCTGATGACGGTGATCGAGGTAGGTACGGAACAGTGAGAATTGCTCGGTCGAGGGCTGGGTGGGAAAAACGGTCGACACGACGTCGCGATTCTCTGCCTGCACACGCCTGAAGGAGCGGGTCGGCTCGAACTCGTCCACCAGAATGCGGACCGATACACAGGCGCGGCAGCCCTCGCAGGCGGGACGGTAGGCGATGTTCTGCGACCGGCGGAATCCGCCTTGGGTCAGCAGGTCGTTCATTTCTGTGGCGCGCGGCCCGACAAGATGGGTGAAGACCTTTCGCTCCATTTCGCCCGCCAGATATGGGCACGGCGCCGGGGCAGTGAGGTAGAATTGCGGAGAAGGGGAAGCTTGGGTGTTCATCGTCCGCCGATCGGAAGCCTTTCGCCACGAATTATCATAATAGCATGGCGCAAGATTGGAAAACGTCAACACTGCTCCGCCGACGAGGGCGTCGACGGTGGAAAGCCGCCCATTTGCCTGCCCTTGACGGGACGGCGATCGGTCGGCTGCAAGCGGATCAGGCCGTCCGGATTATGGCGGTCCCGATCAGGAGGTCGTGCACCAGGCGCGACCGCTCGGTAAACAGGCCGGCGAGCAGGATGAACGGAGTTGCAACCGAGTTGAGGATCCAGAACAAGGCCAGGTGAGCGATTGCCAAAACGAAATCGATCCGTCGGCCGTCCAGCCGAACCATGGCAATGCCCATGGCCTTCATGCCGGGCGTGGCTTGCGAGGCGCCCGCGAGCGACATACCGAAATATAGGCCGGCGACAATGAAGAAGAGGATCGGGTAAAGCAGGAAACCGAGCCCCAACGTCAGCACGCCAACGAAGAATACCAGAACGGCTGCAGGGACCCAGAGTGCCGCGACGATCAGGTAGTCGATGAGGAAAGCGAAGATGCGGCGCGAAAGCACGCCACTATAGGCGCGCCAGTCGTCAGGTGCGGCGTAAATCGGATTCGGATCGAGGGTCATCGTCGGCTCCCGCATTTGTTTCGGAGCATGGATATGGGGAGAAAGCGAAGAAATACAATCCGACCGGCCCGATCCTCACCCCTGTTTGGCCAGATATTTTGCGACATCCATGGCAAAATAGCTTAGGATGCCGTCACATCCCGCGCGCTTGAAGCATAGGAGCGTCTCGAGCATGGCCCGTTCGCCATCGATCCAGCCATTGGCGGCCGCAGCCTTGATCTGCGCGTATTCGCCTGACACCTGATAGGCAAAGACCGGCAGCCCGAAGGCTTCTTTCATCCGCCAGCAGATGTCGAGATAGGGCAGGCCAGGCTTTACCATCAGCATGTCGGCGCCTTCCTCTACGTCGAGGGCCGCGTCGCGCATCGCTTCCGTGCCGTTGGCAGGGTCGATATAGTAGCTTTTCTTGTCACCTTTCAGGAGTCCGCCGGTCGAGATCGCCTCGCGATAGGGGCCGTAATAGCAAGAGGCGAACTTGGTGGCGTAGGACATGATGCCGACCGAATGGTGGCCGGCGGCGTCCAGGCCGCGGCGGATCGCGCCGATCCGGCCGTCCATCATGTCGGAGGGCGCGATGATGTCGGAACCGGCATCGGCCTGCAGCACGGCAGCGCGCACGATCTGGTCGACGGTCTCGTCGTTGGCGATCTCGTTGCCACGCAGGATGCCATCATGGCCGTGGCTGGTGAACGGATCGAGCGCTACATCGGTTATCACGCCGATGTTCGGCACGGCCTTCTTGATCGCCGCAGTGGTGCGATTGATGAGGTTATTGGCTGCGAGGATTTGCGAGCCCGTCTCGTCGCGCAAGTGCATTTCCACGTTGGGAAAGGTGGCCAGCGCGGGTATGCCGAGATCGGCCGCTTCCTTGGCCGCTTCGACGACCTTGTCGACGGTCAAGCGGTTGACGCCCGGCATGGCTGCGATCGGTTCGACGATGTTTTCGCCCGGAATGATGAATATCGGCCAGATCAGATCGTCGACGGTCAGGCGGTTTTCCTGCACGAGGCGGCGCGTCCAGTCGGCCTTGCGGATGCGGCGCATCCGGCGGTGACCGGTGATGTCGTCGACCAGATGTGTCTTGTCCTGCATGGCGGAGTCCTCGTTCGTGTCTCGTGAGTAGCGGCTGGATAGCACTTACGGCAGGGATTGCCAAAGCGGAAGACGACGCTTGGTCGCGGCGGTGGCTGGCGGGGAGATGGTGCTTGCGGGTATCCTCGCCCAATGGAACCTGATTCTCAAAGTGCGCCCAAGCGCAATCTGACGGAAATTCTGTTCGTGGTATTTCTGCGGATGGTCGCAATCTCCTGCCTTTGGTTCGCATTGCAATATTGGGCCATGCTCGTCGGCTATTCGCTCGGCGGCCGGGCACGCTTCGACCTGCTCGAGCTGCCCTGGAAGGTCGCCGGCAGTAGCCTCGCCGTCCTCTTCCCGGTTGCTGCCCTTGGCCTTTGGATGGCTGCATCCTGGGGAGCGGTCATCTGGGCGATCGGCGCGGGAGCACAGGTCCTCATGTACTGGCTTTGGTCTGACATCTTCGGGCACAACCAACTGGCGATCACGATGCACGCGCTTGTCGCTCTCGTGTACGTGGTGTTCCGCTTGGCGCTCTGGCTCGAAATGCGCCACAAGGGCGAGGAGATAAGGGTTGATTTACCCTGATCGCAGGTGCGCGTTCAGTAAGCCTCTGTTAAGCCTGCGTTTTAAATAGAATTTTATGCGCATTGGATACGGTCCTCATTAAGGCGGGAGAAAACAACAGCCGCCACCAAACAGTGAGGCAGACCGACATGAACACCAAGATGAAGCCGCAGCCGGCAACGCTCGATCCCCAGGAAGGCGCGATCCGGAATCTCTATCTCGAATCCCTGCATCTCGTTGAACGTCTCCACCGCCGTCTTCTCGACGTCATCAAGGACGAATTCGAACGTCAGGGTCGCAACGACGTCAATGCCATCCAGGCGCTGCTCCTTTTCAATATCGGCAATTCCGAGCTGACCGCCGGCGAACTGCGCTCGCGTGGCTACTATCTCGGCTCCAACGTTTCCTACAACGTCAAGAAGCTTGTTGATCTCGGCTTCATCAACCACCAGCGCTCACGCATCGACCGACGCTCGGTCCGCATCAGCCTGACCGACGCTGGCCAGGAAGTCGCCGAGACCGTTGCCAAGCTCTACGAGCGCCACATCGGCTCGATCCAGAAGGTCGGCGGCATCGGTTCCGACGAGTTCACCCAGATGAACAAGCTGCTGCAGCGGCTTGACCGCTTCTGGAACGACAGCATCATGTATCGTCTCTAATCCACGAGAGACCCGTTTCTGCCGTATTTCCTCCAGTCATACGGCAGCACGAGATGGCGTCAGGCGGCAGCAATGCCACCGTGGCGCCTGCTCGCGTTGTGACCGGCCGAACAACCGGGGCGAACGTTTCCACCCCCCTAAGCGCGCCTGGATTTCTGTCCCTACATGACATGTTCGTGAACCGGATCAGGGTTCCCGAGTCACGAATTGGCCATATTGATATGGGACCCGCCATGCATGCAAAAGCTGCGGTCCTTCGGGGCTGGAGGCCGCTGTTTGTCACGGCGAAGGGCGTTCATCGTCCCTTTGTTAACCATGCTGCCCTAAAGAATGGCATGGATCGTTCAATCTGGAAAACGGTAGGAAAAATGTCGAATAAGTCTGGAATCGTTGCCTTGTCGCGCCGCGCCCTCCTTACAGGTGCCGCAGCAGCTGGTGCCGCAGCCATTGCCGGCCACGCCGCCGCCCAGACCGCCATTGACGATCTGATCAGTGCACCGAAGCGGGGCAATTGGGATGACCAGTTCGACGCCAAGGCATCGCGCACTGCGGCTGCGGTAACCTCCAATACGCCGATGCTGAGCGCCAACAACTTTATCTACATTCAGCAGGCCATTACCGAGTATCAGACGATCGTCGCAAACGGTGGCTGGCCGCAGGTCAATCCATCGGTCAAGCTCAAGATCGGCGCGATTGATCCGTCGGTGCAGCAGCTGCGCCAGCGCCTGATGATCTCGGGTGACCTGCCGCGCTCCGCGGGCATGTCCAACTCGTTCGATTCCTATGTCGATGGCGCCGTGAAGCGCTTCCAGGCCCGCCACGGATTGCCCCAGGACGGCGTGCTTGGCGAATTCACCTTGAAGGCGCTTAACGTTCCGGCCGATACGCGATTGATGCAGTTGAACGTCAACCAGCAGCGGCTGCAGGACATGATGAACAAGCAGTTCGAGCGCCGCTATGTCGTGGTCAATATCCCGGCCGCCTACGTCGAGGCTGTTGAGGACGACCGGGTCGCTCTGCGCAACACGGCGATCGTCGGCTCGATTTCGCGTCCGTCGCCGACCCTTGATTCAAAGATTCATGAAGTCATCTTGAACCCCTATTGGACCGCCCCGCGCTCGATCATCCAAAAGGATATCATGCCGCTGATGCGCAAGGATCCGACCTATCTGTCTCGTAACGCAATCCGTTTGATCGATGGAAGCGGTAACGAGGTGGCTCCGGAGACCATCGACTGGAATGCGGAAAAGGCGCCGAACCTGATGTTCCGTCAGGACCCGGGCAAGATCAATGCGATGTCTTCGACCAAGCTGAACTTCCACAACAGCCATGCGGTCTACATGCACGATACGCCGCAGCAAGGGCTGTTCAACAAGCTTATGCGCTTCGAGTCGTCGGGCTGTGTGCGTGTTCAGAACGTGCGCGACCTTGTCGTGTGGCTGCTGAAGAATACACCCGGCTGGAGCCGCCAGGAGATCGAACGCGTGATTGCGACCCGCCTCAACACCCCGATATTGTTGACGGACGTAGTTGGCGTGCACTGGGTTTACATCACGGCCTGGTCGTCTATGGACAACATCGTTCAGTTCCGCGATGACATTTATGCCGTGGACGGCAATGCGCAGCTTGCGCTCCAGACCAATATCGGCGTCGAAACGTCGGCCGGTTCGGTCGAGGATGATATCCTGCCGCAGTAAATGAACGTNNAGGGTGGTTGCGCTGGAATACAGGCGGCGGCGAATCCGGCGGGTCGCCGCCTCTTTTGTATGTTCTCCTTGGCGCCGCCTGCCTTGCAGGAGAGACCTGACGTACGATGTGAGGGCCGCAGCGCTGTTTGATGCGCAAATGTCGCGTCCCGTATTGCCCTTGCCGAGACGGAGCGCTAAGACCCCTTGGCATCAACCGTCAGGAGCCCACAGTCATGTCGAACACCGATGCCTTCTTTTCCCGTACGCTTGCCGACACCGATCCGGAAATCTTCGGCGCGATCGAGAAGGAACTGGGTCGCCAGCGTCACGAGATCGAGCTGATCGCCTCGGA